>NZ_DATMTD010000104.1:0-36915 GCF_035565035.1 Oxalicibacterium sp. | reverse complement strand
AGCGCATGAACCGCTTCAGCGCGCTCGACGCGGCCGGCTTCAGGCCGCCGCTCGCGCCAGTGGTCCGCAAGCGAAGCGCGTCCGTGCGCATGAGCGGACAAGGCGATCTCTTCGACTGAGCGCATGCATTGTCTGACACGCAGACGGCAGACATTTGCCTGAACAAAGCATCAGGCATCCAGTCGAAAATTGATCGCATCTTGAGGAGGCCATCATGCAAACCACCTGGATCGTCGCAGCGGATGAACATCGCGCCAGAATTTTCGAGGTAGAAGGCAAGCAGAGCAATTTTCACGAAATAGAAGACTTCATCAATCCGCAGGCGCGGCTAAGCGACCGCGACATCAATACCGACGCCAAAGGCCGGTATTTCGGTCGGGGCCAAGGCGCCGGCGACACATCAGATCCGAGCGTCACCGCTGAACAGCATGCTGCGGATTTGTTTTCCAAATCGGTAGGCGCCTATCTTGATCAGGCGCGCCGGGAACATCGTTACGACAAGCTGCGCCTGATTGCCTTTCCGAAATTTCTTGGTGCCTTGCGCAAGCACCTGAGCAAGGAGACGCAACAACTAGTCGAAGACGAGATTTCCAAAAACATCTCCAATTTTGAACCCCGGCAGGTCGAGGAATACATCAGGACCAAATTGCATTGAGCCGTTTTGTTTGACATTGCTGACAAGCTCTCGCGCAGCTTTCCTACAGAACATTTGAACCGCAGATGGTCCAATGAATTGACGCGTTTGCGTTCGAAAAACTCACCAAGGAGATCAAGATGATGAAATCTACAAGCGCAATTGCCCTGGCTTCCGCACTTTTGTTTTCTACGGCCGCGTTTGCTCAGTCAGTCAATAACGGCACAGCCCCTAACACGGCAACTACGCCGGATGGAGTCACTCCTACACCGGACGCGACCAATTCGCGGCCGAAATCGGATTCGATGAAGTCCGGCACGCATCACAAGAAGCACAAAAAGTCGCATTCGTCCCGTTCGTCGCAAAGCGGCTCGGATATGGGTACGAATTCAAAACCGCAAGGATCGACCATGCAGACCACGCCTGACGGCGTAACGCCTACGCCCGATGCAACGGTGCCGGCGAAATAAGCTTCTTCAACACTATTCCAGCTAGTTCCATTGGCCATCGTACAGATGGCCTTTTTCATGACACTATTAAACCGACGGTTACTGCTGTGATATGTGCGGCCATCTTGAGAAGGGATTTGATCATGATGAAGATTGCCATCGCTACCGTACTGTTGCTCTGCTCGGTCCTGCAGCCTGTTCATGCAAGAACCGAACAGGAGAGAATTGATTCCTGCCGGAATGAGATCAGCGGAACCAGCGGCGACTACAAGCGATGTCTGCGGCAGAGCCGCGACAAGGTCCACAGCAAAAAGGAGCGAGAACATAGGCAGCGAGCTTGCAAGATCGCCGCCAAAGGCAGAAAAGGACAAGACAGAGAAAACTATATCCGCAAGTGTCTGCGCAGAAAGTGAGAGCGATTTCGCCAGCTCTAAAATGCCGTCCATAAAAAAGGGTTACTCATGTTGAGAGTAACCCTTTGCATATGGTGCCGGCTGCAGGACTCGAACCCGCCACCCCATGATTACAAATCATGTGCTCTACCTGATGAGCTAAGCCGGCAAACTTTTGAAGGCAGTATTGTACCTACTTAATACGCGTCAGAGTAGGCCTGCCGCCTTTTTTCGGTGGCTCCGGTTCGTGATCGGAATCGTCGTCGGAGACTTCACCACTTTCATCGGCTTTGCCTTGCGATGTTGGCACTGAAGTCAGTGTCGGAGCGGATGACGCCGGTTCGTTTCGATCGGAGATTTCTTCTACCGGTTCGGTAACGGCCTCATCGGCAGATGCAACCGTTGCTTCAAATGCCATGCCCTGTCCGTTCTCACGTGCGTAAATGGCAACGACGTTGTCGACCGGAACCACGATATCGCGCGAAACGCCGCCAAAACGCGCACTGAAGCGAACAAGATCGTTTTCCATCTTCAAGCCACTGGTTGCACTGAAGCTGATGTTCAAAACGATCTCGCCATTCTTGACGAATTCCATCGGCACGCGCGTACGTGTATCCACCACGGCTGCCATGTAGGGGGTATAGCCGTTATCCGTGCACCATTCATAAATGGCACGCAACAGATACGGCTTGGTAGATGTTTCTGACATGATTTGAAACTGCGTCTTGCAACCCCATGCGTCGTCCGTGTTGCCGTACAAGTTACAGCGACAAGGACTGAGGCATGGTCAGGCTTTTAGCGGCGCATGACCTTTTCGGATGGTGTCAACGCTTCGATATAGGCAGGACGCGAGAAGATGCGTTCTGCGTATTTCATCAGCGGTGCAGCAGTTTTCGACAGTTCGATACCATAATGATCGAGACGCCACAACAGCGGTGCAATTGCGACATCCAGCATCGAGAATTCATCACCCAGCATGTACTTGTTCTTCAGGAACAACGGTGCCAGCGTAGTCAGGCGATCGCGAATTTCATTGCGAGCCTTTTCCTGGATCTTCTCACCGCCACGCCCCTTGTCGTTTTCCAGGGTATGAACGTGAATGAACAATTCCTTTTCGAAATTGAACAACATCAGTCGCGCGCGCGCGCGCATCAGCGGATCGGCCGGCATCAGTTGCGGATGCGGGAAACGTTCGTCAATGTATTCATTGATGATGTTGGATTCGTACAGGATCAGATCACGTTCGACCAGAATAGGCACCTGACCGTACGGATTCATCGTCGAGATGTCTTCCGGCTTGTTGAACAGATCAACGTCGCGTACTTCGAAATCCATGCCCTTTTCGAACAAGACGAGGCGGCAACGTTGGGAGAATGGGCAGGTCGTGCCCGAATAAAGAACCATCATTTTGCAGTTTCCTTAAGAAACAAAAGGGTGAGACGCTGGACGGCTCACCCCAGAACAGCTGCCCGCAAGACCTTGCGGGCAAAAATTACTTGACGTCTTTCCAGTAGGAAGCGTTCAAGCGCCAGGTGATCACGATGAAAACACCCAGGAACAGCAATACCCAGACGCCGAGGCGTTTGCGGGTATTTTGTGCAGGTTCGGCCATCCACGTCATGAACGAGACAAGATCGGCAACCGACTTGTCGTATTCAAGCGAAGTCATTTTACCCGGCGTTACTTGCTCGAAGCCGGCAAACTTGTGAATGACCTTGCTTTCATCATGCGGATCTTTTACTTCATCGAATTTTGGTGCACGTATGCCCTGCAGCTCCCACAGGACGTGCGGCATGCCGACGTTCGGGAACACCATGTTGTTCCAACCGGTCGGGCGCGTATCGTCCTTGTAGAACGTACGCAGGTAGGTATACAACCAGTCAGGACCTGAACCGGCGCCGGATGCCTTGGCGCGTGCAATCACGGACAGATCTGGCGGCGTTGCACCGAACCACGCCTTCGCATCCTTGGGCGCCATCGCCACTGTCATCATGTCGCCGACCTTGTCAGACGTGAACAGCAGATTCGCCTTGATTTGCTCATTCGTCAGGCCGATGTCCTGCAGCTTGCTATAGCGCAGAGACGAGGCCGAGTGGCAGTTCAGGCAATGGTTGACGAACAGGCGGGCGCCATTCTGCAATGCTGCGAGATCTTTCGTGTGGTCAGGTGCCTGGTCCAGCGGGAACTCGGATTCGGCGGCCAGCGCCAAACCCGGCAGCAGCACCAGCGTCGCAATCAATTTTTTCAGCAATGTCATGTTCTTTATCCTTATGCGACTCAGTGCGGATGGAAAACAACGCGGTCAGGCACAGGCTTGAATGTGCCCAATGCGCTCCACCACGGCATCAGCAGGAAGAAACCGAAATAGACGAAAGTACAGATTTGCGACACGGTCGTACGGCCATCGGTCGGCGGCAACACGCCCAGATAACCGAGAATGACGAAGGCGATACCGAACACGATGTAAATGTACTTGTGCCAGCTAGGACGATACCGAATCGATTTGACCGGAGATGTGTCGAGCCAAGGCAGGCCGAACATGATCATGACCGATACGCCCATCAGCACGACGCCCCAGAATTTCGCATCGAAGATGAACATGCCGGCGATGACAGCCAGACCGATGACAGCGGCAGCGATCTTGAACTTGCTGGCCAATTTCGTCCTGACAATAATCAACGCCACATAGGCGGCCACTCCGGCAGCCAGCCAGACCATGAAGTCCGATGTGGTCGCGCGCAGAATCGAATAAAACGGCGTGAAGTACCAGACCGGTGCGATGTGTGGCGGCGTTTTCAGCGGGTCGGCCGGGACGAAGTTGTTGTACTCAAGGAAGTAACCACCCATTTCCGGCGCGAAGAACACGACTGCCGTAAAGATCAGCAGGAAAATCGTCACGATGAAAATATCGTGCACCGAGTAGTAAGGATGGAATGGAATACCATCGAGCGGGATGCCATTCGCATCCAGTTTTTCCTTGATCTCGACACCGTCCGGATTGCTCGAACCTACTTCATGCAATGCCACGATGTGCGCCACGACCAGACCGATCAGCACCAGCGGGATGGCAATCACGTGGAATGCGAAGAAGCGGTTCAATGTCGCATCGGAGACAACGTAATCGCCGCGAATCCACAACGACAGATCAGGACCGATGAACGGGATCGCACCGAACAGGTTGACGATCACCTGTGCGCCCCAGTACGACATCTGGCCCCAAGGCAGCAGGTAACCGAAGAACGCTTCGGCCATCAGGCACAGGAAGATGCCGACGCCGAACAGCCAGACCAGTTCACGCGGTTTGCGATACGAACCATACAACAGGCCGCGCAGCATGTGGATGTACACCACGATGAAGAATGCCGATGCGCCGGTCGAGTGCATGTAGCGCACTAGCCAGCCCCACGGGACGTCGCGCATGATGTATTCGACGGATGCAAACGCAAGATTCGCGTCCGGTTTGTAATGCATGACGAGGAAAATACCGGTGACGATCTGGATCACCAGCACCAGCAGTGCGAGCGAACCGAAAACGTACAGGAAGTTGAAGTTCTTGGGAGCGTAATACTCGGAAAGATGTGCTTTCCAGGTGGACGACAACGGGAAGCGGGCATCAATCCAGTTCAATGCCTTGTCGCTGACGGGCGCATCCGCAGGCAGTTGTTTCTCTTGGAAAGCCATGATTACGCCTCACCTTTCTCATCTTTGCCGATGACCAGTTTGGTGTCGCCTTCAAACATGTAAGGCGGGACCTGGAGGTTGTCCGGCGAAGGCTTGTTCTTGTAAACGCGCCCGGCCAGATCGAAGGTGGAACCATGACACGGGCACAGGAAACCGCCATGCCAGTCATCCGGCAGCGAGGGCTGTGCGCCCGTCTGGAATTTTGAGGTTGGGGAGCAACCCAGATGCGGACAGATCCCGACAACGACCAGCAGATCCTTTTGACGGGAACGCCATTCATTCATCGCGTATTCCGGCGTGGTCGAGAACTGGGTACGCTTGGATTCCGGATCGGCAACCTGGGCATCAACTGCCTTCAGGGATTCGATCTGTTCTGGCGTACGCTTGAGGATCCAGACGGGTTTGCCACGCCATTCGACGGTGCGCATTTCGCCTGGTGCCAGTGTTGAGACATCGACTTCAACCGGTGCGCCAGCGGCTTTCGCACGCTCCGACGGTTGAAAGGTAGAGACCAATACTCCTGTTGTAGCCAATCCAGCCACGCCGCCTGCCGCACATGTGGCGACGAGCAAACCACGTCGACCGGAGTCGACCTGCTTTTCGTTACTCATACCAACCCCAGTTATGAAATGCGAAATCGTACGAAACTACTAGCAACCTTTGATTATAACGGAGTCAACTTCCGTTTTAAAAGCAAATAGATGTTCCTTTGACTACTTTTCTGGAACTTTTCGAATACTTTGGATATTCCACCTGCTTCTTTGCGAGGCATTATCCACGAATATGCCCTCTTGTATGCATAAATTTGATTTGACCTTTATGAGAGCAAAAACTAGCATACGGCGGCGCGTTGTACTTTTACAAATACAGAAAAAGGAAGGATTCGACCATGAGCATACTGCAGGAATTCAAGGCTTTTGCCGTCAAGGGCAATGTGGTCGATCTGGCAGTAGCGGTCATTATCGGCGCGGCATTCGGCAAGATTGTCGACTCGCTGGTGCAGGATATCGTGATGCCGATCGTCGGCAAAATCTTCGGCGGGCTGGACTTCAGCAACTACTACATCCCGCTGAACGACCAAGCGTCCAATCTGCCATTGATCGAAGCAAAAAAACTTGGTGCAGTTTTGGCCTACGGCAATTTCATCACCATTTCGCTGAATTTCATCATTCTTGCTTTCATCATTTTTCAGATGGTACGCATCATCAACAAGGTCAAAAAAGCCGAACCGCCTGCACCGGAAGCTGCCACGCCGGAAGACATCGTTCTGCTGCGTGAAATCCGCGACTCGCTGAAAAAATAAAGCACCCAAATAAAAAAGAGTCCGACGGACTCTTTTTATTGCTCATGCCTGCCGCGCCTTGAGCCGGTCCATCTGCAGCAGCCCGCGCCGGTTTGCCTCGTACACTGCTTCACCGCGCGAATGCACTGACAGTTTGTCGTAAATGTTCTTGATGTGCGTCTGCACTGTTCCAACCGACAGTGACAACTGTTTCGCCACCTCGCCATAACTGTCGCCACGCGCAATCAAATCCAGAATTGCCGCTTCACGCTTGGTTAAATAAACTTCAGGCAGCTTGCTGCCACTTTGTACCTCAACCGCCTCAACCACCGGCTTACCGCGCATTTTCGCCAGCACCTTGCGTGCAATGGTCGGGCTGATCGGCGAACCGCCTTTATGCAATTCCAGCAACGACGACACGATGTCCGGTTGCCCGGCATCCTTCAACACATAACCTGAAGCACCTGCCTCGATGCTGGCGAGGATGTTGTCATCGTCACTCGATGTCGTGATTACCAAGATACCTGAATCCGGATGACGGTTTGCGCAATAACGGATGACATCGATGCCGGTGCCGTCCGGCAGGCCGAGATCGACCAGCAGAATGGAAGCTGACTGCTTTTCCAGCCATGCCAGTGCGGACTGGACACAATCCAGCGCAGCCAGCAACTTGAGCGATGGTTCTTTTTCAATTGCCAGCGACAAGGCTCGACGCGTGACTGCGTCGTCCTCTACCACCAGAACGGTGATCGGTTTTTCGTCGGTTACCGGTTGCAACATGTTGTCCCGTCTCCTGCGCAATAAAATCAACGCGCACGTAATTATTGTGAGAAGCGAGTTATATCATAGCAACATGCCGTTTGCCGACAAAATGGGCCTACCGCGTTGACATGTAATACACAGCATCAAACCGGATTGTCGATATCGATGAAGTGACACGTGATGCCGAATGTTTTCGCAATGCGTTCGCCCAATGCCTTAATGCCGTAGCGCTCTGTCGCGTGATGTCCACAGGCCAGATAAGCCACGCGCGCCTCACGCGCAAGATGCACGGTCGGCTCCGATATTTCGCCGCTAAGATAGACATCGGCACCGGCAGCGACGGCATCGCCGAGCAAACTCTGTGCGGCGCCGGTGCACCAACCGACCTTGCCTACCTTTTGCGCCGGATCGCCGATCAGCAACGGCACGCGCCCCAGGCGCTGCTCGATCCGCTGGGCCAGCGCACCGACCGAATCAACCATCGCATCATCAGTCACTCCGAGCCAGCCCAAGTCATCCTCGCCGAAACGCGATTCCGGCAACAAGCCGAGCAGGCGCGCCAGTTGCACGTTGTTGCCAAACTCTGCATGCATGTCGAGCGGCAGATGGTATGCGAACAAATTGATGTCATGTTCCAGCAGCAACTTGAGCCGCGTGTGTTTTTGCCCGATCACGCGCATGTCTTCACCACGCCAGAAGTAACCGTGGTGCACGAGAATCGCATCGGCGCCTTTTTCAATCGCCGCCTCCAGCAACGCGACACTGGCTGTCACACCGGTCACGATTGTTTCGATTTGTGAACGTCCTTCTACCTGAAGGCCGTTTGGGCAATAATCCCGAAAACGAGTAATATCAAGCGTGCTGGCCAGATATTTGGCGAGTTCATCTCTGGCTATCGATTTCTGACTCATCTTCCTACCCTTTTATGCGACGTCTCTGGCTGTTGTTTGCGCAAACCGTAACTGTCGGTTTGGCGATCTTGTTCATTGTAGCGACCTTGAAACCCGAGTGGGGCGGCGGTGTTTTCGGCACTGCCCAAAAAGTACGCAGCGCCACATCGATTCCGATGCTGGAAGCGCCACCCAACACGCCGCCAACGCAGGGATCGTTCCGCGACGCAGCCAAATTGGCAATGCCGTCCGTGGTCAACATCTTCACCAGCAAGACCGCCGCACCATCGCAGAACCCGTTCATGGACGATCCGTTCTTCCGTAAATTCTTCGGCGATCGCTTCGACGAAGAACAGGAAAAACAGGTCAGCCTAGGGTCCGGCGTCATTGTCAGCCAGCAAGGCTACATCCTGACGAATAATCATGTGGTCGAAGCCGCCGACGAAATCGAAGTCGCGCTGGCCGATGGTCGCAAGGCGCTTGCCAAAGTCGTCGGCTCCGATCCGGAAACCGATCTCGCCGTCGTCAAGATCGATCTCGACAATCTGCCCGCCATCACGCTCGGCCATGTCGAAGAAGCAAAAGTTGGCGACGTCGTGCTGGCGATCGGCAATCCGTTCGGCGTCGGCCAAACGGTCACGATGGGCATCATTTCCGCACTCGGCCGCAATCACCTTGGCATCCTCGACGCATTTGAAAACTTCATCCAGACCGACGCTGCCATCAATCCCGGCAACTCCGGTGGCGCGTTGATCGACGCCAACGGCAATCTGCTCGGCATCAACACCGCAATTTATTCGCGCAGCGGCGGCTCGCTCGGCATCGGCTTTGCGATCCCGGTCACAACGGTCAAATCGGTCATGGATGCCATCATCAAGGACGGCCAGGTCATCCGCGGCTACATTGGCGTCGAACCGCAAGACATCACACCGGAACTGGCAGAAAGTTTCGGCCTGAAGAAAAGCAACGGCGCGATCATCGCCGGCGTTTTGCGCGGCGGCCCTGCGGACAAGGCGGGCATGCAACCGGGCGATATTCTGGTCTCAGTCGATGGAAAGAACGTGGCGGACATGGCCGACATGCTCAATCAGATTGCGCAACTATCGCCAGGGAAGAAAGCTTCCATCGTCGTGCTGCGCCGCAATCAGGAAACCACGCTCAGCGTTGTGGTCGGCATTCGTCCGAAAGCACCTCCGCGCGAAGCGGAATAAGCGACCCTTGATCGAATAAACAGGAAGATCCATGCACGTCCGCGACTTGACGCAATATTTGGCCGAGCTGTCGGAGAACAACAACCGTGCGTGGTTTGTGATGAACAAGCCGCGCTATGACATTCTCCGCGCCGAATTTCTCGAACTGGTGATTCGTTTGATTGCCAACATCAGCAAGTTCGATCCGGCCATTGCCGGCTGCAATCCGAAAAAAGCCATGTTCCGCATCAATCGCGACATGCGTTTTTCGAAGGAAAAGATTCCGTACAAGACGCATTTTTCGGCGGCCATCACTGCCAGCGGTTTGAAGAAGCCCAGCCAGGGCGGTGGCCCGGCCTATTATTTTCAGATCAATGAAAAGGGATTGCTGCTGGTCGCAGGCGGCGAGTATTTGCCGCCATCGGATCGCCTGCGCGCGATCCGTCAGCGCATCGTCGACGATCCGGGCAGTTTTTCCAAGGTGATTAATAATCGCAAAATGAAGGAAACCTACGGCGACCTTCAACAGGAAGGCAAGTTGACGCGTCCGCCAAAAGGGTTCGACGTCGATGCGCCCCATCTGGAATACATCAAGCTGAAAAGCTTTATTGTCTGGCAGGAGATGCCCGTCATCAAGGATCCGGATGCACTGGAAAAACTATTGATGTCGGGATTCAAGGACGCGTGGCCGCTGATCAGCTGGCTGCGTCAAATTTAGGCAATCAGACCGATTCCGATTCGGCCGGTGCCTGCGTGATCTTCACGAACATCGGCGCCAGCAGCAAGCCGACTTCATACAACAGGCAAAGCGGCACGGCGAGCAGCATCTGGCTCATCACGTCTGGCGGCGTCACGACCGCGGCAACAACGAACGCGCCGACAATCACATAGGGGCGTATCTGTTTGAGTTTTTCGACGGATACCAAACCCATCCGCACCAGCACGATCACCACAATCGGCACTTCAAACGTCAGGCCGAACGCGACAAACATCGTCATCACGAAACTGAAATAGCTATCGATATCCGGCGCGACCGAAATCGAATGCGGCGCAAAATTGTTGATGAAATGAAAAATCACGCCGAACACGAGGAAATAACAGAACGCCACGCCAGCGATAAACAAGACCGATGAAGATATTACCAGCGGCGCGATCAGCTTCTTTTCGTGCGAATACAAACCCGGCGCAACAAATGCCCACATCTGGTACAGCACCCAGGGCAAGGCGATGATGAAGGCCACCAGCATCGTTACCTTGACCGGAATCAGGAACGGCGTGATCACTCCGATTGCAATCATCTTGCTGCCCTGCGGCAGCGACTGCATCATCGGCAGCGCCAGATAATCGTAAATGTTGCCGGCCCACGGCATCAGGCACAGGAAGATGACGATCACCGCGATTGCAGCTTTCATCAGTCGGCTGCGCAGCTCGATCAGGTGCGAGATGAACGAATCTTCGTTGCCAATCATGTCTTGTTTTCAGCCGTCGTCGAGCAACGGACATTGTCTGTGTTGGAAAAACCGGTGCAGTCAGATACGAACTGCGTCATTGGAAGAAGGAAGGAGATTTGCGTGCGCTGGCGGGACGGTATTTCGCCATGCGTGCCGCACCGGAAATAACACGTGAACGCTGACCGCTCTGTCGCTTGTACCAGGAAGGAACGGCCGACGTGTGCGCCAGCTTTTTCTTGCGGAAATCCTTCGACTTCACAATGCTCGAATCAAAGGGGGGTGAACTCAACGCCTCGGTCTGGCCTGAAGGCTCGTCCCATACCGATCGTAATTCGCCTTCCGTCTCCGACAGATTGCGTGAGATCGTCCGCTCCACGTCGCCGGCAGCAGACTGAATGTCCTGATGCATCTTGCGCAATTCGTCGAGCTCCATCTCTCGACTGACTTCGGATTTCACTTCATTGATATAACGCTGCGCCCGGCCGAACAGGGTACCGGCCATGCGCGCAACCTTCGGCAGTTTTTCCGGGCCGATGAATACCAGCGCTGCAACGCCGATGATCGCGAGCTTGGAGAAGGCGATGTCGATCATGTGATGTGCGATAGGCTGAACATGTTTCGCGACATCCGATTAATCAACCAGGATCGGAACGTCGCGAGAATGATCAACTGTTCGACTTCTCTTTCACTTCGACATCGACAGTGCTTTTGTCAGCGACCTGCGAAGGCGCAGCTTGCGACGAAGCTTTTTCTTCTTCGCCTTTTACGCCATCCTTGAATCCCTTGACCGCCTTGCCGACGTCCGAGCCGATGTTGCCCAGTTTTTTGGTGCCGAAAACCAGCATCACGATGACCAGTACGATCAGCCAGTGCCAGATGCTAAATGAACCCATTGCTTTCTCTCCTTGATGGCATTCGCCTAGAAATTTCTGCGTCCCGTCAGACCGGGGAACGCGTCCACGGACGCGGTCCGCCGATTACGTGCATGTGCAGATGGTACACCTCTTGTCCGCCGTCAGGTCCGGTGTTGAACAGCGTCTTGAAACCACCCTTCGCCTCGCCGTTTTCCACGCTGTAGCCGCATCCGAGCTGCTGCGCCAGTTTCGGCGCCAGCAGGGACATTTTACTCAACAACGCGCCATCCGCTTCCGTGCAGTCAGCCAGTGTGGCGATGTGTTTCTTGGGAACAATCAGAAAGTGAACCGCTGCCGCCGGATTGATATCGTGGAAAACCAGCAGATCGTCGTCTTCGTGAATAATTTTCGATGGGATCTGTTTCGCGGCGATTTTACAAAAGATGCAGTTATCCAAAACGCACTCCGTCTCTCTCGAATATTTTAAGCAGCATGAATGACGTACAGATGACAATCACTGTGCACGTGCCGCTTTTTCATCCAGACCGGACAAGCCTTCGCGGCGCGCCAGTTCGTTCAGCACATCCTGCGGCGTCAGATCGAACTGCGCCAGCATGACCAGCGAATGAAACCACAGGTCGGCGCACTCGTACAGCACCTTGGATTTGTCGCCATCCACGCGGGCATCCTTGGCTGCCATCACGGTTTCGGTCGCCTCTTCACCGATTTTTTTCAGGATCGCGTCGTCGCCCTTCGAGAACAGGCGTGCGACATAGGATTTCTCCGGATCGCCGCCGTTGGACGGTTTGCGCGACTCGATGACTTCCGCCAGGCGTTTCAAGGTATCGCTCATCACCGATGCACTTTCACTTGTAAATATCGTCCGGATTTTTCAGGACCGGTTCGACTGTCTGCCAGTCGCCGTTGCCGGCATCGCCTTCGAATTTCTGGAAGAAGCAGGAATGCCGTCCGGTGTGGCAGGCAACATTGCCAACCTGCTCCACTTTCAACAGAACGACATCTTCGTCGCAATCGAGACGCACTTCATGCACTTTCTGCGTGTGACCGGATTCTTCACCCTTGTGCCACAGCTTCTTGCGCGAACGGCTCCAGTAAACCGCTTCACCTGTTTCGATAGTCCTCGCCAGCGCGTCGCGATTCATCCACGCAAACATCAACACATCGTTGCTGCCGACTTCCTGCGCGATGACCGGCACCAGACCGTGCTCATCCCACTTGACTTTGTTCAACCATTTTGCGTTGCTGCTCATACCAACCTCATCGGAATGCCTTGTCCGGCCATGAAGCTTTTGGCTTCCGGCACCGTGTGTTCGCCATAATGGAAAATACTGGCAGCCAGAACGGCATCGGCATGGCCGAGCTTGATGCCGTCCGCCAGATCCTGCAAACCGCCGACGCCGCCCGAGGCGATGACCGGAATGCTGATTGCATCCGAAACCGCGCGCGTCAACGCCAGATCAAATCCGGATTTGGTGCCGTCGCGGTCCATGCTGGTCAACAGGATTTCACCCGCGCCCAGGCTTTCCATTTTTTTTGCCCATTCGACCGCATCCAGTCCGGTCGCCTTGCGACCGCCGTGCGTGAATACTTCCCAGCGACCGTCCGCAGCTTTCTTCGCATCGATGGCCACCACGATGCATTGCGAACCGTATTTCTGCGATGCGTCGAACACTAGTTGCGGATTGCTGATTGCCGAACTGTTGATGCCAACCTTGTCGGCACCTGCGTTGAGCAAACGGCGCACATCGTCCACCGCACGCACACCCCCGCCGACCGTCAGCGGAATGAAGACCTCGGATGCGACTGCTTCAATGATATCGAGAATGAGATCACGGCCATCCGAGGTGGCAGTGATATCGAGAAACGTGATTTCGTCCGCGCCCTGCGCGTCGTAGCGACGTGCAATCTCCACCGGATCGCCGGCGTCGCGCAACTCAAGAAAATTGACGCCCTTGACGACACGACCCGCAGTCACGTCCAGACAAGGAATGATGCGTTTTGCCAGAGTCATTATGCGTCGGCGTCCGCTTGCGTTTCTGGATCAACGCCGCTCAATGTGTCCGCCCGTTCCTGCGCCGAACGCAGATCAAGCGTGCCTTCGTAAATCGAACGGCCACAGATGACGCCTTCAATGCCTTCGGCCTGCACCGCGCACAAGGCTTCCACATCCTTGACGCTGTGCACGCCGCCGGAGGCGATGACCGGGATCGTCATGCTCTGCGCCAGCTTGACTGTGGCATCGATGTTGACGCCGCCCATCATGCCGTCGCGACCGATATCGGTATAGACAATGGCTTCGCAACCGTAATCTTCGAATTTCTTCGCGAGGTCGATCACTTCATGACCGGATAATTTGCTCCAGCCATCGGTTGCGACCTTGCCGTCTTTTGCGTCGAGGCCGACAATAATCTGCCCCGGAAAAGCGCTGCATGCATCATGCAGGAAACCCGGGTTCTTCACCGCCGCGGTGCCGATGATGATGTAGGAAAGTCCGTCATCCAGATAACGCTCAATCGTATCGAGATCGCGGATGCCGCCACCGAGCTGCACCGGGATTTCCTCGATATCGTGTTCCTCGGCGTAATCACGCACCGCCTGCAGAATGGATTTGACTGCCGCTTCATTTTTCGGCTTGCCGGCGAACGCGCCGTTCAAGTCGACCAGATGCAGGCGACGCGCGCCTTGCATCAGCCAGTGGCGCGCCATCTCGGCAGGGTCTTCGGAAAATACGGTGGCCTGTTCCATATCGCCTTGTTTCAGGCGAACACAATGACCGTCTTTGAGATCGATGGCAGGTATGAGCAGCATGGAGTCGTTTTTGTTGAGGTGGTTAAGGGTGAAAGCGGACTCTGCGAATAACGAATTTACGGATCGAATATTACGGATTCCAGTGAACGAAATTTCTGTACAGCTGCAGTCCGGCCGATGCGCTTTTTTCCGGATGGAATTGCGTGGCGAAGATATTATCGCGTGCGATCGCGCTGCAAAACGGTGCGCCGTACGGCGTTTCACCGGCGACATGTGCGCGTTCCGCAGGAACGGCGTAATAGCTGTGCACAAAATAAAAGTAACTGTTGTCGGCGATACCTTCCCACAGCGGATGGGACAACGTCTGTTGCACGCGGTTCCAGCCCATCTGCGGCACCTTGAAGCGCGAACCGTCTTCCTGCAGGCGATCTTCCAGTCTGAACTTCACGACCTTCCCGGGAAACAGGCCAAGCCCTTCCGTATCGCCCTCTTCGCTCCAGTCAAACATCATCTGTTCACCGACGCAAACGCCAAACAGCGGCTTGTTGCGCGCTGCCGCCATCAATTCTTCCTGCAGTCCCGCCGCCTGCAGCGAACGCATGCAGTCCGGAATCGCACCCTGACCAGGCAGCACCACGCGATCGGCGGATTTGATATCGGCCGGCTCGCCGGAAATACGGACATCCGCTTCCGGCGCAGCCTGTCGCAATGCCTGCGCGACCGAGCGCAAATTGCCCATGCCGTAATCCACTACCACTATCTTTTTCATACCGCTGATTCAGACTTCCGAGTTTTTTGAAACGTCCTTGCGTACAAACGCAGCTTACAGGCTGCCCTTGGTCGATGGAATCGTGCCGGCCGCACGCGGATCCAGTTCGGCGGCCATCCGCAATGCGCGGCCGAACGCCTTGAATACGGTTTCGCACTGATGGTGAGCGTTCTCGCCACGCAGGTTATCGACGTGCAGCGAGACCAATGCGTGATTGACGAAGCCCTGAAAAAATTCATGCGTCAGATCGACATCGAAGCTACCGATCATCGAGCGTTTGAACGGAACGTGAAATTCCAGCCCCGGACGCCCGGAGAAATCGATGACGACGCGCGAGAGCGCCTCGTCCAGCGGCACATACGAATGGCCGTAACGACGAATGCCCTTCTTGTCGCCGATCGCTTTTGCAAAAGCCTGTCCCAGCGTGATGCCGACGTCTTCCACAGTGTGATGTGCATCGATGTGCAGATCACCCTTTGCCTCGATCTCCAGATCGATCAGGCCGTGACGTGCGATCTGGTCCAGCATGTGATCGAGAAAAGGCACGCCGGTATTCAGCTTTTGCTGACCGGTGCCGTCAATGTTGATCGCAACGCGAATTTGCGTTTCGTTGGTATTGCGCGTGATTTCTGCGGTACGGGGCGTGGACATGTTCGAGTGACAACGAATAGTGGCAATGAGTGCAGCGATTTCGGCGCCGTGCCTGCAATGCAGGCAACTTTCAGCAATACAAGCATTTTACCCATATTTCGTGACAGCCTTTGCATTCCGGCACGGGAAATAAGGATGCCATGCGATTTATCAACCTTGCAGCAACAATCAGATTGCTTGCGGTACGTCTTTCTGCGGCGACTGCTTCTCCAAACCTGGATCGACAATCTCGGCAGGCGTCACCCCTTGCAACCGCTGATTGATCAACGCGCAATAATCGGCGTTCAGTTCAAAACCGACAAAATCGCGGCCGCAACCGCGTGCGGCAACCGCCGTCGTGCCGCTTCCCATGAACGGATCGAGCACGACCCCGCCGGTCGGGCATGACGCCTTGATCATGCGGCTGACGATTTCCAGCGGCTTTTGTGTCGGGTGGTCGGCGCGCTCGCGGTGTTCGCGATGCAGGCGGGAAACGCTCCACACATCCTTCGGGTTGTAGCCCATCTCCAGCCATTTGGCACCGACGAAAATGGAACGCGAGCGCGCCTTTTTCGTCTCCGCATCGTAAGGAATGCGCACCGCGTCCAGGTCGAAGTAATAGTTTTTACTGTTGGCGAAGAGGCCAATCGTGTCATGCACCGAAGAGAAGCGTCGCGTACTGCCGCCCATCGACGGCACACGGCGATCCCAGATGATTTCGTTGATCATCGTCATGCGCTTCTTCAGCATGACGAACACTTCCGGCGAATAGCGCCACGTGAGGAAGATGTAGAAACTGCCGTTGGGTTGCAGCTTGGGCAACGCTGCGACGATCCATTGCTCCATCCATTGCAGATAGGCCTCGGCTGCCAGCTTGTCGGAATCGTTGCCGTAATCCTTGCCCAGACCATAAGGCGGATCGGCAATGATCAGGTCGACCGCGCCATCCGGAATGCGCGCCAAACCTTCCAGCGCGTCTTCGCAAAAAATGTGGTTGCGCCAGTCGCTCATCGCCGTGGCCGATACTTCTTCACTTCAATCGGTATTCAGCAGAACGCGCGTGCGCCTGCAAACCTTCGCCGTAAGCCAGTTCGGCCGCGACCTTGCCCAGCGTTTGCGCGCCACCTTCGCTGACCATCAGGATGCTCGAACGTTTCTGGAAATCGTAGACCCCGAGCGGCGACGAAAAACGCGCGGTGCGCGATGTCGGCAGCACATGGTTCGGGCCGGCACAGTAATCGCCCAGCGATTCGGAAGAATAACGGCCGAGGAACATTGCGCCTGCGTGGCGAATTTTATCGGCCCATTGCTGCGGATTTTCTGCGGAAATTTCCAGATGCTCGGCCGCGATCAGGTTGGCAATCTCGCATGCCTCATCCATGTCGCGCACCTTGATCAGGGCACCGCGATTTGTCAGCGAGGTTGCGATTACATCCTTGCGCGGCATGTCGACCAGTTGACGATTCACGCTGGCGGCAACGGCGTCCAGATAATCCGCATCCGGGCAGATCAGAATCGATTGCGCCAGCTCGTCGTGCTCTGCTTGCGAGAACAGATCCATTGCGATCCAGTCAGGATCGGTCGTGCCGTCACAGATAACGAGAATTTCCGACGGACCGGCAATCATGTCGATGCCGACCGTGCCGAACACGCGGCGTTTGGCGGCGGCAACATAGGCGTTGCCCGGCCCGACGATCTTGTCGACTTGCGGAATCGTTGTCGTGCCGTAAGCCAGCGCGCCGACTGCCTGCGCGCCGCCAATGGTGAACACGCGGTCGACGCCGGACATGGCTGCCGCAGCGAGCACCAGTTCATTCTTCACGCCGCTCGGGGTCGGTACCACCATGATGACTTCCGGCACACCGGCAACCTTTGCAGGGATCGCATTCATCAACACCGACGACGGATACGCCGCCTTGCCACCCGGCACATACAGACCGACGCGATCGAGCGGCGTCACCTTTTGACCAAGCACGGTGCCATCGGCTTCCGTATAGGTGAAACCATTGGAGCCGATCTCGTTTTTCTGACGCTCGTGATACGCACGTACACGATCGGCTGCCGTCTGCAACGCGGCACGGCGCGCCGGCGTCAATTGATCGAGTGCGGCTTGCAAATCGGCTTGCCCGATTTCCAGCACGGACATGGACGTCGCATCGACCTGATCGAACTGTTTCGTGTATTCCAGAACGGCGGCATCGCCACGCTTTTTCACGTCCTCCAGAATACGCTGTACAGAACGATCGATTGCCTCGTCTTCGGACGCCTCGAATGCGAGCACATCCGCCAGTTGCTTCTTGAAGTCAGGGTGAGTGGAGTCGAATTTTCTGATTTGAATAGCCATGCTGTTTCTCGATCAATTGTTCATGCAATCGCGTACTAGCGACAACGTCAATCTGACGTTGCGTTCAATACGCATCGATCATGCGTACTGCACCGAAGCTTTTTCGAATGCTTCGAGGATGGGTTGCAGTTTTTCCCGCTTCAATTTCAGCGCCGCCTGATTGACGACAAGGCGCGATGAAATTTCCATGATCTGCTCGACTTCGACCAGATGGTTGGCGCGCAGCGTACTGCCGGTGCTGACCAGATCGACGATTGCATCGGCGAGGCCGACCAACGGGCCGAGCTCCATCGAGCCGTACAGCTTGATCAGATCGACGTGCACGCCTTTCGACGCGAAGTGTTCACGCGCGGTCTGCACATACTTGGTGACAACACGCAGACGCGCGCCCTGCTTCACCGCGCTGGCATAGTCGAAGCCATCCTTGACCGCGACCGACATCCGGCACTTCGCGATATTCAGATCGATCGGCTGATACAGCCCTTCACCTCCGTGTTCCAGCAAGACATCCTTGCCTGCCACACCGAAGTCGGCCGCGCCATATTGCACGTAGGTCGGCACGTCGGATGCACGCACGATGATGACGCGCACGTTTGCGTCGTTCGTCGGAAGAATCAGCTTGCGCGATTTTTCCGGATCTTCCGTCACCTTGATGCCGGCCGCTTCCAGCAGCGGCAGCGTTTCCTCGAAGATGCGGCCTTTCGACAGTGCCAGCGTCAGTTGTTGCGTCATGTTATTTCACTCGCTGAATGTGGGCGCCGACGGCGGACAGTTTGACTTCCATGCGATCGTAACCGCGATCCAGATGATAAATGCGATCGATGCAGGTTTCGCCTTCTGCGGCAAGGGCGGCAATCACCAGCGACGCCGAGGCGCGCAAATCGGTTGCCATCACCGGTGCGCCGACCAGTTTGTCGACGCCGTTGATGATGGCGGTATGGCCCTCGATCGTGATGGCGGCACCGAGACGATTCATTTCCTGCACATGCATGAAGCGGTTTTCAAAAATGGTTTCGATCACGCGGCTGCTGCCTTCGGCGATGCAGTTCATCGCCATGAACTGCGCCTGCATATCGGTCGGAAAACCCGGATATTCGGTCGTGCGGAAACTGACCGCCTTCGGTCGCGACGACATCTGGATGCGAATCCAGTCGTCGCCGGACGTCAACACTGCTCCCGCTTCGCGCAACTTGTCGATTGCCGAATCAAATGTATCCGTGCGCACGCGACGCAATGTGACATCACCGCCGGCTGCCGCCACGGCACACAGGAAGGTTGCCGTTTCAATGCGATCCGCAATGACCGTGTGCGACCCGCCATGCAAGCGCTCGACACCTTGAATCACCAGACGATCGGTACCGATGCCACTGATGCTGGCGCCCATCGCCACCAGCAGATTCGCCAAATCGGTGACTTCCGGTTCGCGTGCTGCATTTTCCAGCACGGTCTCGCCCTCGGCCAGAGTCGCTGCCATCAACAGGTTTTCCGTGCCGGTGACGGTAATCATGTCGGTGAGGATGCGCGCGCCTTTCAGGCGTTTTGCCTTCGCGTGAATGTAACCAGCCTCGATCGTGATTTCCGCGCCCATCGCCTGCAAGCCTTTGATGTGCTGATCGACCGGACGCGAACCGATGGCACATCCTCCTGGCAATGACACTTTCGCTTCGCCAAAACGTGCAAGCAACGGACCGAGCACCAGGATCGATGCGCGCATCGTCTTAACCATTTCATAAGGCGCTTCCAACTTGTCGATGGCGCTGCCGTTCAGCGTAACGTTTTCGCCATCCTGCTCAATCTGCAAGCCCATCTGGCGCAGCAGTTTCAGCATCGTGGCCACGTCCTGCAGGCGCGGCACGTTGCCGAGCGAAACGGTGTCCGCCGTCAGCAGGCCTGCACACAGAATCGGCAGTGCCGCATTCTTTGCGCCGGAAATGACGATCTCGCCGGAGAGACGGTGACCGCCCTGTATCAAAAGCTTGTCCATTAACGCAGATCCAGTTCAGTGGTGCTTGTTCAGTAGTACGCGTTCAATCGCATTCGTTCGAGCCGCGACTTGTTGTTGGCTTATTGCTGAAACTCTTCTGGTGTCAGCGTCTTCATCGACAACGCATGAATTTCCGCCTTCATGCGGTCGCCAAGCGCGGCATATACCAGTTGATGACGCTGAATCAGACGCTTGCCGGCAAAGGCACTCGATACGATCACGGCTTCAAAATGCGAACCGTCGCCACTCACTTCAACATGCGTGCAATCAAGTCCTGCGACGATATAGCTTTTTACCAGTTCCGGAGTGGGCAACATGATTTGCCTTTAAGTTTGTTAATTAAATGGATGATCAATGGCGCAGCTTGTAGCCGCTCTTCAGCAAGGTCATGCCGAACGCTGCCAGCACAACCAGAAAACACGTTACAGCCGCACAGCTCGCCAACGGATTCACATCGGACTGACCGAAAAAACCGTAACGGAAACCGTCGATCATGTAAAAGAACGGATTCAAGTGCGAGACCGTCTGCCAGAACGGCGGCAGCGAATGCACCGAATAGAATACGCCGGACAGGAACGTCGCCGGCATGATCAGGAAGTTCTGGAACGCGGCGAGCTGGTCGAATTTTTCGGCCCAGATACCGGCGATCAGACCCATCGTCCCTAGTATTGCCGCACCCAGAATCGCGAAAATCACAATCCACCATGGCGCAACGAAAGACATGTCGGCAAACCATGCCGTCACGATAAACACACCGGTGCCGACCACCAGACCGCGCACCACGGCAGCCAACACATAGGCGCCGAATAATTCCCAATGCGACAGCGGCGGCAACAGCACGAAGACCAGATTGCCGGTGATCTTCGACTGGATCAGCGAGGACGATGAATTGGCGAACGCATTCTGCAGCACGCTCATCATCACCAGCCCGGGAACCAGAAACGCCGTATACGCAACGCCAGGATAGACCTGCACGTGATTCGCCAGCACGTGGCCAAAAACCAGCAGATACAACACAGCCGTCAGAATAGGTGCGGCAACCGTCTGCGTTGCGACCTTCCAGAAGCGCAGCATTTCCTTGTAAAACAATGTCTGGAAACCGGTCATTTCTCACCTTCCATGATCTGGATGAAAACGTCTTCCAGATCGGCTTGTTGCAATTGCATATCGTCGATGACGACGCCCGCCTGGCGCAATTTGGCCAGGATCGGCTCGACATCGCCGTATTCATTAACGCGCAACGTGAATTTATTACCGCCCGCAAGTTCCTCCGGATGTGAAACCAGTTCGTGCAATTCGGTCGGCAATCTGCCGGAGGTCAGCGTCACCACCAACTGCGATCCCGAGATGCGCTTGATCAATGACGACGTCGTATCGAGCGCCACAACCTGTCCGGCCTTCAGCATCGCGACACGATTGCACAGTGCCTGCGCTTCTTCCAGATAGTGTGTCGTCAACACGACCGTGTGGCCTTCCCGGTTCAGGCGGGAGATGAATTTCCACAACGTCTGGCGCAATTCCACATCGACGCCGGCGGTCGGCTCATCCAGCACGATCACCGGCGGCTTGTGCACCAGTGCCTGCGCCACCAGCACGCGACGCTTCATGCCGCCGGACAGCGCGCGCATATTGACGTCAGCCTTGTTGGTCAGGTCGAGGTGATGCATGACCTCGTCGATCCACGCATCATTATTCTTCAGGCCGAAATAGCCGGACTGGATGCGCAACGTTTCGCGCACTGTGAAGAAAGGATCGAACACCAGCTCCTGCGGCACGACGCCCAGCAGTTTGCGCGCCTGACGATAATCGGTCACGACATCGTGTCCGTGTACCGCCACGTTGCCGCTGTCGGCGCGATTGAGGCCGGCGATGATGGAAATCAGCGTCGTCTTGCCGGCGCCATTGGGCCCGAGCAGGCCGAAAAATTCGCCTTCCTCGATCGCGAGCGAAACGCCGTTCAGCGCCTTCAGCGAACGATAGCTTTTTTCGACCTTGTTGATTTGTATGGCAGCCATGTTGGCTATGACACTTTACGCAAGAATGAAACGGCAAACGGCGGCGCATCCTGCACCGGCCGAATGGCGAAACCCTTGATTATATTGGATTTCGGGGTAAAGCTTCAGACTGGAAAATGGCGGTGCGCCGGGAGAAAACTGCTGACAGGGTCAATGATGCGGCTGGGCGGAATGCGGATTGCCAATGCCGATCAACGCCTCGATGTCATAGAGCGCGACCAGACTGCGGAGGTTTTCCGGCAGATTGCGGAAAGCCAGCGAAGCCGCACTCGCCCTGGCAGCGCGTTGCCAGGCCAGCGCAACAGCGACCGCCGATGAATCGACAGTTTTCACCTGCGCAAAGTCGATCTCCGTCTGACCGCCGGCAATTGCCTGCAGCCCGGCATGCAATGCCGTTTTGGCATTGTCGAAGGTCAGCGATGCGTCAGGCTGATACATATCGTTTATCTGAGAAACGGAAGAATTATTGGGCAGCAGGCACAGGTGCCTTGCCGGTTTTTGCCATGCTGCCAGCCAGCTTCTTGTTGCGATCGGCCAGTGTCTTGATCAGGCCGTCGATGCCGGACTTGCTGATTTCAGAGGCAAAGCTGCCCTTGTACGTTTCAACCAACCAGGCGCCAAGCACATTGACGTCGTAGATTTTCCAGCCGGCCGGCGTTTTTTCCAGGCGATAGCTGAGTTGAATCGGCTCGCCGCGCGGCTGGAGCACTTGTGTATTGACGATGACTTCGGTATCGGCAGGATCGGCACGCAGCGGCTTGTATTCGAGCTTTTGATCACGAATTTGCGAAATCGCACCGGAATAGGTGTACATCAACAGGCTGCGGAATTCGGTCGTCAGTTGTTTTTGCTGGTCCGGTGTCGCGTCACGCCAGTAACGACCGGCTGCGAGCGCAGTCATTCGCTGGAAATTAACGTTCGGCAGAATCTTTTCGTCAACGACCTGCTGGATGCGACGAGGATTGCCGTTCTGGATGTCCTTGTCCGATTTGGCGATTGTCATCACTTCTTCGCTGATGCGTTTGATCAGCGCATCCGGCGCTTCCTGTGCGGACGCGTAACCGGCGAAGAACATCGCGGCCAATGCAAAAGAAAGTTTTTTCAGCAAGTTCATGTTTTTAGATCCATTGATGATTGGCTTTTAGGACCCATCCGCCCGCTCAATCGCACGCAGATGAAGTCCGTGTTTTCAAGCAGTTCGACCGCTCGTGTGCCGTCATGGTTCGCTTGATGCAACAGACTGGAGTCCGTTGCATCAAGGCTGACTGATCAAGGCTTGATTGCAGCGCCTTCAGCATTTGCAGGCTTTGAATTCTGCGATACGCCATCATGAATAAGACTTTCACGACGTTGCAGATAGGCCCCGCGCACGAAGGTATAGCGATCCAGTGCCACATCTTCCAGCAGGTTGGTTGCATTCAACGCTTGCGCACGCTGGTCGACCAGACGGATGACCGCACCGGTATTACGCACATCGACCGGCGTCGTATGGGTCCACAGATCGCCGTAAATATCGACCGGCAACGCAGCAGTATCGCGAACCGTCGATGGCCCGAACAACGGCAGCACTACGTACGGGCCGGAGCCGACGCCCCACGTGCCCAGCGTCTGACCGAAATCTTCCTTGTGCTTCTGGATGCCCGCTTCCGAAGCGATATCCAGCACGCCGCCAAAACCGAACGTCGTATTTACGGCAACACGCATGAAATCGTTCAGGCCGTTTTCCACTTTCCCTTGCAGGAAGTTGTTGACCATGGTCCAGACGTCACCGATGTTGCCGAAGAAATTACCGATCCCTGTTTGGACAAAGGACGGCGTAACGTCCTGGTATGTCGTTGCTGCCGGTTTCAGCACAGCCTCGTCAACCGTATCGTTGAACGAGAACATTGCGCGATTGAATCCTTCCAGCGGATCGTTTTCGCTGGCGCTCTGATTTGCGCCGGTGCTGGCACATCCGCCTAATAACAGCGCGGATGCGAACAAGATGATTTTCCCTGTATTTTTCATTTTTGGTCTTCTTTCCCTTCGGTTGCCTTGCTGAAGAGGAACTGACTGATCAGGTTCTCCAGCACGATTGCCGATTGTGTCATGTTAATTCTGTCACCTGCTGCCAGGTTCGCCGTGTCGCCACCCGCCTCAAGTCCGATATATTGTTCGCCCAGCAAACCCGAGGTCAGGATTTTTGCGGACGTGTCTTTCGGAAATTTGTAGCGATCCTCGATATTCAAGGTTACCGTTGCCTGGAAGGTCTTGTCGTTGAAACTGATATCCGCAACCCGACCAACCACCACGCCAGCGCTCTTTACCGGTGCCCGCGGCTTCAAGCCACCGATATTGTCAAAGCGCGTCACGACCGGATAGGTTTGCTCAAACGACAGCGAACTCATGTTCCCGGCCTTCAACGCCAGAAAAAGCAGCGCGCCTGCCCCAAGCAGCACGAACAGACCAACCCATAAGTCTAACGATTTTCGTTGCATAAACAGATACCTCAAATATGGGGGAACGCACTTACGATTCAGATCGTCGCACATTCACAACACGAAAAGATTTCGAGGGGCGCACATTTTAATCGAAATGCGCTTTCCTCGTTTCGCCTTCTTAATTACTGAACATCAATGCCGTCAGCAGGAAATCCAGTCCCAGCACCGCCAGCGATGCGATCACGACAGTCCGCGTGGTCGCTCTGGCAACACCTTCCGGCGTCGGCTGCGCTTCGTAACCTTGATACAACGCCACAAACGTCACGGCAAAACCGAACACGACGCTCTTGATGACACCGTTGGCAATATCGTTCCAGACATCGACACCGGCCTGCATCTGCGACCAGAACGCGCCTTCATCGACGCCGATCATCAGCACACCGACGACATAACCGCCGAAAATACCAACCGCACTGAAAATTGCCGCGAGTATCGGCATGGCAATGACGCCCGCCCAGAAACGTGGCGCCAGCACGCGCTGCAGCGGATTGACCGCCATCATTTCCATCGCCGATAACTGCTCGCCGGCTTTCATCAGACCGATCTCCGCCGTCAGCGAGGTTCCCGCACGTCCTGCAAACAACAGCGCTGTGACCACCGGCCCCAGTTCACGCGTCAACGACAACGCCACCAGCAAACCCAATGCCTGTTCCGATCCGTACTTGTTCAAGGTGTAATAGCCCTGCAAACCCAGCACAAAACCGACGAACAAGCCGGCAACCGCAATCAGGATCAGCGAGTAGTTACCGATGAAATGGATCTGGCTGGTCACCAGACGCGGACGACGCAACAATCCGCCTGAAGCACCAATCACACCAAAAAACGTGCGCGTGCCGTAACCGACATTCGTGATGGTTTCGCGCACCGCACAACCGATCGCCGCCAGAAAATTACCGATCATCGCGTCTCCAGCCCAAGATCTTCCGCCAGCGATACGCCGGGGTAATGGAATGGCACCGGGCCGTCCGGCTCGGCATTGACGAATTGCTTCACATACGGATCGCTGGACGCCATCATTTCTGCCGGCGTGCCTTGCGCAACGATGGCGCCCTTCGACAGGAAGTACACATAGTCGGCGATCGAAAACGATTCGTGCACATCGTGCGACACCAGGATCGATGTCGAACCGAGCGCATCATTCAGCTTGCGAATCAGATTTGCCGTCATGCCCATCGAAATCGGATCGAGGCCGGCAAACGGCTCGTCGTACATGATCAGTTCCGGATCGAGCGCAATCGCACGCGCCAGCGCAACGCGACGCGCCATGCCGCCGGAAATTTCGGACGGCTTCAATTGCGCAGCATTGCGCAAGCCGACCGTTTGCAGTTTCATCAGCACCAGATCGCGAATCAGTTCTTCCGGCAGATCCGTGTGCTCACGCAAGGGGAACGCGACATTGTCGAATACCGACATATCGGTAAACAGCGCGCCGTGCTGAAACAGCATGCCCATCTTGCGACGCAATGCGTACAGCGATTTGGTATTGGAAGAATCAACCGGCTGGTCGCCGATGGTGATGCGGCCGGACTGCGGCGTCAGTTGTCCGCCGATCAGGCGCAATACGGTGGTTTTACCCGAACCGGAGCCGCCCATGACAGCCACAACCTTGCCGCGCGGGAAAGCCATGTCGAGCGCCGAAAGAATCGGACGGTCGCCGTAGCTGAAATGCAGATCGCGGATTTCTACGAGATTGGACACAACAACGAGGATTGATTGGCAAGTTTGCCATTGTAGTGCAGATTGCAAAATCGCTCGTGATCATACGCATTCTGAATATCTGCATTTATGTCATACCGTTGTAAAAAAGCCCGCCGTTCTTTCGAAACAGCGGGCTTTATATGCGAATGATTGACAATCACTGCAAAGAACGGCGACTAGACATCCTTTATCGTGGCAATACGGAGTCGCCCATCAGGAACGCATCCACTTCGCGTGCACACTGGCGGCCTTCGCGAATCGCCCAGACGACCAGCGATTGACCACGACGCATATCGCCAGCGGTGAACACTTTGTCGACCGAGGTGCGATAGCAGTTTTCGCCATCGGTGGTTGCCTTGACGTTACCGCGGGCATCCCTTTCGACGCCGAATGCTTCCAGCACTTGCGCGACTGGCGAGACGAAGCCCATGGCCAGCAGCACGAGGTCGGCTTTCAGTTCGAATTCCGAATCCGGCACTTCGACCATCTTGCCGTCTTTCCATTCGACGCGAGCGGCGATCAGTTTTTCGACCTTGCCGTTTTTGCCTTCCAGACGCTTGGTGGCAACCGCCCAGTCGCGGTCGCAACCTTCTTCGTGCGACGACGAAGTGCGCAGTTTGGTTGGCCAGTACGGCCAGACCAGCGGCTTGTTTTCTTCTTCCGGCGGTTGCGGTAGCAGTTCGAATTGCGTGACCGATGCAGCGCCGTGACGGTTCGAGGTACCGACGCAATCGGAACCGGTATCGCCGCCGCCGATCACGATGACGTGCTTGCCGCCTGCGAGAATCTGATCCTTGAACTTGTCGCCTGCGTTGACCTTGTTTTGCGGACCGAGGAATTCCATTGCGAAATGGACGCCTTTCAGTTCACGGCCTGGAACCGGCAGGTCGCGCGGCTGTTCTGCGCCGCCGGTCATGATGACGGCGTCGAAGTCCTTGTTCAACTGCTCCGGCGAAATTGTTTCCTTGGCCCAGTTGATGACGTTGGCCGGGAAGTCCTTGCCGATCAGCACGCTGTTGCGGAAGGTCACGCCTTCGGCTTCCATCTGCTTGACGCGCAGATCGATGTGCGATTTTTCCATCTTGAAGTCAGGAATGCCGTAACGCAGCAGGCCGCCGACGCGATCGTTCTTTTCGAACACGGTCACATCGTGACCGACGCGTGCCAGCTGCTGTGCTGCCGCCATGCCGGCAGGACCGGCGCCGACGACGGCAACTTTCTTGCCGGTCTTGATGGCAGCCGGTTGCGGCTTGACCCAACCGTTTTCCCAGCCCTTGTCGATGATGAAGTGTTCGATCGACTTGATGCCGACCGGCAGTTCATTGATGCCGAGCGTGCATGCGGATTCGCATGGTGCCGGGCAGATGCGACCGGTGAATTCCGGGAAGTTGTTGGTCGAATGCAGCGTGTCGAGCGCTGTCTTGTAGTCGCCGTGGAATACCAGATCGTTCCAGTCAGGAATGATGTTGTTGACCGGGCAGCCGTTGTTGCAGAAAGGAATACCGCAGTCCATGCAACGCGCGCCCTGAATCTTGGCGTCCGCGTCGTTCAGGTGCAGCGTGAATTCCTTGTAATGCTTCAAGCGCTTTTGCGGCTCTTCGCTTGCTTCCTGCAAGCGTTGATATTCCATGAAGCCGGTGATTTTTCCCATTTTCTTTGCTTTCTAAACCATTCGTGCCGGACCGACCTTGCGATCGGTCCGTGACATCGTTGTGAGTCTTCGGTATCTGCGCGTTTGCTGTATCAGGCAGACGCGGTAACGGTCGTGTTGGCTGCTTCGTCGACTTTGCGAGCGTGCATTTCTGCCAGCGCGCGCTTGTACTCGGAAGGGAATACCTTGACGAACTTGGTGCGTGCGGTGCTCCACTCGTCCAGCAGGGCGCGTGCGCGCGTGCTGCCGGTGTACTTGAAGTGACGCTCGATCAGACCTTTGAGAATGACTTCATCGGTCTGCGCTTCGCCACCACGCGTGGTGCTATGCCATGACTTGTGTTCGCCTTTAGCTTCCTGATCGGCTGCCGAGACCACCGACTCCAATGCGACCATCGCCATGTTGCACTTGCCGCCAAATTCGCCTTTCGGATCGTAGACGTACGCGATACCGCCCGACATACCTGCTGCAAAGTTACGACCGGTTTCGCCCAGCACGACCACGGTACCGCCGGTCATGTATTCGCAACCGTGATCGCCGGTGCCTTCGACAACGGCAATCGCGCCGGAGTTACGCACCGCGAAACGCTCGCCTGCGACACCGTTGAAGAATGCTTCACCCGCAACTGCGCCGTACAGCAGCGTGTTGCCCGAAATGATGTTCTCGACTGCGCGACCACGGAACTCGGTGTTCGGACGCACGATGATGCGGCCGCCCGACAAACCCTTGCCGACGTAATCGTTGCCTTCGCCGACCAGATCCAGCGTGATGCCGTGTGCGAGGAACGCGCCGGCCGATTGACCTGCCGTACCTTGCAGCTGGATATGGATCGTGTCGTCAGGCAAACCTTCATGACCGTATTTCTTCGCAACGATGCCGGACAGCATGGCGCCGACGGTACGGTTCAAGTTCTTGATCGGCGAGATGAACGACACTTTCTCACCATTCTCGATTGCCGCTTTCGCTTGGGCGATCAGCTTGTGATCCAGCGCCTTGCCCAGGTTGTGGTCCTGCTCTTCGACGTGATAACGCTTTTCGTCCTGCGCGACTGGCGGCTGATAGAACATGCGCGTGAAGTCCAGACCTTTGGCTTTCCAGTGCGTGATCGCCTTGGCTTTGTCGAGCAGATCGGAACGGCCGATCAGATCGTCGAACTTGCGGATACCCAGTTGCGCCATGATTTGACGTGCTTCTTCTGCAACGAAGAAGAAATAGTTGACGACGTGTTCCGGCTTGCCTGCAAACTTCGCACGCAGCACAGGATCTTGCGTTGCGACGCCAACCGGGCAGGTGTTCAGGTGGCACTTGCGCATCATGATGCAGCCTTCGGCGACCAGCGGTGCAGTCGAAAAGCCCATTTCATCCGCACCGAGCAAACCGGCGATCACGACGTCGCGACCGGTTTTCATCTGGCCGTCAGCCTGTACGCGAATACGCGTACGCAGACCGTTCAGGATCAGCGTCTGCTGCGTTTCGGCCAGACCGAGTTCCCACGGCGAGCCGGCATGCTTGACCGACGACAGCGGCGATGCGCCGGTACCGCCGTCAAAGCCTGCGATCACAACGTGATCCGCTTTCGCTTTTGCCACACCGGTAGCAACCGTGCCGACACCGACTTCCGCCACCAGCTTGACCGAAATCGATGCGGTCGGATTGACGTTCTTCAGATCGTGGATCAGTTGCGCCAGATCTTCGATCGAATAAATGTCGTGGTGCGGTGGCGGCGAGATCAGACCGACGCCCGGCACCGAGAAACGCAGACGTGCGATGTATTCGGATACCTTATGACCCGGCAACTGACCGCCTTCGCCCGGTTTTGCACCTTGCGCCATCTTGATCTGGATCTGTTCAGCGGACGTCAGGTATTCCGTCGTCACGCCGAAACGGCCCGATGCAACCTGCTTGATCTTCGAACGCAGCGAGTCGCCAGGCAGCAATGGCATGTCGACTTGCACGACGTCCTTGCCGATGATCGATGCCAGCGTCGAACCATCCTTGATTGGAATGCCGCGCAGTTCCGAGCGATAACGCTTGGTGTCTTCGCCGCCTTCGCCGGTATTCGACTTGCCGCCGATACGGTTCATCGCGATTGCCAGGGTTGCGTGCGCTTCGGTCGAAATCGAGCCGAGCGACATCGCGCCGGTGGCAAAACGCTTGACGATTTCGCTGGCCGGTTCGACTTCTTCCAGAGGAATCGCCGCAGCAGGATCGACCTTGAATTCGAACAGGCCGCGCAGCGTCATGTGACGTTGCGACTGATCGTTGATGATCTGTGCGTATTCTTTATATGTGCTGAAATTGTTCGAACGCGACGAGTGCTGCAACTTCGCGATCGCATCCGGCGTCCACATGTGGTCTTCACCGCGCACGCGGTAGGCGTATTCGCCACCGGCGTCGAGTGCATTCGCCAGCACCGGATCTTCGCTGAATGCCAGCTTGTGCAGACGCAGCGCTTCTTCGGCCACTTCAAACACGCCGATACCTTCGACGTTGGATGCCGTGCCCTTGAAGTATTTTTCGACCAGCGGTTTGTTCAAACCGATCGCTTCGAAAATCTGCGCGCCGCAGTACGACATGTACGTCGAAATACCCATCTTCGACATGACTTTCATCAAGCCTTTGCCGACCGCTTTCTGGAAGTTGACGATGGCTTTTTCAGGCGACAATTCGCCCGGCAGATCCTCCGCCATTTCGGTCAGCGTGTCCATCGCGAGGTACGGATGGATCGCTTCGGCGCCGTAACCTGCCAGCAGTGCGAAGTGATGCGTTTCGCGTGCGGAACCGGTTTCGACGACCAGACCGGTCGATGTGCGCAGACCCTTGCTGACCAGATGCAAGTGGATGGCCGACGTTGCCAGCAACGCAGGAATCGCGACCTGGCTTTCATCGATTTCACGATCGGAAATGATCAGGATGTTGTGCCCGGAATTGACGGCATCAACCGCTTGCGCGCACAGCGATGCCAGGCGCGCTTCGATGCCTTCCTTGCCCCATGCAATCGGATAGCAGATGTTCAGTTCATGCGACTTGAACTTGCCACCGGTGTGTGCGCTGATGTTGCGCAGCTTGGCGATGTCGGCGTAGTCGAGGATCGGCTGCGCGACTTCGAGACGCATCGGCGGGTTGATGTTGTTGGTGTCCAGCACGTTCGGCTTCGGACCGATGAACGACACCAGCGACATGACCATCGCTTCGCGAATCGGATCGATCGGCGGGTTCGTGACCTGCGCAAACAACTGCTTGAAGTAGTTGTACAGCGTCTTGTTCTTGTTGGACATGACGGCCAGCGGCGAGTCGTTGCCCATCGAACCGGTCGCTTCTTCGGCAGTTGCGGCCATCGGCGACATCAGGAATTTCAGGTCTTCCTGCGTATAGCCGAACGCCTGCTGCAGATCGAGCACGTCGGTGGACGACTTGCTTTCAACAGGTTCCGCTTTCAGTTCGTTCAGCTTGATGCGCACCGACTGAATCCATTGCTTGTATGGCTTCGCGTTGGCGTACGTGTCTTTCAGTTCCTTGTCGTCGATGATGCGGCCTGCATCCAGATCGATCAAGAACATCTTGCCCGGTTGCAAGCGCCATTTCTGGATGATTTTCGATTCAGGAATCGGCAGCACGCCGGATTCCGATGCCATCACAACGAGGTCGTCGTCGGTGACGATGTAGCGCGCTGGACGCAGGCCGTTGCGATCGAGCGTACCGCCGATGTGACGACCGTCGGTGAACGCCATGGCGGCAGGGCCGTCCCATGGTTCCATCATGGCAGCGTGATATTCGTAGAATGCGCGACGGTTGTCGTCCATCAGCGTGTGGTTTTCCCACGCTTCCGGAATCATCATCATCATCGCTTGCGCAATCGGGTAACCCGACATCACCAGCAGTTCGAGCGCGTTGTCGAAGCAAGCCGTGTCCGATTGACCTTCATAGATCAGAGGGAACAGTTTTTTCAGATCGTCACCCAAGACAGCAGACTTCATGATGCCTTCGCGTGCTCGCATCCAGTTGAAGTTGCCCTTGACGGTGTTGATCTCGCCGTTGTGCGCCAGCAGGCGGTACGGGTGAGCCAGCGGCCATTCTGGGAAGGTGTTGGTCGAGAAACGTTGGTGCACGAGCGCCAGCGCGGATACGCAGCGCGGGTCTTGCAGGTCTTTGTAGTACTCGCCGACTTGATCCGCCAGCAGCAGGCCTTTGTAGACGACAGTGCGCGCCGACATGGACGGCACGAAGAATTCCTTGCCGTGCAACAGGTTCAACGCCTGAATCGCGTGGCCGGATGCCTTGCGGATCACGTACAGTTTGCGTTCCAGCGCATCGGTCACCATGATGTCCTGGCCGCGGCCGATGAAGATCTGGCGAATCACCGGCTCTTTATCGCGCACGGTCGGCGACATCGGCATCTCGCGGTCGACGGCGACATCGCGCCAGCCGAGCACGACCTGGCCTTCAGCCAGCACGGTGCGTTCGATTTCCTGTTCGCAGGCGATACGCGACGCGTTTTCTTTCGGCAGGAAAACCATGCCGACGCCGTATTCGCCTGGCGGTGGCAGCGCAACGCCCTGCTTCGCCATTTCTTCGCGATAGTACTGATCCGGGATCTGGATCAGGATACCGGCACCGTCGCCCATCAGCTTGTCGGCGCCGACAGCGCCCCGATGGTCGAGGTTTTTCAAAATGAGCAAACCCTGCTCAACGATGGAATGGCTTTTCTGCCCTTTAATATGAGCGACGAAACCAACGCCACAGGCGTCATGTTCATTAGCCGGATCGTACAAACCTTGCGCGTGCATAGCCTTCTCCACTGCTTTTCGATGAGCCTGAAGGATAGTGCACCGCAACAGCAAATTCAACCCGAACAAAATGGGGTCAGAGTAAATTTAATAGAAGATCAAATCACTCAAGTTTTTATTGGGGACAGAGTAGACGCAATTTGACCCAGTATTGTGCAAATCCTTGATCTTCATAAGGATTCTCCCGGCATACTGCGAATAGGGCGCCCTCTTTTAGATGGCCGGACCCGACGTTGCGTCTGGCGCTCCAACGCCTGTTTGAATTGATCGGAACCCAAGGGCCAGCCCTTCAAAGTCGCCTCACTGAGCAGGCGCACGTCCTGCTCGCTGACTCCCTGCTCAATCAGGTTTTTATAGGCTGCCTCGCGGTCAAATGGCGTATTGCCAAGCATCCAATACATCTGATGATCTGAAACAATCGGGTCCGGCTTGATCCCGACATGATGTTGATAACTCGACCATGGATAGTCGCTGGCCGTTTGCGCAATACCCGCACGCACCGGATTGAGTTCGATGTAACGCGAACACATCATCAGATAACGCTCGGCATCGATCACCGTTGCGCGATAGCGTCCCTGCCACAGCGTCCCTGTGCGTTCGTATTTATGATTGAAATAAGGAACGTAATGACGACCTATCCACTGCATCATTTTGGACAGCCCCTGTTCATTCGACGGAGTTGCCAGAAGATGCAGGTGATTTGCCATCAAGACGTAAGCATGAATCGCGACCCTGAACTGGCGCGATCCTTCACGCAGGCGATCGAGAAAGAAAAGATAATCGGCCGCGTCACGAAAAATCAGTTGGCGATCATTGCCACGCTGAATGATGTGGTGGGGCTGATTGGGAACGACGAGTCGGGGAAGACGAGCCATGATACAGATGACGGAGCAAAAGTTGCTTCATCATATACGACTCTGGCCCCAATTAACGCATTGCCTTTGCCCAGGCCGGTTCCTTGCGGCAGCGCTGCTCAATGGCCTTGACGATCAAGGCGCGCAACTCGTCGAGAAGCACGACTTCGTTCGGCGTGATTCCTGATACCGGCAGTGCCGGATGCCAGTCGCCGTAAATAAAACCGACCGGATGAAAATTCAGCATCAATGGCAGCGTGACAAAACTGCGCGAGGTTCCCAGTTCATCTCGCCACCATGCAGGTAATTTGCTGAGGAAGCCGCGTGCATGCGCGTCCTCGACATAAATCATCTTGTCATTTGCCAGTGACGCATGGAATACATCCGGCTGATAGGCATCGCTGAACGCCAGGCGCGGCAGCAACTCTTCCGTGCATTCGCCGAGACACATGCGCGCGACGTATTTGCCTTCATCGTGATTGCGCAGAAAAGCGATTGCACGGCTCAGACCCAATCCCTGATAAACCGTTTCCAACGCCACCGTCATCATCTGTCCGGTGTTACCGGTCACGATTTCGCCACGCATGTCACCGACGCCGCGTTGCAGAATTTCCACGGAATCTACAGGCTTGCCCAGCGGCAGCAGCAACTGTTTTTCCGGCTCATCATTCTGCTCTTTGCCGCTTGGATCTTCTTCCACATTTTTTTGCGCGGCCTCGATCGCAGTCAGGACTGCCGCAGTATCCAGTCCCAGCATGTCCGCATAATCGTTGGCGATATTGGCCAAATCGTCGGCAACCACTTCATTTGCTGCAGACAGCACGGTCGCGCAATGCGTCGACATCGTCGATACCGCAGCAAGCCAGTCGGCATGATCGAGCGGCTCATGTTCATCGCCAGCCGCACGCGGCGGCATGTCCTTCAGGCTGTTGACCAGTCCGGTCGGCAAGCCCCAACGCTTGCCGATCAAACGACCGATTTCATCGAGCTTGAGGCCGAGAATTTCTTCGGCGGCATTGTTATTCGATAGTTGTTTTTCTGCCGCCGTTTTCTGTATCTCCACCCAGTGTTCAGGCAGATAAAACGACACCATCAAGCGACCAAGCGAATGCAGGATCGAGCACACCACGACCTCTTCCGTATCGCGACGCGTCGACACCAGCGCAACGTGGCGCGCGATCTGGCCGGCCAGCACGGCCTTTTCCATTTCGTTGCGGGTTTCGGAAGTGCCGAGCGATGCGACCGACAGACCGTCGATCAGCTTGAGTCCCAGCGCGAGATGGCCGATCGTTTCAGTACCGAGCACGATCACCGCCTTGGAAACCGTGCTGATGCCCTGACCGAATGCGGAATACATCGCGCTGTTGGCCAGACGCAGCACGCGCTGCGTCAGCGTCGGATCGGAGAGAACCGTGCGCGTCATGCTGAACTCGCGATCGTCGTCACCATGCATGGCGCCGACGATCGCACTGACTACCTTGGAAAATCCGGGTAAATCACCGCGTTGCCTGACGCGGGTCAACAGTAAATCCAGTGTTTTTTCAGGGTTCAGCGCGATGCTGTCTTGTTTCTTCATGAATCAAATTCTTGTTGCCTAATTTTGCAGCGCCAGCGCGTCTGCCTTTAATACTTCAATTACTGCATCCGGCAACATTGGAACACCCGTATGAAAGCCTTGAATCAGCGAACACCCCTGCGTAGACAGGAAACGCATCTGGTGTTCGTTTTCAACCCCTTCGGCCACCGTCAGCAAACTCAGATGACTGGCAAGGCTGAGCACCACATTGCAGATTGCCGCATCCTTGACGGAATCGGGCAGATCCTTGATGAAGGTGCGATCGATCTTCAGGGCAGCAATCGGAAAACGCTTCAGATAAACCAGCGAGGAATAGCCGGTTCCGAAATCGTCGATCGCGATGCGCACGCCCCGGCTCGCAATTTTAGTCAAAAGCTGCTCGGCGTGCTCGGGGTCCGACATCAGGATGCCCTCGGTAATCTCGAGCAGCAGCTGATGCCCCTCCAGCCCCGACAGGCGAATGGCATCATCGACGGTTTCGATGAACTGGTCGTTGCGGAACTGACGCGGGCTGACGTTGACCGATACGTACAGCTGACGTCCCGCCGCTTCCTCAAAACGCTTCAACTGCACGCAGGCCGATTTCAATGCCCATGCGCCCAGCAGGTTGATCAATCCATTATCTTCCGCCATTGGGATGAACTGGATTGGCGAAACCAGGCCGATATCCGGGCGTATCCAGCGCATCAGTGCCTCGAAGCCCATGATCTGCCGCGAACGTGCATCGACGATCGGCTGATAGTGCAGCAGGAATTCACCGTTGCGCACAGCCTCGAACATCGCCGCTTCCATCGACACGTCATGCTCGACCTGATCGAACGCGACCTGGTTGTAGATGATGCAGCGCGCCTTGCCGGTTTCCTTTGCGCGATACATCGCGGTATCGGCATGCGCAAGCAGCTTGACGTCGCTGTCGCCGTGCATCGGGTAAATCGCCGCGCCGACCGAAGTACTCACATACAACGCATTGCCGCTGATCTCAAACGGCAATTGCATGCTGGAGATCATGCGGCGTGCAACGTTATGAATTTCCGTTTCGTCAGTCACACCGGGCAGCACGGCGACGAATTCGTCGCCGCCTACGCGCGCAAGCGTATCGCCGTCGCGCAATGTCACGCGCAGACGATCGGCCGCCACGCGCAATAATGCATCGCCGACCGGATGGCCGAGTGCATCATTGACCTTCTTGAACCCGTCGAGATCGAGCGCAATCACTGTAAAGCCGATGTCGCTGCGGCGCGCCTGCGCCACCGCCATCCGCAAACGATCGGCCAGCAACGAACGATTCGGCAACCCTGTCAATTCGTCATGTGTTGCGATATGACGCAGACGCTCTTCGGTTGCATGCCGGCCGGATACATCGCGGCCGACAATCAAAATCTCGACATTGTCGCCATTACTGCCACTGGTTTCACAACCGATCATTTCCAGTTCGAACCAGATGGCGCCGGCATGCGTCATCAGGCGGACATTCACACGCGTGATTTCACGCGATTCGACAGCCTGTCGCAACGATGCCTCGATCGCATGACGATCGGAAAGCCGGACCAGCTCAAACAAATTGAGACCATTTAATGGTGCGTCGGGACCGAGGCCAATCACACTGGCCGCGCGTTTGCTGGCATGCAGGATTTCGCCGTGCGGACTCAATCGCAGGACGACTTCGCCAGCGACTTCCATCAGGCTGGACAACTGGTTACCGGGTAAATCGTTACGCTCTGAAAGCATGCTTGAAAGGCTGGATATTGAATGCGAATGACTTTTCAAGCCATT
>NZ_DATMTD010000103.1:0-66183 GCF_035565035.1 Oxalicibacterium sp. | reverse complement strand
AACAAGGTGGTGCGGCTATGAGGGGATGCACAATTGTTGTGAGGAAAATTATTTTTTTAATAATTTATCCAAAACAAAAAAGCGCCCGAAGGCGCTTTTTAAATCACGAACAGGCTTGTGGCCTGTTTGGATTTAGAAATTGTGTTGAATGCCGACAGCCAAACCGCTAGTGTTTTCGCCAGGAACGACAGCCGGTGAGGTACCAAAACCCTGAGCAGACAGATCGTCGTTGTCTACGCGTGCATAAGTAGCGTACAGCGTCGTACGTTTCGACAGCGAGTAGGTGTAAGACAATGCCAGCACATTGTTATCGCGATCGTCGCGGTCATCGTTATTATTGATGTATTCCGCACGGATTGCGCTAGCGCCGAAGGGGACTGTCACGCCGATCAGGCCGCTTTTGACCTTCAGATCAGCGCCGCCGTTATTGCTCTCCAATTTTTTCTGGCTGTAGGCACCATGCAGCTTGACTGCGCCGAAATCATAAGTGGCGCCGAGTAACGCGATCTTCAGGTCGCTCGTGTCGACACCAGCAGCAGTGGTTGTGTTGCCATCGCTATAAGCAAATTGAACGTTCAGCGGGCCGTTTGCGTAACCCAATTGAGCGCCCCAGACACGGTTGGCGCTGTTGTCGCCAGCAGCTTCGCCAAATTGGTAAGCGATTTCACCGGAAAAGCCCGAGAAATCTGGTGTGATATAGATGATCTGATTTGGGTTGCGCTCAGGAATAGCGGCAATGCCGTTTGCGCTGCCGCCCAAATAGGTAATGGCATTCACCAAGCCACCCGTACCAAACGGGTCGATTTTCGAAAGAGCTTCTTTGATTGGGGTATTTTGTTTGCCCAAGCGGACTTTGCCGAAACCACCGTTCAAACCAACGAACGACAAACGGTTGAAGCCAGGATCACCGGTGCCATCATCTGTATTAATGCCTTGTTCCAAAACGAATTCGGCTTTGAGTCCAGTACCGAGATCTTCAACGCCTTTAAAGCCGATGCGGCTGGAGTTGTTGTTACCGCTACGTACCTGGTTGACGCTGTCGCCGCCGTTGTCGATGTGGGCAATACCAGTATCAACGATGCCGTAGATGGTGACAGACGATTGCGCCGATGCCGTGCCAGCAAACGCGCCGAAAATTGCAAGCGCCAAGAGTGATTTTTTCATTCCAGTTCCTCATGAGTTTTAAAAGGTCACTTGCGTAGTGACAATCCTGCAGACCTTGCCGAACTACCTGCAAGCTGACTCATCGGATTGGAACAAAGGAATATGACTAGAATGTTACTGCGCGGAATTTAAGGCGATGTCGACGTTTTTTAGCAACAAAAGACGTGATTTATGACAATTTTATGACAGTTTGATGAATTTTCAATGACATGGCAGGTATTAGAAAGAGTGACTGATACCAGTTGAGATGCCTATCTGGCTAGTTTGCCCTTCGGTTGGCAGGGTGGCAATTCCCGACAATTCCGCATGATCGAGTGCGGCATAAAGAGTGGTTCGTTTGGATAAGGCGTACGTGGTTCCGAGGATTGCAAAATTACGCCTTGCGAGTTCGTATCCGTCTGATTCCAGCGTGGTCCGGTAGTAGCCGAGTGTGACAGCTATCGTTGAGGTGACGTCATAGCTGGCGCCGGCCCAGATATTTTTCATTTGATGCCGGATCGGTGCGATGCCGTCGTCGGTGCTGGTTCGGATATATCCGCCGGAAAAGCGGATGTTTCCGATTCGATATGCTCCGCCGAATGTAATCTGATCCTGATCACGATAGATGGCAGGGCCAAAAGCGGCGACATTTGGTTTTTGCCTGGTGTAGCCGCCGCCAATCATGAACGTTTCCGTGTTGTAGCCGATTGCGATGGCTTGTGCCTTGCCGTCCTTGACCACGCCGTTCGTTTCGCCGAAGGCATATTCGGCGCCGAACAGCAGGCTGCCGACCTTGCCGATATATTGAACATCGTTATTGAAGCGGGTGCCGCCCATCGTGCCAAACGGGTTGCCGGGCAGGTTGCCGTCAGGGTGGCCTGCTGTCGCGCCGGCCAGCGGGATCGTATGAACGTAATGATATTGAAATGGATCGTAAAAGCTGATGATCTTGCAGGACAATGACGGCATACGCCCGAAGTCGACGACCCCGAACGGACCTTCGAGGCCGACCAGTGAATAGCGATTGAAGAGTTTGTTCTGCCAGTTGTCGAGTTCGCCGGTGCCGGTATTCCAGCCCGATTCCAGTAGAAAATGCGCGCGCACACCGCCACCCAGATCCTCGTCGCCTTTGAAGCCGATACGATTATTGTAAAACTCGCCGTTTGAACTTAACTTCACCAGGCGGTTTCCCGCCGCGTTGACATTGGTCAGGCTGCGAATACCGGCGTCGATCGTCCCGTAGAAGGTGACAGCGGATTGGGCTTGGCATTCAAAAGCAAATGTTCCGGAAAATGCGCCGGACAGGGCAATGACGATGCGTGAAATTTTCATTGATGGAAATACGGATGAAACGTTACGACGGCTGCGCGATAATGCAGAAGTGATTGGGTTTGTTGTGGCTGGCTGGCAATATAATTGGCCGTATTGTGCAGTTTCCCGATGGTAATGACACGTTTTATTTTTCAGGAATGACGCATGTATTTTCTTGATCGCTTGATTACTGATTTCGACTCAGCCCTGCGCACGATGGCTGCGGTTTCCGTTGCGCGTCGCCCATCGCCAGCTGCTGGTCTTGCAGAAAGTGAAATGGATACGAAAGAGCGGCGACACAGTGCAGGCCTGATGCGTGTTAATCATGTGGGCGAGGTGTGCGCGCAAGCGTTGTATCAGGCGCAGGCAAAATTTGCGCGCAGCGATTCAGTGCGGGAAAAATTTCTTCAAGCCGGGCAGGAGGAGGAGGATCATCTTGCATGGACCGCGCAACGTTTGCAGGAGCTGGGTTCGCATCCAAGCTTGCTGAATCCGCTGTGGTACACCGGGTCTTATCTGCTGGGAACCGTTGCCGCGGCGTTGGGCGATGCGCGCAGCCTCGGTTTTGTCGTGGAAACGGAACGCCAGGTCGAGGCACACCTGAATCTGCATATGGGAAGCCTGCCGTCAAAGGACATGAAGTCGCTGGCAATTGTGGCGCAGATGAGCGTGGACGAGGCGGCACATGGTGCTGCCGCAAAGGATCTGGGGGCGCAGCGTGTGCCGCCGTTGACGCAAAAAACGATGCGTGCAATGGCGAAGGTCATGACGACGACGGCCTACTACATATAATTTCGTCGTCGAAATGGGAGAGGCCGGACCAATAGGCTGGTTCTGGCCGTGCCGGGCCGATTAGCTGTTAGTTGATGCCAGATCGTCCACGATCTCGAACGAGTGCGTGATTTCTGCCGTCTTCTCCATCATGATGGAAGCGGAGCAGTATTTATCGTGCGACAGTTTGATCGCGCGCTCGACCAGATTGGGTCTCAGATTGCGGCCTGTCACGGTAAAGTGAAAATGGATTTTGGTGAAAACCTTCGGATCGGTTTCCGCTCGTTCCGATTTGAGTGACACCTCGCAGCCGCGCACATCCTGGTTGCTTTTGCGCAGAATCACTACAACGTCGTAAGCGGTGCAACCACCGGTTCCCAATAAAACAACTTCCATCGGGCGCGGTGCCAGATTGCGGCCGCCGCCTTCGGGAGCGCCATCCATGGCGACGACGTGGCCGGAGCCGGTTTCGGCCAGAAAAGTCATGCCGGACAAACCGGTCCAGCGAACTGTGCATTCCATTATTGAATTCTCATCAAGTTGCAAAAGTGACGATATTGTAACGGTTGGGAGATAAACGGGCTGTCAAGCGGGTCGTTCGCACGAGGCCGACGTGCGAGCCGAGGACCTCTTTTTCGCGAGAGTCGTCGGAAAGTGACAGTGTCGCCAAGCGATTCGCACATGAATTTGACGCCAAGTCCTTGAAAAGACTATAATTTGCGGTTCTCCCGTTTGCTCAGGGAGAGACAACAAGGCCGAGTACGCAAGCGAGGCAGCAAGTGCCTGCGTAACCACCATTTTTGAGCAAGCAATCTTGATTAGGAAGTCAACATGAAAACCTTCTCCGCTAAAGGACATGAAGTCCAGCGCGACTGGTTCGTGATTGACGCGACGGACAAAGTCCTCGGACGTGTTGCCAGCGAAGTGGCACGCCGACTGCGCGGCAAACACAAACCGGAATTTACTCCTCACGTCGATACAGGCGACTTCATTGTCGTCGTCAACGCAGGCAAACTGCGCGTGACCGGTACCAAAGCAACAGAAAAAACATACTATCGCCACTCGGGTTACCCAGGCGGTATCTATGAAACCAACTTCAAGAAAATGCAAGAGCGTTTTCCAGGTCGTGCACTCGAGAAGGCAGTCAAAGGCATGTTGCCTAAAGGCCCGCTCGGCTACGCGATGATCAAAAAGCTCAAGGTTTACGCAGACGGCACGCATCCGCACGCTGCGCAGCAACCTAAAGCACTCGAATTCTAAGGAACAGACATGATCGGTAACTACAATTACGGAACCGGCCGTCGCAAGAGTGCAGTGGCTCGCGTCTTCATCAAATCGGGCTCGGGCCAGATCGTCGTCAACGGCAAACCAGCTGCTGAATACTTCTCGCGCGAAACCGGCCTGATGGTCATTCGTCAACCACTGGAACTGACCAACAATGTCGAAACATTCGACATCATGGTCAATGTCAGCGGCGGTGGCGAGTCCGGCCAGGCAGGTGCAGTTCGTCACGGCATCACCCGCGCATTGATCGACTACGATGCAGCGTTGAAACCGGAACTGTCGAAAGCAGGCTTTGTCACTCGCGATGCACGTGAAGTTGAACGTAAAAAGGTCGGTCTGCGCAAAGCACGCCGCGCCAAACAGTTCTCCAAGCGTTAAGCCTTACGCAAAGCGTGCATTTCAAGAGCACGAAAAGCCGCCAGGTTTGCGCCTGGCGGCTTTTTTTTCTGCATTGGGTTTCATTGTGCAAATGCCGGAAAACATGCTGAAAACATCGGCTGTTAAAATACGCAAGAGCAACACGCAAAAGCAATAGCGTCACATGAGTCAGGAAAGAACATGATCAAAGTCGGCATCGTTGGCGGTACGGGATATACAGGCGTGGAATTGCTGCGCATTCTTGCGACGCATCCGCAGGTAAAACTGACGGCAATCACGTCGCGCAAGGAAGACGGCATGCCCGTGGCGGACATGTTTCCGTCATTGCGCGGTCGCGTCGATCTGGCGTTTTCCGCTCCCGAGAAAGCCCGTCTGGATCAATGCGATGTCGTTTTCTTTGCAACGCCGCACGGCGTGGCGATGGCGCAGGCGCCGGAACTGCTGGCTGCCGGCGTCAAGGTAATCGATCTGGCTGCGGATTTCCGTTTGCAGGATACGGCGTCGTTCGAGAAGTGGTACAAGATGCCGCACAGCTGCCCGGACCTGTTGAAGGAAGCTGCCTACGGTCTGGTCGAGTTGAATCGTGATGCGATTCGCAACGCACGCATCGTCGGGAATCCTGGCTGCTATCCGACGACCATGCAGCTTGGCCTGGCGCCGTTGCTGAAGGCCGACCTGATCGATGCCTCGCATCTGATCGCCGACTGCAAGTCCGGCGTATCCGGCGCGGGCCGCAAAGCTGAAGTCGCAACGTTGTTTTCGGAAGCGAGCGACAATTTCAAGGCGTACGGAGTATCGAGTCATCGCCATTCGCCGGAAACGCTGGAGCGCCTGTCCCTGCTGACCAAGGACAAGGTCGGCCTGATTTTCACACCGCATCTGACGCCGATGATTCGCGGCATGCATTCAACGCTGTATGCACGCCTGACGAAGAATATCGACAACGCCGCGCTGCAAAAACTGTTTGAAGACATGTATGCAAACGAACCGTTTGTCGATGTCATGCCGTTCGGTTCGCATCCGGAAACACGTTCGACGCGCGCTTCCAACATGTTGCGTATCGCATTGCACAGACCGAACGATGGCGATACGGTCGTCGTGCTTGTCGTGCAGGACAATCTGGTCAAGGGCGCGTCCGGTCAGGCCGTGCAATGCATGAACCTGATGTTCGGGCTGGACGAAACGACCGGCCTGATGCACGTGCCGGTTTTGCCGTAACAGGCGCTGACGCAAATGGCGAGCAAGCCGAAGCCGGTTTTCAAATCCCTGCAGCGCAAGCTGTGGTTGCGCCGCTGGTCGGTTTCGCCGGCGCGGATGACGATCAAGAATCATCTGCCTTGGCCATTGCGCGCGATTTTCATTGCGATCGTCGTCGGGCTCGGCGGCGCGATTGCGATGTGGGCGTATGACGCCGGTCGCAGCTTTACCGGCTTTAATCCGGGTGCAACGAAAGAGCAACTGGCAACCTTGCGCGAACAATTGCAGCAGGTCAGTGCCGAGCGAGATCAGTTCCAGACCACGGTCAATGCGGCAGAAAGTCGCTTGAACATAGAGCGTTCGTTTCAGGCCCAACTGACCGAGCAGATCAAAAACCTGGAGGCCGAAAACGGCAAGTTGAAGGACGATTTATCCTTTTTCGAAGGCTTGTTGCCAGCTGGAGCGCAAGGCGTTGCCATCCGGAGCTTCAGGGTGGAAATGGTAGAGCCGACCCAATTGCGCTATCGCTTGTTATTAATGCAAGGCGGCAAGTCAAACATTGATTTCACAGGGAATTACCAGCTTGTTTTGACGCTGTTCCAGAACGGCAAAAATGCTATGATGACCCTCCCTAAAACGGAGTCGGCTGCATCATTCCGGCTTTCATTCAAGCATTATCAGCGAGTCGAAGGAGTGCTGGACATTCCCGAAGGTGCGACCGTCAAGTCAGTCCAGGTAAAGGTTCTTGAAAAAGGTGCGCTGCGCGCGCAACAATCCGAAAATCTGTAAAGGAGCGTCATCATGTTTGGCCGTAAAACCAAAAGTACGATCGATAGCCTGATTGGCGCTGAAACAAGTATTTCCGGTAATGTCCATTTCAAGGGTGGTTTGCGAATCGACGGCTGTGTGAAGGGCGACGTGATTGCCGAAGCGGACGAAACCAGCATGCTGGTCATTTCCGAACACGCACGCGTGGAAGGTGAAGTCCGTGTCGCTCATTTGCTGGTCAACGGCGAAATCGTCGGCCCGGTATTTTCGTCGGAATTGCTTGAATTGCAGCCGAAAGCCCGCATAACCGGTGATGTGTACTACAAAGCGCTGGAAATGCATGGCGGCGCAGTTGTTTCCGGTAAATTGACGCACGAAGCGACAGAAGAGCCGCTTTTGAAACTTGCCGTCCCAGTACTGGCGGCCAACAATACGTGAAATCCGGGCAGGGTCTATAATGAACCACCGTTTTCCAGCAGGAGTTTGAAATGAATGCAATTGCAGAAATGCCAGCACCGATCGTTTTCAGCGATAGCGCTGCAGCAAAAGTGGCTGAACTGATCGAAGAAGAAGGCAATCCGGATCTGAAACTGCGCGTGTTCGTGCAGGGGGGCGGTTGCTCGGGATTCCAGTACGGTTTTACCTTCGATGAAATCGTCAACGAAGACGACACCACGATGACCAAGAACGGCGTCCAGCTGTTGATCGATTCGATGAGCTACCAGTATCTGGTCGGCGCCGAAATCGATTACAAGGACGACCTGGAAGGCGCGCAATTCGTGATCAAGAATCCGAATGCGACGACGACCTGCGGCTGCGGTTCGTCTTTCTCTGCATAGGCTGGACCTTTCTCGAAAAAGCGCAGCTTCGGCTGCGCTTTTTTATTTCCGCCTGAGAAATCAGGCCGATAGCTATCGCGAATATCAGGCCGGGTACAGCGCGCCCAGCACGCGCAAGCCTTCAGCGCCGGTAACGGCCGGCAGATTGCCCGGCTGTTTGGTATCGAATCGTTGTGCCAGCCACGCGAAGGCCAGCGCTTCAATCTGGTTGGGTGCGATCCCTAATGACGCGGTTGATTCGACTGTCATGTCGGGGCGGTGCAGCTTCAATGCGAACTGGATCAGCGTCATCAGATAGCTGTTATACGCGCCGCCGCCGCAAACGTACACGGCCTTGGTCAACGGCGCATATTGTCGAATGGCGTCGCCGATCGATGTCGCGGTGAACACAGCCAGTGTGGCCTGCACGTCGGCCGCAGCAATGTCCGGAAAATCTGCCAGTTTTTTCGCCAGCCAGGCCGGATGGAATAAATCCCGGCCGGTGCTCTTGGGCGGAGGCGTCGACAGAAATGGTTCGGCACGCAACGCGCCGAGAAACTCGGCGTGCACCTTGCCGCTTTTGGCCCATTCGCCGTCAACGTCGTATGCCTGCCCGTTGTGTTGCGCGATCCACGCATCCATCAAGACATTGCCCGGGCCGGTGTCGAAGCCGATGACCGGCATCGTGAGTCTGCTCGGCAGGACGCTGATATTGGCGATGCCGCCGATATTAACGACCACACGATCCTCTTCGCGAGCGGAAAACAACGCATGATGAAAAGCCGGTACCAGTGGCGCGCCTTGTCCGCCGGCAGCAATATCGCGGCTGCGAAAATCGGCGATCACGTCGATGCCGGTACGTTCTGCCAGCAATGCCGGATTATTGGTCTGGCGTGTGTAGCCGGCTTCCGGTCGATGACGAATCGTCTGGCCGTGCACGCCGATTGCTTCGATCTGTTCGACAGGAACGCCGGATTGTTGCAGTAACGCAGCGACGCACTCCGCGTAATGTTCCGCCAGTTGGTTGGCGGCTTGCGCTTCGCGGTGGATTTCATCCGGACCGCTGGTTTGCAGTGCCATCAGTTCAGCGCGTAACGCAGCAGGAAAAGGGACATAGGCTGCCGCCAGTGTTTCACGCAGTACGCCTTCTTCGTTGGTGAACGATGCCAGTACGCCGTCGACGCCGTCGAGGCTGGTGCCGGACATCAGGCCGATATAGAGGGAAGTTGCCGTATCAGTTGGATTGGAAGCCATAAAAAAACCGTTCGTCAGAGTTGAATGGATTGTAAGCCATCAATCATGAACGAACGGTTTTCATCGTCCGAATGTCTTCGGCCGTTAAGAACTCTTTGTTATTTTGCAGCCATGCGAATGGCCGAATTTTCCGGAGCCAGCAGCGCAAACCGATGCGACATGTCCGATGCAACAGCGCGGAAATTCTGCATCTGTGCAGCAGCCAGCGGCTGCGCATTCGGGATGTTGATCTTCAGCGGATCGCGCGGCACGTTATCGACACGGAACTCATAATGCAGATGCGGACCGGTTGCCCAGCCGGTGCTGCCGACGTACCCGATCAACTGTCCCTGGCTGACTTTCGCGCCTTGACGCAAGTTCGATGCGAAACGACTCATGTGTCCGTACACGGTCGAATAATTTGCCCAATGCTTGATCATGATCACGTTGCCGTAACCGCGTTGCTGGCCGACGAAGGTCACCGTGCCATCACCTGCTGCGCGGATCGGCGTGCCGGTTGCCGCCGCAAAGTCCACGCCCTTGTGCGCCTTCCACAAGCCGGAAATCGGATGTCGGCGCATCGAGAAACCGGACGAAATACGGGTAAATTCGAGCGGCGATTTCAGGAATGCTTTTTTCAGCGATTTGCCGTCGAAGCTGTAATAGCCACCGTTTTTTCCCGATTCGTTGAACCACACCGCCTGGTACGTCGCCGGGCCATTCATGAATTCGCCGGCCAGTACGCGGCCGGAATAGACGTATTCGCCATTCATCCAGAAGGTTTCATAGACGACGTTGAAGCGATCGCCGCGACGCAGGTCCGAACCGAAATCGATATCGGTGGAGAACATGTCGACAATCTGCATGGCGACATTGTCCGGAATCTGCGCGACGTCGGTGGCGGCAAACAAGGAAGAGCGGATCACGCCGGTGCGCATTTCGACACGACGCTCCAGCATGCCCGGCGTTTCGGTTGCCTTGAACTTGTCACCGTCACGGGAGATGACGATGTTCTTGACCGATTCATTGCGGCCTTCGACGACCATGCTGCTCAGTTGCGTCAGTTCGCCGTTTTCGTTCGTCTGTGCCTGCACGCGTTTGCCGGCTTTCAACTGCATGATGTTGCGTGCAATCGGGTCCGACTTGATGAAGGTCGCTGCGGCATCATCCTCCACGCCGAGGCGGTCGAGCAAGGTGCCCAGCGTATCGCCGGAGCGCACGCGTTCTTCGTGGATGAAATGCTGATTGGCGGTATCGAGTGCGGCGATCTGTTCGGACAGATGGGGCAACGCCAATTCTGCGGTGATGGAACGGATCGGCAGATCGTCTGCGTCGGGCGCCATCGGCGCGACGCCGGCTGCGCCGAAAGCACAGAGAGCCAGTAGTAATGCGGAAGCGGAAACAATGCGGGTTTTACGCGAAGTACCGAGGAGAAGCTTTTTACCAACTGAGCCTGCGCTCAGGAATCTATTTAATGTGAACATGCAATAAGTTAAAATCAGCCGCTTGTTCGGTTTCTCTATCTTGTTGCTTTTATCAGTTTCGGAACGGCAAGGTTAAATAAAAAAAGCGCTGCAAAATCAAGCGGGTATTGTACCGACTTCTGCTTTTCCGACACGCCATTTTTCCCTTTTCTTACAATTTTCTCGACATGGACGTTTCCTCTCAAACAACGGCAGTACCTTCGCTGCCTCTTTCCGATGCTGTACAGGAGGCTATGTCGGTCGCGAAACGCGGCGCGGAAGAGTTGCTGATCGAATCAGAATTTGCCCAAAAGCTGGCGCGTGCCGAAAAGAACGGCAAGCCGCTGCGCATCAAGCTCGGACTGGACCCGACCGCGCCCGATCTGCATCTTGGCCACACCGTCGTGCTGAACAAGATGCGTCAGTTGCAGGATCTCGGTCACAACGTGATTTTCCTGATCGGCGATTTCACGTCGATGATCGGCGATCCGTCTGGACGCAATGCAACACGCCCGCCATTGACGAAAGAACAAATCGAGGAAAACGCGAAGACCTATTTCGCGCAGGCCAGTCTTGTGCTGGATCCGCAACGGACCGAAATTCGTTACAACTCGGAATGGTGCGATCCGCTCGGCGCGCGCGGCATGATCGAGTTGTCGGCGAAATATACGGTGGCACGCATTCTGGAGCGCGAGGATTTCACCAAGCGTTTCAAATCCAACACGCCGATTTCGTTGCATGAATTCCTGTACCCGTTGATGCAGGGTTACGATTCGGTTGCACTGAAATCGGATCTGGAACTCGGCGGCACCGACCAGAAATTCAACCTGCTGGTCGGACGTGAATTGCAGAAAAGCTACGGCCAGGAACAGCAGTGCATTTTGACGATGCCATTGCTGGAAGGCCTGGATGGTGTCGAGAAGATGTCGAAGTCGAAGAACAACTATATCGGCATCACCGAGCCGGCCAATACGATGTTTGCCAAGGTGATGAGCATCTCCGACGTGATGATGTGGCGCTACTACGAGCTGTTGTCGTTCCGTTCGCTGAACGAGATTGCGCAGTTCAGGAAGGATGTCGAAGGCGGCCGCAATCCGCGCGACATCAAGGTGCTCCTTGCGCAGGAAATCGTTGCGCGATTCCATTCGGTGCAGGCGGGCGAGGATGCGCTGGCTGATTTCGTCAATCGCTCGAAGGGCGGCATTCCGGACGATATTCCCGATGTCGCATTGAGCGGCGCGCCGCTCGGTATCGGCCAGTTGCTGAAGCAGGCGAACCTGTGCGCGTCGACATCGGAAGCATTGCGCATGGTTGAGCAGGGCGGCGTGCGCATCGACGGCACCGCGATCAGCGACAAGTCATTGAAGGTCGACGCCGGCACCATCGTCGTGCAGGTCGGCAAGCGCAAGTTCGCGCGTGTAACGTTGTCGGCATAACCTTGTCTCGATTGTTGCTTCGACCAGTGTTGCGATTCGCTGTTTCGATTCCGATCGGACGAATGCAATGATCGCGTTGCTGCAGCGGGTATCGCACGCGAGCGTCGCGGTCGACGGCGCAGTCGTCGGCGCGATTGATACCGGTTTGATGGTACTGGTATGCGCGGAGCGAGATGACTCCGCCAAGGAATCCGACGCGTTGTTGACGAAGTTGTTGTCGTATCGCGTGTTCGCGGACGATGCGGGAAAGATGAACCGCAGTGTGACCGATATTGCCGGCGGCTTGCTGCTGGTGCCGCAGTTTACACTGGCGGCCGATACGCGTTCAGGAACGCGACCTTCCTTCACGCCGGCCGCAGCGCCGGATGTCGCACGCACACTGTTCGATCATTTTGCCGCACAGGCGAGAAGCAGGCACACGCAGGTTGCGACGGGCCTGTTTGGCGCGGACATGAAGGTATCATTGACCAACGACGGGCCGGTGACTTTCTGGCTGCAGATCAAACCGGCGCAAGCCGATCGAGCATGACCTCGGAAGATGCGTCCGGCCCAATCCCGCTAAAATGCAGCATCAACGAATGAACGCGAGGGCACGATGAAATTGTGGAGCGACTCCTTCAAGGACGGCGAGGCGATCCCCGACGAATTCGCTTTTTGCGTGGCCGATTCGGCAGCGCATGTTGCCATGTCGAGCAACCGGAATCCGCATCTGGCGTGGAGCGATGTGCCGCCCGGTACGCAATCGCTGGCGCTGGTCGTTCACGATCCCGATGTGCCGTCGCGCGGCGACGATGTCAATCAGGAAGGACGTATTGTCCCGGTCGATCTGCCGCGCGTGGACTTCTATCACTGGACGCTGGTGGATATTCCTGCGACGGTTAATCAGATTGCTGCAGCATCGTTTTCCGACGGCATCACGCCACGCGGAAAATCTGGTCCCGCCATTGCGAATGCACCGATTGCCGGCGCACGTCATGGCGTCAATGATTACACCGGCTGGTTTTCGCAGGACAAGGATATGTCGGGCGATTATTTCGGCTACGACGGCCCGTGTCCACCGTGGAACGACGCCATCGCGCATCGCTATATTTTCACGTTGTATGCGCTCGATATTGCCGGCGTCCCGGTGCACGGGCGATTCACTGGCGCGCAGGTCCGCGCGGCAATCGCCGGTCATGTTCTGGCCGAGGCGTCGCTGAGCGGCGGTTATTCACTCAATCCTGCCGTTCCGGCCGTGGGGAAAGCGTGATCGAACTCTTGCTGATTCGCCATGGCGAAACCGAATGGAATGTCGAGAAGCGTCTGCAGGGGCATCGCGATATCAAGCTCAATCGCGAAGGCCTGCGCCAATCGCTGGCGCTCGGTCGGCGTTTGATTGACGAACCGCTGGATGCTATTTATTCAAGTGACTTGCTGCGTGCCCTGCACACGGCGCAGGCGATTGCCACCCCGCGCGGCATGAATGTGCAACTGGAAAAGGGTTTGCGTGAGCGTTGCTTCGGCGCGTTCGAAGGAATGATTCACCCGGAAATCGATGCGCGCTATCCGGAGGATTACGCGGCCTGGCAGCGTCGCGATATCGATGCGCGCTATCCGAGCGGCGAGTTTCATGCGGAAACGCTGCGAGAATTTGCCGCCCGTACGCTGGAATGCGTCGAGCGCCTCGCAAACCACGCCGGGCATCGGCGTATTGCCCTCGTCACGCATGGCGGAGTACTCGATACCGTTTATCGTCGCGCGACCGGCATGGGTTTTGAGTTGCCGCGCAATTTCGATGTGCTGAATGCGAGTATCAATCGTGTGACATGGGATGGTAGTAATTTTGCTATCGTCAAATGGGCCGATGTGTCGCATCTTGCTCACGCCTCTCTCGACGAAATCGACCATCTTCAGTAAATCCGAATAAACCTTCCACAATAGTTGTAGACGAGGCAACGTTTGCCTGTTTTTTATGCAGATGCTTCATCGGTAACAGGCGGATACGGATAAAATACCGCTTTTCCTTCAAGCCGCCTGCACCGTGAAGATCGGTCCCTATTCCCTTGTGAATAATGTCTTTGTCGCCCCGATGGCCGGGGTGACCGATCGGCCTTTCCGTCAATTGTGCAAACAACTCGGCGCCGGTTATGCAGTGTCTGAAATGGCGGCGTCCAATTCGCGCCTGTGGACCTCCGAGAAATCGTCGCGCCGCACGAATCACGAAGGCGAGATGGAGCCGAAGGCAGTGCAAATCGCCGGCGCGGATCCGGTGATGCTGGCGGAATGTGCCAAATACAACGTCGATCGTGGTGCGCAGATCATCGACATCAACATGGGTTGTCCGGTCAAGAAAGTCTGCAATGCCTGGTGCGGTTCCGCACTGCTGCAGCATGAGACATTGGTGGCACAGATTCTGGAAGCGGTCGTCGCCGCTGTCGATGTGCCGGTCACGCTGAAATTCCGCACCGGATGGGATCGCAATCACAAGAATGCATTGAACATCGCGCGCATTGCCGAGCAAAGCGGCATCGCGATGCTCACCCTGCATGGACGCACGCGTGCCGACGGTTACAGCGGTGATGCCGAATACGAAACGATTGCTGCGGTGAAGTCCGCGGTCTCGATTCCGCTGGTCGCCAATGGCGATATCGCGACGCCGGAGAAAGCAAAACACGTGTTGCAGGTCACTGGTGCCGACGCGATCATGATTGGTCGTGCGGCGCAGGGGCGGCCATGGATATTCCGCGAGATCGACCATTACCTACGTACCGGCACCTATCTGCCGTCACCGATGATTGCCGAAGTCAGCGCATTGATGAACGAGCATCTGCGCGCGCATTACGCGTTCTACGGCGAGTATCTCGGCGTACGCACCGCACGCAAGCACATCGGCTGGTATGTGCGCGACCTCGCGGGGGGCGAGGCGTTTCGCCGGCAGATGAACCGGATCGAGGATTGCGATGAACAGCTTGCTGCTGTCGACGCATTTTTTGAGTTGCAGTTGGCACATGGCGAGCGGTTACAATATCGTCCCGCCGAAGAAAGGCTGGCTGCCTGATTGCAGGGTTCAAATGCAGGGCCTGACCGTTGTACAGATTCCGGCCCTTCGGGCATCAATAAAAAGCGCGAGCAACCGATCACATGAGCAAAGACAATATCCAGGACGTCGTCAAGAAAAGCCTTGAAAAGTATTTCAAGGATCTCGGTGAGCAAACACCGTCGAACGTCTATGAAATGGTGGTGTTCACCGTCGAGCGTCCGATTCTTGAGGCCGTGATGGCACGAGCCGAAGGCAACCAGTCGCACGCTGCCGACATGCTGGGCATCAATCGCAACACCTTGCGCAAAAAACTGCAGCAGCACGACATGCTGTGATGCGCGCGCATTTGCTGAATCCGTTTTTTCTTCGATCCTCTGCGGGAAGCGAATAACGCCAGGATCTCGGCACGCGGCGACTGTCGCACCGTTTGACCTGGGCATTTATTTTTCCCCGCATTTTCATTACTCGATATCTTCATCATGATCAAACAAGCGCTAATTTCCGTATCCGATAAAACCGGCGTGCTCGACTTTGCGCGTGCGTTGTCCGACATGAGCGTCAATATTCTGTCGACCGGCGGCACCGCCAAACTGCTGTCAGACAACGGCATCAAGGTGACCGAAGTTGCCGACTACACCGGCTTTCCCGAAATGCTCGACGGCCGCGTCAAGACGCTGCATCCGAAAGTGCACGGCGGCATTCTGGCGCGCCGTGATTTTCCGGAGCACGTTGCCGCCTTGCAGACGCATGGCATCCCGACCATCGACATGGTCGTCGTGAATCTGTATCCATTCCAGCAGACGATCGCGCGCGAACATTGTTCGCTGGAAGATGCGATCGAAAACATCGACATCGGCGGCCCGGCCATGCTGCGTTCGTCCGCGAAGAATCACAAGGATGTAACCGTCATCTGTGATCCGAGCGATTACGCACAGGTTCTGTCCGAGATGAAGGCGCACAACGGCGACGTCACGTTCGAAACCAAGTTCACGCTGGCCAAAAAAGTGTTCGCGCACACCGCGCAATATGATGGCGCGATCACCAACTATTTCACGTCGCTCGGAGCGGACAAGCAGCATGCGACGCGCAGTTCGTATCCGGCCACATTGAATCTGCACTTCGACAAGGTGCAGGAAATGCGCTACGGCGAAAACCCGCATCAGTCTGCTGCATTCTACCGCGAGGTCAATCCGCAAGCCGGCGCATTGGCCAACTACACGCAATTGCAGGGCAAGGAACTGTCGTACAACAACATCGCTGATGCTGACGCGGCATGGGAGTGCGTAAAGACCTTCGACGAGGCCGCTTGCGTGATCATCAAGCATGCCAATCCGTGCGGCGTTGCCGTCGGCATCACGCCGTTCGAGGCTTACAGCAAGGCATTGCAGACCGACCCGACCTCGGCCTTCGGCGGCATCATCGCGTTCAACCGCGAGCTCGACGGCAATGCGGCGGAAGCAGTCGTCAAGCAATTCGTCGAAGTCTTGATCGCACCGTCGTTCAGCGAACAGGCGAAAAAAGTTTTCTCGACCAAACAGAATGTGCGCCTGCTCGAAATTCCGCTCGCGAGTGCGGGTAATGCGGCGGTCAACAACCACGACTTCAAGCGTGTCGGCGGCGGCTTGCTGGTGCAATCACCTGACGCGAAGAACGTTGCGTTGGCGGAATTGAAAGTCGTCAGCAAGAAGCAACCGACACCGCAGCAGTTGCAGGATCTGATGTTCGCCTGGCGCGTCGCCAAGTTCGTCAAGTCGAATGCGATCGTGTTCTGTGCTAATGGCATGACCATGGGTGTCGGCGCCGGTCAGATGAGTCGCATCGATTCCGCCCGCATCGCATCGATCAAGGCGTTGAATGCCGGTTTGTCGCTGGTTGGTACTGCGGTTGCGTCGGATGCGTTCTTCCCGTTCCGCGACGGCCTCGACGTCGTGGTCGATGCAGGTGCGACCTCGGTCATCCATCCGGGCGGTTCGATGCGCGATCAGGAGGTCATTGATGCTGCCGACGAACACGGCATCGTGATGATGCTGACCGGCACGCGTCATTTCCGTCACTAATTACGCCGAAAGCGAGAACGTGGCTATGATGGGAACGTTCTCCTTTTTGCGTCATCCGACGCGCGTTTCTTCATGAAAATTCTCGGCATCGATCCCGGCTTGCGTACGACCGGTTTCGGCGTGATTCACAAGCAGGGCAACAAGCTCACCTACATCGCGTCGGGCACGATCAAGACGCCGGATGCCGACTTGCCGCAGCGCCTGAAAACGATTCTCGGCAGCGTGTCCGAAATCATCGCGACCTATCGACCTGATTGCGCGGCGATCGAAAAAGTCTTCGTCAACGTCAATCCGCAATCGACACTGTTGCTGGGTCAGGCGCGCGGTGCCGCCATTTGTGCGCTGGTCGGCGCGGATTTGCTGGTGTCTGAATACACGGCATTGCAAGTCAAGCAGGCCGTTGTCGGTCATGGCAAGGCGCAGAAGACACAAGTGCAGGACATGGTGCAACGTTTGCTGCACTTATCCGGCATGCCGGGTACCGATGCCGCCGATGCGCTCGGCGTGGCGATCTGTCATGCACATAGCGGCGAAGCGCTGGCCGCACTGGGTGCACTGGCACCCGAACTGGTCAAGAAAGGCATGCGCGTGCGCGGTGGTCGTCTGATCGGGTGAATGCGTGATCGTTCAGCATCGTCATTGCAGTCTTTTCATTTCAACATTCACTTTTGGATCATCACGATGATTGGTCGTCTTTCCGGAATTCTGCTCGAAAAAAATCCGCCGCAATTGCTGGTCGATTGCAACGGCGTCGGTTATGAAGTCAATGTGCCGATGAGCACCTTCTACAACCTGCCGGGCCTGAATGAAAAAGTGACGCTGCTGACGCACCTTACCGTGCGCGAAGATGCACACATCCTGTTCGGCTTCGGAACGAACGAAGAGCGCAACACGTTCAAGGAACTGGTCAAGATCAGCGGCATCGGCGCGCGCACGGCGCTGTCGATCCTGTCCGGCATGTCGGTGCACGATCTGGCGCAGGCGATCACGATGCAGGAAGCCGGACGCCTGACCAAGGTGCCGGGTATCGGCAAGAAAACCGCCGAACGCCTGCTGCTGGAATTGAAGGGCAAGCTCGGTGCCGATATCGGTGCCGGCGCGACCGCAGTCGGCGACGTATCGTCCGATGTGCTGAACGCATTGCTGGCGCTCGGCTATTCCGACAAGGAGGCGATGCTGGCGATGAAGCAGGTGCCGGCCGGCAGTACCGTGTCGGACGGCATCAAGCTTGCGCTGAAGGCGCTGTCAAAGGCGTAATCGCAACCAGACCAGACACTGATTCGATCCCGAGCCATCAGGCTACAATGCAGCCATGACCATCCAAACCGACGATTTCAGCGAACAACGCATCATTGCCGCCACGCCAGCCTCCGCCAACGAGGAGGCAATCGAGCGCGCACTGCGTCCCAAACAACTGGACGAATATGTCGGCCAGGAAAAAATCCGCGGTCAGCTGGAAATCTTCATCACCGCCGCACGACAACGGCGTGAAGCGCTCGATCACACCTTATTGTTCGGTCCTCCGGGTCTGGGCAAGACCACGCTGGCGCACATCATCGCGCGCGAAATGGGCGTCAATCTGCGTCAGACTTCCGGCCCGGTGCTGGAACGCGCCGGCGATCTGGCCGCGCTGCTGACCAATCTCGAAGCGAACGACGTGTTGTTCATCGACGAAATCCATCGCCTGTCGCCAGTGGTTGAAGAAATCCTGTATCCGGCGCTGGAGGACTACCAGATCGACATCATGATCGGAGAAGGTCCGGCGGCACGTTCGGTGCGTCTCGACCTGCAACCTTTCACGCTGGTCGGTGCCACCACGCGTGCCGGCATGCTGACCAATCCGCTGCGCGACCGCTTCGGTATCGTTGCGCGTCTGGAGTTCTATACACCGACCGAACTGGCAAAAATCGTCACGCGCAGTTCTTCATTGCTGAACGCACCGATCGACGACGAAGGCGCATTCGAAATCGCCAAGCGCAGTCGCGGCACGCCGCGTATTGCCAATCGCCTGTTGCGCCGCGTACGCGATTACGCGGAAGTCAAAGGCAATGGCAAGATCACCAAGGCGATGGCCGACGCAGCGCTGGTGATGCTGGATGTCGATCCGGTCGGGTTCGACCTGATGGATCGCAAGCTGCTGGAAGCGGTGCTCTTCAAATTCAACGGCGGCCCTGTCGGTCTCGACAATCTGGCTGCAGCCATCGGCGAAGAACGCGACACGATCGAAGACGTGCTGGAGCCTTACTTGATCCAGCAAGGTTTTCTGCAGCGCACGCCGCGCGGACGCGTCGCAACACCGGTCGCCTATCAACACTTCGGCATTACTGCGCCGCAGACCAACCCAAGCGGCGAACTGTGGAACGGGCAATGACCGTTTCGGTGGCACCTCGCTGCTTCTTCAATTGATCATGCAAATCTGGGTCGATGCCGACGCCTGTCCTTCCGTGATCAAGGACATCCTGTTTCGTGTCGCCGACCGTCTGCAGATTCAGGTCACGCTGGTCGCCAACAAGCTATTGCGTACGCCGCCATCGCGGTTCATCAAGGCGATCCAGGTTCCGGCCGGGTTTGATGTGGCCGACAATGAAATCGTGCGATTGGTGCAGGAAGGCGATCTGGTCGTGACCGGCGACATTCCGCTGGCGTCCGACGTCCTGGACAAAAATGCATTTGCGTTGAATCCGCGTGGCGAGTTTTACACCAGGGACAACATCCAGCAGTTTCTGACCATGCGCAGCTTCATGGACGAACTGCGTAGCAGCGGTGTGGAAACCGGCGGTCCCGCGCCATTCAGTCAGGCCGACACACGCAACTTTGCGAATCAGTTGGATCGTCACCTGGCGAAGAATTTCAATCGATAGCAGTCTGTTGGTAACAAAACAACTGTGCCGGACGTCATAGCCAGTTGCCACATTGAATTTATTTCATCTGCTAGCCTGATTTTTGCGAACGTTGCGTCTTTGCAGCATTCAAACCTTGTGCAAAAATGTTGCGTCGAAGACAATCAAATTCCATCTTTATCCTCCTTGCGAGCCAACCATGCTGATGTCCACCCAAGCCAATCGATATGCGCATCAGTTGTTGACTGCGCGAGCGAATGCGCAGCAGATCCCTTGTCTGACAAAGGATGCAGAACTGTCGATCGCCGATGGCTATGACATCGCCAAGCGGATCGCCGACATCCGGATCGCGCAGGGAGAAATGCCGGTCGGCCGAAAAATCGCCTTTGCCAATCGCACGACGTCGGCCAATTATGGTGCGCGCGAACCGATCAATGCGCCGGTCTGGGCCTACATTTATGACGACACCGTGCGTTACGCCGACAACAATCACGGCCTGCAAAGTTTGAAAGGTGCCGTGCAACCGCGCATCGCACCGGAAATTGTCTTCAAGCTCGGCAGCGCGCCGAAAGCGAATGCCACCGTGGAAGATATTGCGGAGTGCATTGAATGGATGACACATGGCTTCGAGCTGGCCGTTTGTCCTTTTCCCGGCTGGAAGTTCGAGGCTGCCGATGCGGTCGCCGCATTCGGCCTGCACGGTTCGCTGGTGCTGGGCGAGCCGCACGTGCTGTCGGAAGGAACGCGCCGCCATCTCGGCGATATCCTGACCAACGTCAGCGTGTCGCTTTCGTACAGCGAAGGGACGGAATACACATTGCATAGTGCAGGTTTTGGAAGCAACGTGCTGGACAGTCCGGTGCACGCAGTCTGGCATCTGCATCAAATGCTGAAGGAACAGCCGCAGTTTGCGCCACTCGCTGCCGGCGAGCTGATTGCAACCGGCACGCTGACCGATGCCTATCCGATCAAGGCAGGGCAGACATGGTCGACGGCGTTCTCCGGCGTTGCGCTGCCGGGTTTGACGCTGTCTTTCGTGTGATGACGCAAACAAGGCTCGGCATACCGTGCCGGCAATGAAAAAAGGGCGACTGATCAGTCGCCCTTTTTTATCGGTGCAATGCACCGTTTCTCTAAAGTATCAGGCGGCCTTGTAATTGATCGCAGGATGCGATGCGGAATGATCGGACAGCGCTGCGTGTTTGGTCGTGCTCGATACCACTGCGTTGTCATCGATCTTGAACACGCTGACAACCTGTGCCAGCTTGTCGGCCTGATCGCGCAACGACTGCGATGCAGCGGCGGCTTCCTCGACCAGCGCAGCATTCTGTTGCGTGACCTGGTCCATCTGGCCGATCGCGGTGTTGACCTGCTCGATGCCGGAACTCTGTTCCTGACTGGCAGCCATGATCTCGTTCATGATATCGGTTACGTGGCGAATGCTGCTGACGACATCGTCCATCGTCCTGCCTGCTTCCGTGACAAGCTTGCTGCCGGCATCGACGTTGTTGACCGAATCGTCGATCAGACCCTTGATCTCTTTCGCCGCGCCGGCCGAGCGTTGTGCAAGGCTGCGTACTTCTGCCGCGACGACGGCAAAGCCGCGTCCCTGTTCGCCGGCACGTGCTGCTTCCACCGCAGCGTTCAACGCAAGGATGTTGGTCTGGAACGCGATACCGTCGATGACGCCGATGATATCGACGATCTTGCGTGACGAACCGTCGATCGCACCCATCGTGTCGATCATTTCCTTGACGACGGCGCCACCCTTGGCGGCAACCGTGGATGCGGAAACGGCCAGCTGATTCGCCTGCTGCGCGTTCTCTGCATTCTGCTTGACGGTGGACGTGAGTTCTTCCATCGACGAGGCGGTTTCTTCCAGCGAGGCAGCCTGCTGCTCGGTGCGCGACGACAGGTCCAGATTGCCGCTGGCAATTTCTGCCGATGCGTTGTTGATGAAGTCGGTGCCGGACTTGACGTCCATGACGATTTTCTTCAAGCCGCTGTTCATGCTTTCCAGTGCACGCATCAAGTCGCCGATTTCATCTTTCGACGTCTTGCTGATTTCCGAGGTCAGATCGCCGTCCGCGGCGCGGCTGGCGACATCGATCGCTGTTTTCAGCGGGCGTGTGATGCTGCGTGTGATCAGGAATGCGCAGGTGGCGCCGAGCAGCAGCATCAACACGCCGAGGGCAACCATCAGGTTCCAGCTGCGTTGATGCGCTGCGGCGATATCAATCGAAATGTTATCGATTTCCTTTCGCTGGAACGACAGGAATTCCTTCACCTTTTCCTGATAGGCCTTGGCGGCTGGCATGAAGACTTCATTGAAAACGCGTTCCCCTTCAGCCTTGTTGCCGGAAGATTTCGCTGACATGACATCTTCCTTCGCCTTTTGATAAACCTTGCGCAGCGCGATCGATGCATCGAGCAGCTTGCGCTCTTCATCGTTGGCAATCAACGGCTCCAGGCTTTTCAACAGTCCAGAGCCCTGCTTTGTGCTGTCTGCGATGACGTCGGCAAAGACTTCGGACAGTTTGTCGTCACTGCTGCGCGCGATCATCGCCGTACGTGCAATGGCAGAGTAAATGAAGACGTACCAGTCGGATGTGATGCGCTCCTTGGTCAGTGGCTCTTCCATCATCAAGCGAGTCGCTTCGGCATTCTGTCGGGCATGAATCAGCGCGATCGCAGTGGAAGCAACAGACAGGGCGATGACCATCGTGAAGCCGATGGCAAGGCGTGTGCCGATTCTGAAATTCGATAGAAAGCTCATGGATTCGTCTCTTTGAATAATTGTTCTGAAGGAGATTTGAAAATTTATTTCTGCATGGCAAGTCTAAGATAAACCTCTTTTGCTGAGCAAAATTTGTCATGCAATGTGGCGGGAATGCGTCATTTATTGTGACGATGGCATTGATCGTTTCGCATGTTTTTCCGCATTGTTAAATAAACGTTACGCTCGGATGTCGTCGGGAACCTTCGTATGGTGACGGCATCCCATAAACAAGGTAGCTGCAACGCGGTCGCATTCATCGCGCAGCGTAAAACGAAAAAAGGCGGGGGGGACATGAACGACCGGGCAACCAAACTCGATATCCATTGTGCGACTGCACCTGACACCGATCCGTGGCCACTGACGGTTGCGACATACAACATTCATAGTGCGATCGGCACTGATGGAAAGTTTGCGCCGCAACGCATTGCCGATGTCTTGCGTGAAATTGATGCAGACGTCATTGCGCTGCAAGAGGTGCCGCTCGGCGGCAGCCGGCGCGGCAACATCCTGCCGATTCTGCAGGAGGCGACGGGCTTTCATGCGGTCGAGGGCGCGGTGCAGGACACGCCGCGCAGTCGATATGGCAATGCCGTGCTGAGTCGTTATCCCGTTATTGCGACGCGGCAGCTCGATCTTTCATTCGGAAGTCGCGAACCGCGTGGTGCGCTCGATGCGGATATCGATGTATGCGGCAATCCTCTTCGCATCGTCGCCACACACCTGGGATTGCGGCCGGCCGAGCGCTGCGATCAGATCGGACGATTGCTGAAAGTGTTTGATACGAATCGCATGCCGGTCATCTTGATGGGCGACCTCAACGAATGGTTTGTCTGGGGCCGCTGTTTGCGTCGGCTTGTCACGCATTTCGAGGCAGTGCCGGAGATGCGGACGTTTCCATCGCGCTGGCCGATCTTTGCGCTGGATCGTATCTGGATCAGTCCTCGTCATCGCCTGTTGCGCATTGAGGTACATGCGACGCCGCTGGCGAAACGTGCATCCGATCATTTGCCGTTGATTGCGCACATTGACGGATGATCGGTCTGTCATTACACAAATAAAAAGCGCAGCCTTGGCTGCGCTTTTTTGTGGACAGGATTTGATGCTGCTGCGCTTATTTCAGCTTTGCAAACTGCTCTCGCAACTTGTCCAGCGTGGCCGAGAAGTTGGCGACGCGTTCCTTCTCTTGCGCGACGACTTGTGCCGGTGCGCGTGCGACAAAACTTTCGTTGCCCAGCTTCGCATTCGCTTTCGTGATCTCGCCATCGAGACGCGTGATCTCTTTGGTCAGACGCTCGCGTTCTGCGGCGACATCGATTTCCACTTTCAGCATCAGCTTGGTGGTGCCGACGATCGATACGGGCGCAGGGGATTCCGGCAGCTTGTCGACGACTTGCACTTCGGAGAGCTTGGCCAGCGATTGCAGATACGGTGCGAACGATTGCAGACGTGTGCTTTGCTCCGCGTTGCCCGCTTCCATGATCAATGGCACGCGCAGTGCTGGCGATAATTGCATTTCACCGCGCAGGTTGCGGCAGGCATCCGTCAGCGACTTCAGTTCCGTCATCCATTGTTCTGCGGCTTCGTCGATCTTGCCCGGCTGCGATTCCGGATACTTTTGCAACATGATCGTGTCGCCAGCCGGGTTCAGCTTGATGCCGGTCAGCGGTGCGACGGTTTGCCACAGTTGTTCGGTGATGAACGGAATGACCGGATGCGCGAGACGCAGGATTGTTTCGAGCACGCGCAACAAGGTGCGACGCGTGGCGCGTTGCTGTGCTTCAGTGCCGATCTGGATCTGGACTTTGGCGACTTCCAGATACCAGTCGCAATATTCATCCCAGATGAACTGGTAGATCGACGACGCGATGTTGTCGAAACGATAGTCGGCAAAGCCCTTGGCAATGTCGGCTTCCACGCGCTGCAGCAGTGACACGATCCAGCGATCTGCCTGAGAAAAATCGGTGTAGCCACCTGGGTCGCAATCTCCGGCCGCGCACGGCGCATCGCGGAAACCGCAATCGTGGCCTTCGCAATTCATCAGCACAAAGCGCGTCGCGTTCCACAGTTTGTTGCAGAAGTTGCGATAGCCTTCGGCGCGGCCGAGGTCGAAGTTGATGTTGCGGCCGAGCGATGCGTAGCTCGCCATCGTGAAGCGCAATGTGTCGGTGCCGTAGGCATTGATACCGGTCGCGAATTCCTTGCGGGTGGCCTTGTCGATGCTGGCAGCTTGCTTCGGATTCATCAAACCGGCGGTGCGTTTGGCCGCGAGATCGTCGACGCTGATGCCGTCGATCAAATCGATCGGATCGAGCGTGTTGCCTTTGGACTTCGACATCTTCTGGCCGCTGGAATCGCGCACCAGACCGTGCACGTACACGGTGTGGAACGGCACCTTGCCGGTGAAGTGCGACGTCATCATGACCATGCGCGCGACCCAGAAGAAGATGATATCGAAACCGGTGACGAGTACCGACGATGGCAGGAATGCCTTGTAGTCCGGCGTTTCTTCCGGCCAGCCGAGTGTCGAGAACGGCACCAGCGCCGATGAGAACCAGGTATCAAGTACATCGTCGTCGCGCTTCAGGTTACCGGTGTAGCCGGCTGCAGCGGCCTTGGCTTTCGCTTCGGCTTCGTCATGCGCGACGTAGTATGTGCCGTCGTCGCCGTACCACGCCGGGATCTGATGACCCCACCAAAGTTGACGCGAAATGCACCAGTCCTGAATGTTGTTGAGCCACTGGTTGTAGGTCGTGCTCCAGTTTTCCGGCACGAACTTGATCTCGCCGCTGGATACTTTTTCCAGTGCGACTTCGGCAATCGACTTGCCCGGATTGAACGTGCCTTCCGGTGCCGGTTTGCTCATCGCGACGAACCATTGATCGGTCAGCATCGGTTCGATGACGACGTTGGTGCGATCGCCGCGCGGCACCATCAGCTTGTGCGGCTTGACCAGTTCGAGCAGGCCTTGCGCGTCGAGATCGGCGACGATCTGTTTGCGCGCGACGTAACGGTCCATGCCTTGATAGGCGGCCGGCGCGTTGTCGTTGATCTTTGCGTCGAGCGTCAGGATGCTGATCTTGTCGAGGTTGTGACGCTGACCGACCGCGTAATCGTTGAAGTCATGCGCAGGTGTGATCTTGACGCAGCCGGTGCCGAACGCCTTGTCGACGTATTCGTCTGCGATCAGTGGAATTTCGCGATCGCACAACGGCAGCTTCAACATCTTGCCGACCAGTTGCTGATAACGCGTGTCGGTCGCATCGACCGCTACCGCAACGTCGCCTAGCATGGTTTCTGGACGCGTGGTGGCGACGACGATGAAATCGCGTTCTTCCCATTCGGAGGCGTTGCCTTCTTCATCGAAAGCGATCGGGAATTGGTATTTGGAACCGTCCGCCAGCGGGTAGCGGATGTTCCACATATGGCCGTCTTCTTCTTCGGACACGACTTCCAGATCCGATACCGCGGTGCCCAGTACCGGATCCCAGTTGACCAGACGCTTGCCGCGATAGATCAGGCCTTGCTCGACCAGTTTGACGAACACGTCGGTGACGATTTTCGAGCGCGGCTCGTCCATCGTGAAGTATTCGCGGCTCCAGTCGGCCGACGCGCCGATGCGGCGCATCTGGCCGGTGATAGTAGAGCCGGATTTTTCCTTCCACTCCCAGACTTTTTCGAGGAATTTTTCACGGCCCAGATCGTGACGCGAAATTTTTTGCGCATCGAGTTGGCGTTCGACCACGATCTGCGTCGCGATACCGGCGTGATCGGTGCCGGGAATCCACGCGGTGTTGTGGCCGCGCATGCGGTAATAGCGCGTCAGGCCATCCATGATGGTCTGGTTGAACGCGTGGCCCATGTGCAGCGTGCCGGTCACGTTCGGTGGCGGCAACTGGATGCTGAACGACGGTTTGGCTGGATCGACGTGCGCGGTGAAATATCCGCGCTTTTCCCATTCGGCGCGCCAGAAGGCTTCAATGTCGGCGGGCTCGAAAGACTTGGCTAATTCCATGATTTTGCAGTGAATTGAATCGAATCGAGCATTATAAGTGACTGCGCAGGTCGGAGGCAGGTCGGCGAATCATTGAATCGCTGCTCAGGTACGGGAAAACGTTTTGAATACTGTTGATGCATCCAGTAACGCAGGCGCGACCGGTATAATCGCCGGATGCAAAATCTTCTTCACAACCTTAATCCCGAGCAACTCGCCGCCGTCACGCTTCCCGCACAACCTGCATTGATCCTGGCCGGTGCCGGATCGGGCAAGACGCGCGTATTGACCACGCGTATTGCGTGGCTGATCCAGACCGGCCAGGTATCGCCGGGCGGCATTCTCGCGGTGACGTTCACCAACAAGGCTGCGAAGGAGATGATGACGCGCTTGTCGGCGATGATGCCGATCAATACGCGCGGCATGTGGATCGGAACGTTCCACGGTTTGTGCAATCGGCTTTTGCGCGCGCATTATCGCGATGCTGCGTTGCCGCAGACCTTCCAGATTCTGGATTCGCAGGATCAACTGTCGATGATCAAGCGCCTGTTGAAGGCGAATAATGTCGACGACGAGAAATACCCGCCGCGCAATCTGATGTATTTCATCAACGGCGCGAAAGACAACGGCCTGCGCGCGAAGGATGTCGAAGCGTTCGACGATTACAACCGCAGGATGGTCGAGCTATACGAACTGTACGACCAGCAATGCCAGCGCGAAGGCGTGGTCGATTTTGCCGAACTGCTGTTGCGGACGTATGAACTGCTGAGTCGCAATCAGCCGTTGCGAGAACATTATCAATCGCGCTTCAAGCACGTGCTGGTCGACGAATTCCAGGATACGAACAACCTGCAATACAACTGGCTGAAGCTGATGGCGGGCACGCAAGGGGCGGTGTTTGCGGTCGGTGATGACGATCAGAGTATTTATGCTTTCCGTGGCGCCAATGTCGGCAACATGAGTGCATTCGAGCGCGAGTTCAAGGTCGAGAACCTGATCAAGCTGGAGCAGAACTATCGCTCGCACGGTCACATTCTCGACACGGCGAATACGCTGATCGCCAACAATACCAAACGTCTTGGCAAGAACCTGCATACCGACGCCGGTCACGGCGAACTGGTGCGCATCTACGAAGCGACCAGTGATCTGCAGGAAGCACAGTGGATCATCGAGGAAGCAAAAAGCCTGATCGCCGAAGGCAGCACGCGTAACGAGATCGCGATTCTGTATCGTTCGAACGCGCAGTCGCGGGTGATCGAGCATGCGTTGTTCTCGGCTGGCATTCCCTATCGCGTATACGGCGGCCAGCGCTTCTTCGAACGTGCCGAAATCAAACATGCGATTGCGTATCTTCAGCTGATGGACAATCCGCATAACGATTCGGCATTCCTGCGCGTAGTGAATTTTCCGACGCGCGGCATCGGTGCGCGCTCGATCGAGCAACTGCAGGATGCGGCGCGGCAGTACAACATTTCGCTATATGCAGCGGTGCCGTATATCGCCGGCAAGGCAGGCACGTCACTGGGCGCGTTCGTCAAGCTGATCGAAGGCGCGCGTTTCGAAACACAACGTTTGCCATTGCCGGAAATGGTGCAGGTCGTGCTGGATGCGAGTGGTTTGATCACGCACTATCAGAATGAGAAGGAAGGTGCGGATCGCATCGAGAATCTGGAACAGTTGGTCAGTGCAGCAACGCTGTTCGTTTCCGAAGAAGGTTTCGGCCACGACGCGCCGGCTTTGCTCGGTCCGCAAAGCCAGGCGAGTGCGGGCCCTGCAATCGTGACGGAAGACGGCATTGAAGTGCTGGATGCGGATGCACCCTTGGTGACGGTGATGTCGCCGTTGTCTGCCTTCCTGTCGCATGCATCGCTGGAAGCGGGTGACAATCAGGCGCAGGCCGGGCAGGATGCGTTGCAATTGATGACCGTGCATTCGGCCAAAGGGCTGGAGTTCGACGCGGTTTTCATCACCGGGCTGGAAGAAGGCTTGTTCCCGCATGAAAATTCGCAGAAGGAAGAAGGCGGCGTCGAGGAAGAACGGCGCTTGATGTATGTCGCGATCACACGCGCCAAACGTCGTCTCTACATCAGTTTTTCGCAGACCCGCATGTTGCACGGTCAGACCCGCTACAACATGCGGTCGCGCTTCTTCGACGAGATGCCGGAAGATTCCCTGAAGTGGCTGTCACCGAAAGTGCAGCAACATCACTGGTTCGCCAATCAGAAATCGGCATGGGACGACGCGCCGGAATCCGGTGTCAATCAGATTGCGCAAGGCATGGGGAAAAGGGATATCGGCTGGCGCATCGGCGAATCGGTTGCGCATGCCAAGTTCGGCGAGGGCGTGATCGTCAATATCGAAGGCAGCGGCAGCAGTGCCCGTGCACATATCAACTTCGGCAGGCACGGAATGAAACTGCTCGATCTGAGTGTGGCCAAGCTGGACAGAATCGCTGGCTAAAACGGAATGCACGCTGCGGCAGAAAACCGCAGCGTCGAATTACTGCGTGTTATCAGGACGGCAGAGGTTCCGGCGGCTCGCCGAACATTTGCGTATAGGTCGGATAGAACGAGCAGTACATGATGACTGTCAGCACCATCGACATCGGCAGCATAATGAACACCGATGCGCTGGGTGAGTTCAACAGGGCACCGACCAGCGAGCTTGCGATCACCGGCAGGACGATGCCGATATTGATCCATGCGAAGCCGTAGACAAGAAACGCCTTGCCGGCACGGCGTACGGCGAAGAAGCTGTAGAAGATTGCCTTTCCCACACCCATGCCTTGCCAGCCGATCAGCGGTGCGGCATACCAGAATGCCATCGCTGCGGGTGTGTAGAGCATGGCGGCGAACAGCATTGCCATCGTCATGTTGGATTCACGCACGATATCGGCGTCGATCGCGATCTGGCCGGTAATCGCCTGGAAGAAAACGCCGCCGTCAATCAGGCTGGACGCACCGATTGCAATGATCGCTGCGAGCAGATACAGCATGCCAAGCTTGATCAGCGTACGTACTGCGGGCGAACGAAATCCCGTCAAAAGCAGGTTCGGATAAACGCGCTTGTTCTGCTTGACGTGAACACATGCGTGCATGAACGTCATCGAAAACAACGGCACCAGCACCAGCGGCATCAATTGCCCGATAACGGGCACGATGCCAACCAGCAGCATCAGGAACAGGTAGCCGAAGAACAGTGTCGTCAATTCAGCCGGACGCTTGCTGAAAATCTCGAAACCTTCCTTAACCCAGAGCAGGCCGGTTTTTGCAGGTAATTTATCCATCATCCGTTCGTGGTGAAAAGAGGCGGCGCGGTTTCGGTAATGCGCAAGCGCAGAATCCGTTCGAAATGGCCCGGATCGTGCGGCGTCAGCATTTCCGCTTCGCGCGGCATATGGAAATCATACAACCGCGACAGCCAGAAACGCAGGGCACTGCCGCGCAACATGGTTTGCCAGGCAGATTGTTCGGCGGCAGTGAATGGCCGTTCGCGATGGTATGCATCCAGAATGGCGCGCACACGCGCGGTATCGAGCACGCCGCTATCGAGGTCGATACACCAGTCGTTGACGGTGACGGCAACATCGAACAGCCAGGTATCGCAACCGGCGAAATAGAAATCGAAGAAGCCGCTCAACTGTTCGCCGTCGAACATCACATTGTTGCGGAACAGGTCGGCGTGAATCGGGCCGCTCTGCAATTGCCGGAAAGTATCCGATGCGGCAAAGGCGTTCTGGAATGCCATTTCAGTCGTCAGCAATTGCCTGTCGCTGTCGGACAGGTATTGCATCACGAGCGGTGTCGTTTCGTTCCACCAATCGATGCCACGCAGATTCGGCTGGCGAATCGGGAAATCCTGCGCGGCCACATGCATGCGTGCCAGCATCGCACCGACAGCCGCACAATGGACAGGTTGCGGCGCCAGCTGGCAGTCGCCATGCAACTTGGTCACGATGGCCGCAGGTTTGCCGTGCAGCGCAGTAACGATGGCGCCATCGCGATTGGCGATCGGTGCCGGCACCGATACACCGCGTTCGGCCAGATGGCGCATCAGGTTCAGGTAGAAAGGCAATTGCTCGAACGTCAGTTTTTCGAAAACGGTCAGCACGTACTCGCCGCTGTCGGTCGTGATGAAGAAGTTTGTGTTTTCGATGCCGGACGAAATGCCCTTGATTGCATGCGCGCGGCCGAGATCGAATTGTACGATCCAGCTTGCGAGTTCGTCGAGGCTGACCGAAGTAAATACTGCCATGGATAAATCCGAAAGGACGTTTGATTCGTGAACAAAAAATAACGCACTTGCGTGCGTTATTTGAATGGGACCGCGATGATTACCTGGCGGGTGGCGCCGGGGCAGGTGCCAATGTGTCTACCGGTTCCGATGCCTGAGGTTTGTCGTACGGTGGACCGAAACGGCCGATTTCAAACTGGACCGGTTGCGTGATCGTGCTTTGTGCATCGCCGCTCATCGTGCCCGGTGCATCGTTCGGATGCGCGTAATAGGTGGTGCGACCGGTCTGCACCTTGACTTCGGTCACGCGGCCCTGCGATTTCTTTTCGGTGATTTTCTTCTGCGTATCGGGCGGATTGATCGTCACCGCTGGTGCCTGGCCTTCTTCCAGCGTCATGGTTTGTGGCGGTGGCGGCGCGCTTGGAGCAGCCGGCACGTTCGATTGTGCACTGGCGATTGGTGCGGCAAGAATCGCAGCGGCGAGCGTGACGAGAGACCAGAATCCGGATGTGCGCATGATATAGGGATGAATCGTAATTGTTGGGAATGAATCTATGGGTTCATTGTAGCAAACCGTGTCGTTGCTGCTGAAAATAGTTCTTTTTTGTGACGCAGTTCATACGCACGCTTTGCGCTGCGACAAGTTTTACTGTTCGTCTGACAGCGCGACCGGGCCGGATGGCAAACTCTGCCATAATCGTAGCCGTTTGCCATCCGGCGCTTCGGCTTTCAACACGCATCCAATCGCACGATGGATGCTTCCTGACTGCCGCCATTTCCCCAATCGAACTATATGGACAAGACCCTCTTACTCGTCGATGGCTCCAGCTATCTGTATCGCGCCTTTCATGCGCTGCCCGACCTGCGCAATGCGGAAGGCGCGCCGACCGGTGCCATCTACGGCATGATCAACATGATGCGCCGCCTGCGCAAGGATTATCCGGCGGCGTACATCGCCTGCGTATTCGATGCCAAGGGCAAGACCTTCCGCGACGATCTGTATCCGCAGTACAAGGCGCAACGTGCATCGATGCCGGAGGATTTGACGAAACAGATCGAGCCGATTCACGAAGCGGTGCGTGCGATGGGCTGGCCGATCCTGATGGTCGATGGGATCGAGGCCGACGACGTCATCGGGACGCTGGCGATCGAGGCAGTCAAGCACGGCATGGAAGCGGTCGTATCGACCGGTGACAAGGATCTGGCGCAACTGGTCAATCCGCATGTCACACTGATCAATACGATGAGTAACGAGAAGCTCGATATCGACGGCGTCGTCGCCAAGTTCGGCGTGCCGCCGGAACGTATTGTCGATTACCTGACGCTGGTCGGCGATACCGTCGACAACGTTCCCGGCGTCGACAAGGTTGGTCCGAAGACCGCCGTCAAATGGCTGACGCAATACGGCACGCTGGATGGCGTGATCGAACATGCGGCAGAAATCAAGGGAGCGGTCGGCGAAAACCTGCGACGCGCCCTCGACTGGCTGCCCCAGGCGAAGACGCTGGTCACGGTCAAGACCGATTGCGACCTGTCGCAACACATGACCTCGATTGTCGAATCACTGGTGCAAAAGCCGGAAGACAAGGAGGCAATGGTCGCCTTCTTCAAACGTAACGGATTCAAGACATGGTTGCGCGAATTGACGGAAGACGCGGACAAGGCATCAACGCAGCAGGCACCATCTGCGCCACAGGGCTCACTGTTCGCCGGCGACGCCGATGGCGATTCGCCAGCGATTGCGGAAATCGAAAAGCACTACGAAACGGTGCTGACCGAAGCCGATCTCGATCGCTGGATAGAAAAAATCCACGCAGCCGAACTGACATCGGTCGATACCGAAACGACGTCGCTTGATCAGATGCAGGCGGAACTGGTCGGCATCTCGTTGTGCTGCGAGCCCGGTGTCGCCTGCTACATTCCGGTCGCGCATCGTTATCAGGATGCGCCGCAACAACTCGATCGTAATCTTGTGTTGAACAAATTGCGTACCTGGCTGGAAGACGACAAGCAGGCGAAGGTCGGCCAGCACCTTAAATACGACAGCCACATCTTCGCCAATTACGGCATTGCATTGCGCGGCATCAAACACGACACGATGCTGGAATCGTATGTGTTTGAATCGCATCGCAATCACGATATGGACAGTCTGGCGTTGCGTCACCTGAATCGCAAGACCATCACGTTCCAGGACGTGTGCGGCAAGGGCGCGTCGCAATTGTGTTTCGACCAGGTCGAGATTGCACGCGCGACCGAATATGCGGCCGAAGATGCCGACATCACGATGCAACTGCATCAGACGATGTTGCCGCATGTCGCCGCTGACGAAGGATTGACCTATATCTACGAGCAGATCGAACTGCCGACGGCCGTCGTGCTGCAGAAGATGGAGCGCAATGGTGTGTTGATCGATGCCGGCTTGCTGAATACGCAATCGAATGATCTCGGCAAACGCATGCTTGAAATCGAAAAGAGCGCATACGAACTGGCGGGCCAGCCGTTCAATCTCAATTCGCCGAAACAGATCGGTGAAATCTTCTTTGAAAAACTGCAGCTGCCGGTCGTCAAGAAAACGCCGTCCGGTTCACCATCGACCGATGAAGAAGTGCTGCAGAAGCTCGCCGAGGATTATCCGTTGCCGAAGGTGCTGCTCGAATATCGCAGCCTCTCGAAACTTAAATCGACCTATACCGACAAGCTGCCGAAGATGATCAATCCGCACACCGGCCGCGTGCACACCAATTACGGTCAGGCGATCGCGATCACCGGCCGTCTCTCTTCCAACGATCCGAATCTGCAGAACATTCCGATTCGCACAGCGGAAGGTCGCCGCATTCGCGAAGCGTTTATTGCCGCACCGGGCAGCGTGATCGTTTCCGCCGACTATTCGCAGATCGAGTTACGCATCATGGCGCACATCTCCGGCGACGAAAACATGTTGCGGGCCTTTGCCGAAGGCGAAGACATTCATCGTGCGACTGCGGCGGAAATTTTCGGCATCGAACGTACCGCAGTTGAAAGCGAACAGCGGCGTTATGCCAAGGTCATCAACTTCGGTTTGATCTACGGGATGAGTGCATTCGGGCTGGCCGGCAATCTCGGCATCGAACGCTCGGCGGCGCAAAGCTACATCGAAAAATATTTCTACCGTTTTGCCGGCGTCAAACGCTATATGGATGAAACACGACTGGAAGCCAAGGCGCGTGGGTACGTGCAAACGGTATTCGGACGACGCCTGTGGCTGCCGGAGATCAATTCACCGAACGGCCCGCGCCGTCAGGGCGCCGAACGCGCGGCGATCAACGCGCCGATGCAGGGGACGGCGGCTGATCTGATCAAGTTGTCGATGATCGCCGTCCAGGATTGGCTGGAACATGAAAAACTGCAGTCGAAGATGGTGATGCAGGTGCACGATGAACTGGTGCTGGAAGTGCCGGAAACCGAGCTCGATCTGATCAGGGAAAAGTTACCGCAACTGATGGCCGGTGTTGCGCAGTTGAAGGTGCCGTTGATTGCCGAAGTCGGTGTCGGCAAGAACTGGGATGAAGCACATTGATTGCGTGAACCTTGCGTTTTTTCATGCCGAGCTGGAAGAGAATTCAAGGAACCAAATCGCGCCGCCTCAGCCTTATACAGATTGATTTTCGTGCGTTGCCGTTCTTGCAGCGATGCAGGTATGACAACGATCTTGAGCAAAATGTCTGGAGGTATTCATGAACGACCTGAAAGATGACTTTGACAGCCTGGTGGCAAAAACGCCGTTGTCGGATGGCGTTGATCGTCGCGATTTTCTGAAAACTGCACTCGGTACCGGGTTTGCCGCCGCCGTGCTGCCGGTTAGCGCGCAAAGCGTGATCAAGACCGATGCGACCGGTCTTTCTGTCGGCCAGTTCAATGTCAGCGTGAACGGTCAGGACGTGCCGGTTTACCGTGCACAGCCGGAAGGAAAAACCGACCTGCCGGTGATTCTGGTGATCTCCGAGATTTTCGGCGTGCATGAATACATTGCCGATGTCACCCGCCGGTTTGCAAAACTCGGTTATCTGGCGCTGGCGCCGAACCTGTTCGTGCGACAAGGCGATCCCGGCAAGTATCAATCGATTGCCGAGCTGCAGAAGGAATTGATTTCCAAGGTGCCGGATACGCAGGTCATGGACGATATCGATGCCGTGGTCGCATGGGCAAAAGGCCACGGAGGCAATACAGAAAAGCTTGGCATCACGGGCTTTTGCTGGGGTGGTCGCATCACATGGCTGTATGCCGCGCACAACCCGAAGGTCAAGGCCGGCGTCGCCTGGTACGGTCGACTGGTCGGTACCAACACGCCGCTGACACCGCATCATCCGATCGACATCGCGGCCGGACTCAAAACGCCGATCCTCGGGTTGTATGGTGCACAGGATGCAGGCATTCCTGTCGGTACGATCGAGCAAATGAAGGAAGTGTTGGCGAAAGGCAGCAGCAAGTCGGAATTTGTCGTTTTTCAGAATTCCGGCCATGCATTCCATGCGGACTATCGTCCGAGTTATGTCGAGGCGGATGCGAAGGACGGCTGGAAGCGTTGCGTGGAATGGTTCAAGACGCACGGCGTCGGCTGATGCGATCTTGATGTCGAGTTGATACGGATACAAAGCTGTCCGAATCCTGCAAAAAACGCGGCTATCCGGCCGCGTTTTTCATTTTCCCTTTGCTCTGGCGTGCCGGATATGCTTTAATTTGCAACGCTGTTGCATTTCAATCCGGAGCAAAAAATTACACCCACGCTCGTTTCCATTCTTCTGACCACTGCGATTTCCGGCGTGTTCAGCATTTCCGCCGCCGCGTTGTTCTCGTTCGCATTGCTGTCGAAACTGGTCGAGCGCATGGTCAGCCTGTCGGTCGGCATCCTGCTGGCGACGTCGCTGTTGCACGCGTTGCCGGAAGCGTTCGAATCAAAGGCGGACACGCATGTGCTGTTTGCGATTCTGCTGGCGGGTTTGCTCGGGTTCTTCCTTCTGGAAAAATTCGCGATCCTGCGCCACTCGCATCATCATGAAGACGACGGTCACGGTCATGCGCATGGTCACGATGCAAAGGAGGCCGGCGCGGCTGGTTGGATGATTCTGGTCGGTGATGGCTTGCATAATTTCACCGACGGCATCTTGATTGCCGCGGCTTTCCTGGCCGATCCGCATCTCGGCATCCTGACCGGTCTGGCGATCATTGCACACGAAATCCCGCAGGAAATCGGCGACTTCATCGTGTTGTTGAACGCAGGATTCTCGCGTCGCCGTGCCTATGCATACAACATCATCTGCGGCCTGATGGCCGTCGTTGGCGGCTTCTTCGGCTATGTCATGCTGGATCGTTCGCAGGAATGGATTCCCTACGTGCTGGTATTTGCATCGTCTGGATTCATCTACATCGCCGTCAGCGACCTGATGCCGCAGATGCAGCGTCGCGCGACGATGCGCGAAACGATTCCACAGATTGCCTTGATCGGGCTGGGCGTGGCGATCGTGCTGTTCCTGACGCGCCACGCGCACTGATTTCGGATTCTTTTCAGCCCTTTGCGACCGGGCGCGACGGATCGCTGCACCATTCGCTCCATGAGCCCGGATACAACGCGGCGCCTTTCAATCCAGCGATTTCCATCGCCAGCAGGTTGTGACATGCGGTGACGCCCGAGCCGCATTGCATGATTGCGTCTGCCGGTGCATCGATCAATTGCTTGAAGGCAGAACGCAGTTCCTCCGCCGGTTTGAATCGGCCGTCCGTCTGCAGGTTATCCTTGAAGAAGCGATTCTTCGCATTCGGAATATGGCCGCCGACCGGATCCAGCGTCTCGTTCTCGCCGCGGAAACGATCCGGTGCGCGAGCATCGATGACGGTGCGTTTGCCATCCGTCAGATTTTGCAGCACATCGTTTGCATTGACTGACGCGACCAGCGAAGGGTTGTCGGTCAACGTGCCGAGTGGACGTGGTGACGGTTCGGTCGACAGAAACATGCCGTGCGCCAGCCATGCCGGCAGGCCGCCATCGAGTACCGCCACTGCTTCGTGTCCGACCCAGCGCAGCATCCACCACAGTCGTGCAGCGAACATGCCGCCTTGCGCATCGTAGACCACGACTTGTGTGTTGTCGTTGATGCCGAAGCGACGCAAGGTATCGATGAACGCTGCGCGATCCGGCAACGGATGGCGGCCGCGGAACGTGCCGTCTGCGGCTTTCTTTTCACCGCCGGCGTCGCTGTCGAGATGCACGAACTGCGCATTCGGAAGATGGCCTTCAGCATAGGCGTTGCGCCCGAAGTCAGGATTGGTCAGATCGTGTCGGCAATCGAGCACGACCCAATTTGGTTCAAAAACATGTTCGGCCAATTCAGCCGCGGAAATCAGTGTGGTGTATGTCATGTGCAGTCCTCGGTGGTCGCATCAGAGTTCGGTTGCAATCGGATCGGCCGGCGGCAATTTCTTGCCTGCCGCGGTATTGCGAATATTGTAAAACGTGGCCACGATGCCGCTGGCAAGGATGATCGCAATGCCGAGCCAGCCGGTCAGCCCCAGTGCATCGCTCCAGATCAGAATGCCCCACAGGCTGGAAAACACGATACCCGTATATTGCAGGTTCGCGGTGACCAGGGTGTTGCCAAGACGATAGGCACGCGTCATCGCCATTTGCGCAATCGCGGCCAGCACGCCGATGCTGATCAACAGGAACAGACCGTAGCTTGTATGTTCACGCAACAGATGAATCGGTTCGTCCTGCAAGCCGGTGCCAAACAGGCAGCCAAGCAGGCCGGCGATGAAACCAGTCAGCGAAAAATAAAAGACGACGCGCGATTCGGGTTCGCCGAGCTGGCCGAGTTTGCGCACCTGCAGATAGGCGAGGGCGGACAATGCACCCGAGCAGACGCCGACAAATCCTCCCAGCCACTGATCCTGATGAATCGACGGCCGCAGCAACAGCGTTACGCCGATGAAGCTGGCGACGATTGCAGTGACCAAACCCCATTCGAAACGATGCTTGCCGCCATGCCATGCGGCGACAAAAAGAACGCCCGAAATCCAGATCGGCGCCATGTAATTGAGCGTCATTGCCGTTGCCAGCGGCAGCAGTCCGATGGCAATGAACCACAGCCACAATGCCGTGGTGCCGACAACGCAGCGCCACAGGTGTTGCCAGACCAGATGCGTTTTCAGCGTGCCGCGTTGCTGGCGCATCAGGAAGTAGATGAAGACGACGCCGATCATGCCGCGATAGAGAATGATTTCGGCGACAGAATAGGTGGTGGATGCCAGTTTGACGCAGACGCCCATGATGGAGAAGGCGAAGGTGGCGAACAGCATCCAGAGTGATTGCATGAGACGAAGAAGAAAAGAAGCTGCGAAAAAATGCGGAAAAAATGAATGACGGAAAACGCAAGGCTGCAAAATAAAACCGGCTGAATTATCAGCCGGTTTTGGTGAAGAGATTACACGTCGATATGGCGGCGATACCATTCGTGAAAATGCTGCATGCCGTCTTCCATCGGCGACTGGTACGGCCCGACTTCGTTGACGCCACGATCGAGCAGGATCTTGCGGCCGGCATCCATGCGCAACGCGATTTCATCGTCTTCTTCGCAGGTTTCCATATAGGCGGCGCGTTCGGCCTCGACGAATTCGCGTTCGAACAAGACGATTTCTTCCGGATAGTAGAACTCGACGACGTTGCGCGTTTTCTGCGGGCCGTTCGGCCACAGCGTCGACACCACCAGCACGTGCGGATACCACTCGACCATGATGTTCGGATACAGCGTCAGCCAGATCGCGCCGTACGGCGGTGCTTCGCCGCCACGGAATTGCAGAATCTGTTCCTGCCATTTGCGATATTTCGGCGAGCCGTGCTTGGCCAGCGCGTGATGCACACCGACAGTCTGCACACTGTATTGCTCGCCGAATTCCCATTTCAGGTCGTCGCAGCTGACAAAGCTGCCGAGGCCCGGATGGAACGGTTCGACGTGATAGTCCTCGAGATAAACCTCGATGAAGGTCTTCCAGTTGTAATCGCAGTCGTGCACTTCGACGTGATCCAGCATGTACCCGCTGAAGTCGAGATCCTTGGTGACGCCCAGCTTGCCGAGAATCTGTGCGACGTTGACGTTGTTGTTCTCGAACAGCAGGCCGTTCCAGCTTTGCAGCGGCGTTTTCGACAGATTGAGGCACGGCGTTTCGCCGAAATGCGGCGCGCCGATCAATTCGCCTTTCAGATCGTAGGTCCAGCGATGCAGCGGACACACCAGCGTATTCGCGTTGCCGCGGCCATTGAACATTTTCGCCTGGCGATGACGGCAGACGTTGGACAGCAGTTCGATGCCATGCTGGTTGCGTACCAGCATGCGGCCTTCGTTTTCCCACGCGAGCGTGGCGAAGTCGCCGACGTTCGGCACCATCAACTCATGGCCGGCGTAGCGCGGTCCGTTCAAGAACAGCTGTTGAGTTTCGCGCTTCAAAAGCGCTTCGTCAAAATAGACACTGACAGGAAGTTGCGCGTTGGAGCGCGCGAGTTTGGCGAGACTAGCCAGATCGGACATTCCCCTACCCCCAAATTAATTTGCACCAACCTAAGAGAGAAAGAATCCGCAAAAACCTTTGTTCAACGAGAGATGCAGAGGCAATTTTGGACAGAACCGCAGATTATAGCCGAACGCGTTTCCCGGGGCTACCCTGCGCCAATGTTGGGCAAGGGAAACTTGTTGAAATTGTCAAAAACAAAATATCGGCAGGTCCGCAAGAGGACGTTGTGCGTTCATTTCCGGATTTGCCGTCGTCAGAGACAACGATTTCATTTTTTCTGGTCACTCGACAACCTTGGGGAAACCGGTCGGGTAAGGGTGTTTACGCACCGGAAGGGATGGATTGCACTAAAATAACGGGCTAAACCTTTTTCCAGTCGTCATGTCAAAAAAACTACCCGCTGCAGCGCTGCCGTCATCGTTTGAAGAAGCGATGGCAGAACTCGAACAACTGGTCGCGCGCATGGAAGCGGGCGAACTGCCGCTGGAAGCGGCCGTTGCGGCTTACAAGCGCGGTTCGGAACTGGTCAAGTATTGCGCAGCGCAACTCGAAAAAGTCGACAGTCAGGTCAAGGTGCTGGAAGGCGACATGCTGAAACCGTTCAACGCCGACTCCGCAAGCGGAGAGGATGAATGACGGCGATGCAATCGTTTGACGTCTGGATGAAATCCACGCAGGCGGAAATGGAAGCCGCCTTGTTGCGGCATCTGCCGCCGGCGGATCGAGTTCCGGCCCGCCTGCATGAAGCAATGCAGTATGCCGTGCTCGATGGCGGCAAGCGCGTGCGTCCGTTGTTGGTACATGCGGCCGGTGCACTGTTCGATGCCGACGCTGCGGAACTCGCGCGCGCGGCAGCAGCGGTGGAAATGATTCATACCTATTCGCTGGTGCACGACGACATGCCGTGCATGGACGACGATGCGCTGCGTCGCGGCAAGCCGACCGTGCATGTGAAATACGACGAAGCGTGCGCATTGCTGGTAGGTGACGCGTTGCAGTCGCAGGCATTCGAGATTCTGTCGTCGGGCAATCTGGCTGCCGAACGGCAGTTGGCAATGGTGCGTTTGCTGGCGCAGGCGTCCGGTTCGTACGGCATGTGCGGCGGACAGGCGATCGATCTGGCGAGCGTGGGGCTGCAGTTGTCGCTGGAAGAACTCGAACAGATGCATCGTCTCAAAACAGGCGCGTTGTTACGTGCATCTGTTTTGCTCGGCGCACTTGCCGGCAAGGCGCTGAACGAAGACGAAACGGCGGCGCTGGACGCGTATGCAGCAGCAATCGGTCTGGCATTCCAGGTGGTGGACGATGTGCTCGATGCGACGGCCGATTCGGCCACGCTGGGCAAAACGGCCGGCAAGGATGCGGCGGACAACAAGCCGACCTATGTATCGATTCTGGGGCTGGAACAATCGCGGGCCCTGGCGGAAAAATTGCGTGCCGATGCGCATCGCGCGTTGCAGGCATTCGGAGACAAGGCACAACGTCTGCGCGAAATCGCAGACCTGATCGTGCAGCGGAAGGCATAAGTATGGATTTGCTTCAAACAATCAACGACCCGGCCGAGATCCGGCACCTGTCGCGCCCGCAACTGAAACAGCTGGCCGACGAGTTGCGCGCCTATGTGCTGGAATCGGTTTCGCAAACCGGCGGTCACCTCTCGTCCAATCTGGGCACGGTCGAACTGACGATTGCGCTGCACGCGATTTTCAACACGCCGGAAGATCGCATCGTGTGGGACGTCGGCCATCAAACCTATCCGCACAAGATCCTGACCGGTCGTCGCGACCAGATGCATACGCTGCGTCAGCTCGACGGCATTTCCGGTTTTCCGCGTCGCGACGAAAGTCCGTACGACACCTTCGGCACCGCACATTCGTCGACCTCGATTTCTGCGGCACTCGGCATGGCGCTCGCCGCAAAAACCAAGGGCGAAAATCGTCACGCGATTGCCGTGATCGGCGACGGTGCGATGACTGCCGGCATGGCGTTCGAGGCGATGAACAATGCCGGCATTCATGACGACATCAACCTGCTGGTTGTGCTGAACGATAACGACATGTCGATTTCGCCGCCGGTCGGCGCATTGAACCGTTATCTGGCGCGCCTGATGTCGGGCCAGTTTTACGCAGCCGCGAAAAATGTCGGCAAGAGCGTGTTGCCGGGGCCTGTGCGCGAACTGGCAAAGCGTCTGGAAGAACATGCAAAAGGCATGGTCGTGCCGGCCACGATGTTCGAGGAATTCGGCTTCAACTACATCGGCCCGATCGACGGTCACGATCTCGATTCGCTGATTCCGACGCTGCAGAATCTGAAGCATCTGAAAGGCCCGCAGTTCCTGCATGTGGTGACGCGCAAGGGGCAAGGCTACAAGCTGGCGGAAGCGGACCCGGTGTTGTATCACGGTCCGGGCAAGTTCGACCCGGCCGAAGGCATCAAGCCGGCCACGGCGAAAAAAGTGACCTATACCAGCGTCTTCGGCGACTGGCTGTGCGACATGGCGACAGCTGACGAACGACTGGTCGGCATCACGCCGGCGATGCGCGAAGGCTCCGGCATGGTCGAGTTCGAACGTCGCTTCCCTGGGCGTTATTACGACGTCGGCATTGCGGAACAGCATGCGGTGACATTTGCTGCGGGTATGGCGACGGAAGGATTGAAGCCGGTCGTGGCAATTTATTCGACCTTCCTGCAACGCGGTTACGATCAGTTGATCCATGATGTTGCCTTGCAGAATCTCGATGTGACGTTTGCTCTGGATCGCTCCGGTCTGGTCGGAGCGGATGGCGCGACACATGCAGGCAACTACGATATTGCCTATCTTCGTTGCATTCCAAACATGGTTGTCATGGCGGCATCGGATGAAAACGAGTGTCGTCAGATGCTGTCGACGGCTTTCCAATACAATGGACCCGCGTCGGTGCGGTATCCGCGCGGTGGCGGCATCGGCGCCACGGTGAGCAAAGATCTCGACACAATTCCGCTCGGTACCGGCGAGATCAGGCGCGAGGGTAAAGGCGTCGCGATTCTGGCATTTGGCACGATGGTGGCACCGAGTCTGAAAGCCGGCGACGAGCTGGATGCGACAGTCGCCAACATGCGTTTCATCAAGCCGCTTGATATCGAACTGATCAAGCGACTGGCAGCGACACACGATGCATTGGTCACGGTCGAAGAAGGAGCGGTCATGGGCGGTGCCGGCGCAGCGGTTGCGGAAGCGCTGGCGGCGGAGGGAATCGTCAAGCCGCTATTGATTTTGGGCTTGCCGGATCAATTTATTGATCATGGTGACGCCGGCCAGTTGCTGGCCGCATGCGGTCTGGATGCAAAAGGAATTGCCGCCTCGATCCGGCAACGTTTTTCCAAAGGCGAACCAAGACTGGTCGTCAACAACAAGCAGTAATTTAGTATTCAACGCAGCACTTATTTCGGCTTCGCGCCGACAGGACAGGTTTCACCATGAATACTCGCGATCTCACCCTGAGCGCCATGCCTGACGTGCAGGCCACGCCGGACACCCGGCACATTGTCATCCAGCGCGTCGGCGTCAAGGGTGTGCGCTATCCGGTGACGATCAAGACGTCCGCCGGTACACAACCGTCGGTCGGCACATGGAACATGTACGTTCATCTGGCGGAAGAACAAAAAGGCACGCACATGTCGCGCTTCATTGCGCTGCTGGAAGACCTGAAAGGCCCGCTCGATGTTGCTGCGTTCAGCAAGCTGATGCACGACATGCTGGCTTTGCTGGAAGCGAACGCCGGCCGCATCGAGGTTTCATTCCCGTATTTCATCAACAAGACTGCGCCGGTTTCCGGCGTGCAGAGCCTGATGGATTACGAAGTCGGCCTGACCGGCGAGATCAAGAATGGCGCGCTGGAAATCACACTGAAAGTTTTGGTGCCGGTCACCAGCTTGTGCCCATGCTCGAAGAAGATTTCAGCGTACGGCGCGCACAACCAGCGCTCGCACATCACCGTGCATGCGGTGATGAACGGCGATTTCGTCGTCGAGGATCTGATTTCGAAGATCGAGGCGCAGGCGTCGTGCGAACTGTACGGTTTGCTGAAGCGTCCGGATGAAAAATACGTGACTGAACGCGCCTACGACAATCCGAAGTTCGTCGAGGATCTGGTGCGCGACGTGGCGGTAATGCTGAACAATGAAGAACGCGTTTTGGCTTACACGCTGGAAGCGGAAAATTTCGAGTCGATCCACAATCACTCGGCGTACGCGCTGATCGAGAAAGACAAGCGCTTGAAATGACCTTTGCGTGATGCGCGGTTCTCTGCATGAAAAAAGCCATTCGATCGAATGGCTTTTTTATTGATGTTTGCTGAATAGTCAATCAGGTTCCGGACAACGCGCGGTCAATCAATTCGATCCAGTGTTCAACCGGCATATCGGTCCCCGATTGCAAGTGCGTCAGGCAGCCGATGTTGGCGGAAACGATTCTCTCCGCGCCGGTTGCTTCCAGATTGGCGACCTTGCGATCGCGCAGCTGATATGACAGGTCGGGATGCAACACAGAATACGTGCCGGCAGAACCACAGCACAGATGACTGTCGGCGCACAGTTGCACATCGATGCCGACTGCACGCAATAACTGCTCGACCTTGCCGCGTATCTGTTGCCCATGTTGCAGCGTGCATGGCGGATGCCAGGCGACGCGTTGGTTCATTTTTCCTGCGAGTCGGCTTGCCAGTTCGTTTTCGAATTCCGGCAGGATCTCGCTGAGATCTTTTGTCATGGCGGAAATGCGTCGCGCTTTTTCTGCATAAGCCGCATCATCGATCAACAGATGGCCGTAATCCTTGACCATCACGCCGCAGCCGGATGCCGTCATCACGATCGCTTCTGCGCCGTCTTCCACCAGCGGCCACCACGCATCGATATTGCGGCGCATGTCGTCGAGCGCGCCGTCCTGATCGTTCAGGTGATGGCGGATGGCACCGCAGCAGCCGGCTTTCGGCGCGACTTGCAACTGCACGCCGAGTGCGTCGAAGACGCGTGCCGTTGCGGCATTGATGTTCGGCGCCATCGCCGGTTGTACGCAACCGTCCAGCAGAAGCATCTTGCGTGCATGTGCACGTGCCGGCCACGCCCCCGCTGGTTGCGCGCGCGGCACCTTGTTCTTCAACGATTTCGGCAACAATGGCCGGAACAGTTGTCCGGTCTTCATCGCCGGCGTGAAAAGCCATTTGCGCGGCAGGAATTCCTTCAGCAATGTGCGCTTCCATTGTTGCGACAACGGGTAGGCAACGCGTTCCGCTACGACCTTGCGGCCGATGTCGACCAGGCGTCCGTATTGCACGCCGGACGGGCAGGTCGTTTCGCAATTGCGACAAGTCAGGCAACGATCAAGATGCAGTTGCGTCTTGGCCGTTGGTTCCTTGCCTTCCAGTACCTGCTTGATCAGATAAATGCGGCCGCGCGGGCCATCGAGTTCATCGCCCAGCAACTGATAGGTGGGACAGGTCGCCGTGCAGAAACCGCAATGCACGCAATTGCGCAGAATCGTGTCCGCTTCCTGGCCTTCGCGCGTGTCTTTGATGAAATCGGCTAGATTGGTTTGCATGTCTCTATGCCGCCTGATGCGAAGGGTGCGATGCATACATGCGACCCGGATTGAAAATGGCATGCGGATCGAACGCGTGCTGCAGGTTTTGCTGGATGCGCGCAACAGCAGCTGGCAGCGGATGAAACACACCGACGTCCTTGTCGCCGCCACGGAATAATGTCGCATGACCGCCGACCGTCGCCGCGGCCGCGCGAATTGCATCGGCCGATCTTGACGAAATGTCGTTCGTTCGCAACCAGCGTTGCGCGCCGCCCCATTCGATCAATTGTGTGCCCTCGAGGGCAAGCGGTGTCGCTACCGACGGCAGCGACAGACGCCACAGAACATTCGATTGTTCGAAGAAATCATTGCTCTGCTCGCGCATCGCCAGCCAGAAATTGTCGGCATCCGCCATCTCGTCGCCACCGATCAGTTTGCGTGCCGCCGTGATCGCCGCCTGCGCACCGGAAAGCCGCACCGCCAGCGTGCCGTCATACCAGGCACTGGCGGAAATCGGCAGGGACTTTCCGCCCCATTCGTTGAGACGGCGAACCGCTTCCTGCTCCGTCATGGCGAGACGCAAGGTGGTTTCCGCAAACGGTTTCGGCAATACCTTCAGCGAGACTTCAAGGATCAATCCCAACGTACCGAGCGAACCGGCCAGCAAGCGCGAGACGTCGTAGCCCGCGACATTCTTCATCACCTGTCCGCCGAAATGCAGGATCTCGCCCTTGCCATTCATCAGCGCTGCGCCCAGCACGAAGTCGCGCACTGCACCCACAGCGACACGACGCGGGCCGGACAGGCCGCTGGCAACCATGCCGCCGACTGTCGCATCGTTGCCAAAGTGCGGCGGTTCGAAAGCGAGCATCTGATTGTGCTGCGCGAGCGCGGTTTCCACTTCCGTCAACGGTGTGCCGCTGCGTACCGTGATGACCAGTTCGGTCGGATCGTAGGACACGATGCCGGAATAGGCGCGCGTATTCACAATGTCGCCGACCGGCTCGCGACCGTACCAATCCTTGCTGCCGCTACCGCGGATGCACAACGGCTGGTTGCGGCTGGACGCCAGGATCTGGTCACGAAATTGTGCGAGTTGCTGTTCCATTGATGGCTGACTAGAAGCGGGCTAAAAGCGCGGCAGATCTGGGAACTTCAGCATGCCGCGACGTACGTGCATCTTGCCGTATTCGGCACAGCGCTGAAGTGTTGGAATGGCCTTGTTCGGATTGAGCAGCATTGGCGGATCGAAGGCTGCCTTGACGCCGAAAAAGGCATCGATTTCTGCACGCGAAAACTGCACGCACATCTGATTGATTTTTTCCAGCCCGACGCCGTGTTCGCCTGTGATCGTGCCGCCTACGGCGACGCACATTTCCAGAATCTCTGCACCGAACAATTCGGCGCGATGGAATTCATCGGCAAGGTTGGCGTCGAACAGGATCAGCGGATGCAGATTGCCGTCACCGGCGTGAAAAACATTCGCGCAACGCAAGCCGTATTTCAATTCCATCTTCGAGATGCCGAGCAGCACATCGGCCAGACTGCGACGCGGAATGGTGCCGTCGATACAATAGTAATCAGGAGAGATGCGCCCCGCTGCAGGGAACGCATTCTTGCGACCCGACCAGAACTTCAGGCGTTCCGCTTCATCGCGCGAAACGGAAATGGCCGTCGCACCGGAATCCTTCAGCACATCGATCATGCGCGCGATTTCCTCGTCGACTTCTTCCGGAATGCCGTCCGATTCGCATAGCAGCAATGCTTCCGCATCGATGTCGTAACCCGCCTTGACGAAAGGTTCGACCATGCGCGTCGATGTCTTGTCCATCATTTCCAGGCCGGCCGGAATGATGCCGGCCGCGATCACGTTCGCGACTGCATCGCCACCCTTGGTAACGTCGTCGAACGACGCCAGGATCACGCGCGCCTGTTGCGGTTTCGGAATCAGGCGCACGGTCACTTCCGTTACGACGCCGAGCATGCCTTCCGAACCGATGAAAACAGCGAGTAAATCGAGGCCGGGCGCATCGAGCGCGGTGCCGCCGAGTTCGACGATGTCGCCTTCGATCGTCACCATGCGCACGCGCATCACGTTGTGTACGGTCAGGCCGTATTTCAGGCAATGCACACCGCCGGAATTTTCTGCCACGTTGCCGCCGATCGTGCAGGCAATCTGCGATGACGGATCGGGCGCGTAATACAGCCCGAGTGGCGCTACCGCTTCCGATATGGCCAGATTGCGTACGCCTGGTTGCACGACTGCCGTGCGTGAATACGCATCGACGTTGACGATGCGGTTCATGCGCGCAGTCGACAGCACGACGCCGTCGGCAATCGGCATCGCGCCGCCGGACAGTCCGGTTCCTGCACCACGCGGCACGATTTTTACTTTGAGCGCATGGCAGATTTTCAGAACCGCGACGACCTGTTCCTCGTTGTCGGGCAAGGCCACGACCATCGGCAATTGTGCGTAGGCAGCGAGTCCGTCGCATTCATACGGGCGTGTGTCTTCGTCGTTGAACAGCACGCTGCGTTCCGGCAGCACGGCACGCAACGCATTGACGACCGTGCGCTGATGTTCTGCCGTGAAGGGTGCTGCGGAAGTGGTATGCATTGCGATCCGGTCGATGTCCTGTTGCCGCCGGTGCGCAATCGTGCGCACTGTTCTGTTTCAGCGGAACTAGAGTGTAGCGAATCGTCCTGTCGTGCGAGGGTGAAAAATATTCAACTGATTACGATGATGTCCGATGAGCATGAACGGTTGGGAATGCAATGCGTTCGGCTACATCGGCATCAAGGTCTGATTCGGATCACATCAGTCGTTGTGATTTGAAGCGTGACTTCATCCATTCCAACAATGCGGCAACCTCCGGCCGGTCGCGCGCGTTGCGTTCGTACACCAGATAGTAGGCGTGTTGCGGCGTTGCCAGTTTGATGTCGAACAGCGGAACCATCTCGCCCTTCTTGATCATTTCGCTGGCAAAGTGTCCGCGTGCGAGTGCGATGCCGTAACCGTGACGCACCGCTTCCAGCAGCAAGCCGAGATCGTCGAAGCGCAATCCGGTGGAAGGTTCCGGCCAATCCAGTCCTGCCGCCTCGAACCACGATTGCCAGGGCTCCAGCGCAGAGCGCAGTAATTGCGCTTTCTTCAGATCCGCGGGTTTGTCGATGCCACCGATCTTTTTCAGATAGGCCGGGCTCGCCACCGGGAACACCGGTTCCTCGAACAATTTTTCCGTCACCAGATCCGGATACTTGCCGGCACCGAAGCGGACTTCGACATCAGTTTCCGACAGGCTCATGTCGTACAGCGGAACCGACAGATAGGTTTCGATCGTGACGTCCGGCTGCAGTGCCATGAACTCGTGCAGATGCGGCAGGAACAAATAGCGTGCGAATGTGGGCGGCACCGTGACCTTGAGTCGCGGTTGTGCCTGTGTGTGCTTGTAGGGCAGCGGAAAATCCGCCAGCGAGCGTAATGCGTCGCGTACAACGTCCAGATAGCGGCGACCGAATTCGGTCAGGCTGACGCTGCGGCCATCGCGTACGAACAAGCGTTCGCCGACAAATTCTTCGAGCAGACGGATGCGATGGGAAAAGGCTGATGGAGTAATGCACAACTCTTCCGCGGCGATGGCAAATGAACCGTGGCGCGCGGCTGCTTCAAAAGCGGACAAGGCATGTACGGGTGGAAGTCTGATGGCCATTGCATCCATTCATATTTTTGGGTCAATAGGGGATTTTACCGGTTCGGCAGGTTTGTCTGCATGTGTATCGCACCCCTTGGTTAAATATTTACCCGGATAGCGTGAGTCTGGTTCCCGGTTGTGCTCTGCCATCACCCGCCAGTCTTTATCGATTTCATTCCCAAAGAAAGGACGCGCCCCGGCTTTTCCCGTATTCTCGAGAATTCTTTTTTACGTTTTTCGACATCATGGGTAATCGACTTTCAAAAATCGCGACACGTACCGGCGACAACGGCACGACTGGATTGGGCGATGGCAGCCGCGTCGACAAGGATGCGCTGCGTGTGCAGGCGATGGGCGATGTGGATGAGCTGAACTCGCATATCGGATTGCTGCTGTGCGAGGAGTTGCCCGCCGTATTGCGCGAAGAACTCATTTCCATTCAGCACGATCTGTTCGATATGGGCGGCGAACTCTGCATTCCCGGTTACACGCTGATCCACGACGCGCAGATCGCACGGCTCGATACCCTGCTGGCAAAGTACAACGCAGACCTGCCGGCGTTGCAGGAATTCATCCTGCCGGCCGGATCGCGTGCTGCGGCGCAGTCACATGTCTGCCGTACCGTTTGCCGTCGTGCAGAGCGCACCATTGTCAGCCTGGGAAAGACGGAGAACATCAACGACAATCCGCGCCGATACGCCAATCGCCTGTCGGATCTGCTGTTTGTGCTGTCGCGCGTGCTGAACCGGTTTGCGGGTGGCGGCGATGTGTTGTGGGAGAAGGATCGCATGCGGGAAATCGACGCAAAATAATTCGATGCCGGTGATGCGTTATCTTGCCAGCAACATTTCGATATCGGCAATTAGTTCTTCCGGTTTTGTTTGCGGCGCATAACGCCTGAAAACCTTGCCATCCTTGCCGACCAGGAACTTGGTGAAATTCCATTTGATGGCTTCGCTGCCCAGCAGGCCAGGCGCTGCGTGTTTCAGATGCTTGAACAGCGGTTCAGCATCGCTACCGTTGACGTCGATCTTTTCAAACAGTTGAAACGTCACGCCGTAATTCTTTTCGCAGAACGCGCCGATTTCATCCGCATTGCCCGGTTCCTGGCTGCCGAACTGGTTGCACGGAAATCCGAGCACTTCCACACCCTTGTCCTTGAACTGTTGATACACCGCTTCCAGACCCTTGTACTGTGGCGTGAAGCCGCATTTGCTGGCGGTGTTGACGATCAGCAGGATCTTGCCGCGATACTGCGCCAGATCGACCGGAGCGCCGGTCAATGCAGTGACAGTAAAGTCGTGAACGGAATGTGCGCTATTGCTCATGTCGTTGCTCACACGATCCCGAGATGTTCGGTGCCCTTGGTCAGATCGCGACCATGCGCTTCCTTGCCGTGGAGTTTGATCGACAGGCGCAGATCGTTGACCGAATCGGCATTGCGCAGTGCATCTTCGTAACTGATCTTGCCGGCTTCGTACAGATCGAATAGTGCCTGATCAAAGGTTTGCATGCCGAGTTCGCGTGACTTCTTCATGATCTCCTTGATCTCATGCACTTCGCCCTTGAAGATCAGGTCGGAAATCAGCGGCGAATTCAGCATGATCTCGACAGCCACGCAGCGGCCTTTCGTATCCTTCAACGGAATCAGGCGTTGCGACAGCATCGCTTTCAGGTTCAGCGACAAATCCATCAGCAGCTGCTGACGCCGTTCTTCAGGGAAGAAGTTGATGATGCGATCCAGCGCCTGATTCGAACTGTTGGCGTGCATCGTTGCCAGGCAAAGGTGGCCGGTTTCTGCAAAGGCGATCGCGTAGTCCATCGTCTCGCGATCACGAATCTCGCCAATGAAAATGACGTCCGGCGCCTGCCGCAGCGTGTTCTTCAGTGCGACACCCCAGTCTTCGGTATCGACACCGATTTCGCGTTGGGTGATGACGCAGTTCCTGTGCGGGTGCACGTATTCGACCGGGTCCTCGATCGTGATGATGTGACCGTAGCTGTTTTCATTGCGATAGCCGAGCATGCCGGCCAGCGTCGTTGACTTGCCGGACCCAGTCGCGCCGACCATGATGACGAGGCCGCGCTTGGTCATCACGACATCTTTCAGTGTATCCGGCACGCCGAGGTCTTCCAGCTTGGGGATCGAGGTGGTGATGGTTCGCAGCACCATGCCGACCTTGCCCTGTTGCACGAAAGCGGAGACGCGGAAGCGACCGATGCCGCCGGGGCTGATTGCGAAGTTGCATTCCTTGCTTGCCTCGAATTCGGCGGCCTGCTTGTCGCTCATGATCGCGCGCGCCAGTTCGACCGTGTGTTGCGGTGTCAGCGGCTGGTTCGATACCTGGGTCATCTTGCCGTCGATCTTGAACGCCGGCGGAAACTCTGCCGTGATGAAAAGATCGGAGCCGTTCTTGCTGAGCATCAGGCGCAGCAAGTCGTACATGAATTTGGTGGCTTGATCGCGTTCCATGCTGCTGCTCCTTCGTTATTCGATTCGTTCAGCCGTGTGGCCGGTACGTGTTGTCTGCCTGTGCGTCGATTCTGCAGCGGACAGGTTGACCTGGATGCTCACCCCACCTCGCGTCTTGCAAGCCGTTCGGATTCGTACCTCGCGAATTCACGCACTTATCCCGGGAAATTTTCCGGCGTCTTGGCTGCCGCGCGCGCGGTCGAGGCGGAAATCACATTGCGGCGCACCAGATCGGTCAGATTGCTGTCCAGCGTCTGCATGCCGACGTTGGAGCCGGTCTGGATCGCCGAATACATCTGTGCGATCTTCGCTTCGCGAATCAGGTTGCGGATCGCCGGCGTACCGAGCATGATTTCATGCGCAGCGACGCGGCCGCTGCCATCCTTCGTTCTCAGCAGCGTTTGTGAGATGACGGCCTGCAGCGATTCGGACAGCATCGCGCGCACCATTTCCTTCTCTTCGCCGGGGAAGACGTCGATGATACGGTCAACGGTTTTTGCCGCGGACGAGGTGTGCAATGTACCGAACACAAGGTGGCCGGTTTCCGCCGCGGTCAGCGCGAGGCGGATGGTTTCCAGATCGCGCAATTCGCCGACGAGGACGATGTCCGGATCTTCACGCAGCGCCGAGCGTAGCGCGTTCTCGAATGAATGCGTGTGCGGTCCGACTTCGCGCTGGTTAATAAGGCATTTCTTCGGATCGTGCACGAATTCGATCGGGTCCTCGATCGTCAGGATGTGCGCGTATTCGTTTTCGTTGATGTGATTGACCATCGCCGCCAGCGTTGTCGATTTTCCGGAACCGGTCGGGCCGGTCACGAGCACGAGGCCGCGCGGTTTCAGTGCCAGGTCGGCAAAGATTTTTGGTGCGTGCAGATCTTCCAGGGTCAGAATCTTGGATGGAATCGTTCGCAGGACGGCAGCAGCGCCGCGTTCCTGGTTGAATGCGTTGACACGAAAGCGCGACAGGCCGGGAATTTCGAACGAAAAGTCGACTTCCAAACGGTCTTCATAGACCTTGCGCTGGCCATCGTTCATGATGTCGTACACCATCGCGTGCACGTCTTTATGTTCGAGCGGCGGCAGGTTGATACGGCGTACGTCGCCGTGTACGCGGATCATCGGCGGCAGGCCCGATGAAAGATGCAAGTCGGACGCCTTGTTCTTGACCGAGAACGCGAGTAGTTCGGAAATGTCCATTTATAATCCCTGAGCCTGCCTGTTGGGTGAAGCGCGCGGCTATTGGCGGCGCGACCAATTGCAAAATCCTGCGAATAATTGCCTTAAAGAACTTTGATTATGTCTGCAATACGTCAGAACTTGCAAGCCGTGCGTCAACGGATTACCGAAGCTGCGGACAATGCGCAACGCGACGTGCACGGTATTGAGCTGCTGGCCGTTTCCAAGACCTTTGGTGCGGACGCGGTAATCGATGCGGCCAGTGCCGGCCAGCTCGCGTTCGGCGAGAACTATCTGCAGGAAGCGCTGGATAAAATGGCAACAATCCGGCAAGCGCGTCCCGATCTGCAACTGGAATGGCATTTCATCGGGCCGATCCAGAGCAACAAGACACGGCCGATTGCCGAATATTTCGACTGGGTGCATTCGGTCGATCGCGAAAAAATTGCACAGCGATTGTCCGATCAGCGTCCCGATCATTTGCCGCCACTGAATATCTGCCTGCAGGTCAATATCAGCGGAGAGGCGAGCAAGAGCGGTGTGATGCCTGATGAAACTCTGGAGACGGCACAAGCAATCGCTGCGTTGCCGCGTATTCGGTTACGTGGCTTGATGGCAATACCGGAACCGGAAGGCGATATGGCACAGCAGCGTGAACCGTTTCATCGAATGAACGAATTATTCAACCAGTTGCGTGCGAGCGGCCTGCAGCTGGACACCTTGTCGATGGGCATGTCGGCCGACATGCCTGCGGCGATTGCCGAAGGTGCGACGATTGTGCGCATCGGCTCTGCCATTTTTGGAACCCGGGACTATGCAAAAAAATAAGTTGAAAATCACCTTCATTGGCGGCGGCAACATGGCCGCTGCGCTGATTGGCGGCCTGGCCGGCAAGCTAACTGCCGCAGAGAATATCCATGTCGTTGACCTCAATGCCGACGCGCTTGACAGGCTGCAGACGCAGTTCGGTGTACGTACATCGCCGGCAATCGACGCCGCAGTCGCCGACAGCGATGTCGTCGTGCTGGCGGTCAAGCCGCAGCAGATGAAGGATGTGGTGGCACAACTCGCACCGCATATCGGTTCGCAATTGATTTTGTCGATTGCGGCCGGCATCCGCGCCGTTGATCTATCGCGCTGGCTGGGCGGGCACAACGCGATCGTGCGCACGATGCCGAACACGCCGGCATTGATCGGCAAGGGTGTCACCGGTCTGGTGGCGACGTCGGGTGTCAGCACGGAACAGCGTGCCGCCGCCGATGCCGTCCTGCATGCAGTCGGCGAAACGGTCTGGCTGGAGGATGAGGAGTTGATCGATTCGGTGACCGCGGTTTCCGGCAGCGGTCCTGCCTACGTTTTCTATTTCATCGAAGCCATGCAGCAGGCCGCGCAGGAGATGGGATTGACGTCGGCGCAGGGCAACGCGCTGGCGATTTCCACCTTCGTCGGCGCGGCGCAACTGGCGGCGCAGTCGAGCGATCCGGTGTCGGTGTTGCGCGAGCGTGTCACCTCAAAGGGGGGAACGACGTATGCCGCTTTGACCAGCATGGAGCAAAGCGGAGTCAAGGCAGCAATCGTCAAGGCCATGAAAGCTGCCGCAGCGCGCGGCAAGGAGCTTGGCGAAGAATTCGGTCGTGATTGAATCTGTATAAAAAGCCAAAAAAGCCGGGTATCCAATTTGGATATCCGGCTTTTTTAACGACAGTCGCAGAGTTTTAATTGCTCAAAACGATTTGCGCAATGATGCCGGTTGTGATGGCGACCAGTACGTAATCCGGACCGGTCTGTACCCAGTGATAACCGCGTGGCGGTGCCTTCAGATGATGACCGCGCCAGTTGTCGACGACATATTCATGGCGACGGTATTCCGGCGCCAGACGCTGGCCGCGGTAGAAGTCGTGACGAGGACCAGCGCCGCGGCCATCATGACGGTAATCGTGGCGAAAATCATGACGAGAATCATGACGAGAAGCATGATGGTAATCGCGATGATGGCGGTTGTCGTGATGCGGGCCGCGATGGTCGTGATCATGATCGTCGGCAAAGGCCGATCCCTGCGCGGCAAAAGCGGCAGCGATGATCGCTGCGGCAATGAGTTTGTTTTTCATGCGTTTCCTTTTTGTTGTGATCGGTCAGCAGCGTCGTTCGTGCGGGCGCCTGCAGATGACAACGCAATTAAAGACGTTTTGGTTGTCACGTTCCAGACCGATTTCGGTAAGCGCTGTTACAGAATGTATCCGCCTCGATCAGGAAACCGTGACTTGCCCGCGACTGACACTGTCACCATCGTTCGGACGCAGAACCCAGAACGACAGAGACGACAACACTGTCAGTACGCCCAGTGTCAGGAACGCATGATGCAGCGCGCCCATGACTGCCGTGTGATCGGTTTGCGGCAGGCCGCCGAGATACCACGCGGCCACGATGGATCCGAAGGCGAGACCGAAGCTCATCGACATCTGCTGCATCGAACTGGCAATCGTGCTGGCCATGCTGGAATCCTCGACCTGGATGTCGGCATACGCCATCGAATTCATGCTCGAGAACTGCAGTGAATTGAAGAAGCCCTGCGTCAAGCCGAGCATCACGATCAGTGCGATCGGTGTGGCGGACGTGATCTGCGAAAACAGGCAGAGCGTCAATCCGATCATCACTGTATTGACGATCAACACCTTGCGATAGCCGAAGCGTCGCAGCACGCGTACCGAGATCAGTTTCATTCCCATTGCCGCTACCGCAGCCGGCATCATCAGCAGGCCTGACTGCCATGCTGGCAAGCCAAGACCGATCTGATACAGCAGCGGCAGCAGGAACGGCATGCCACCCAGGCCGAGTCGCGTGATGAAACCGCCGACGACCGAAACACGGAAGGTGCGCGTGCGGAACAGCGAAAGATTCAACAACGGGTGCAATGCATTGCGCGCGTGCAGTACATAGGCCGCGAGCAGGCAAATCGACAGCAGGAAAAGAATGCCCGCGGAGGTCGCATCGAGATAATGCTCGCCGAAGATTTCCAGCAGCCATGACAGCAACGCAATACCGGAGCCGAATAGCACGAGGCCGATGATGTCGAGTGGACGCGTTGCCTCGGTGCGGTAATCCGGCATATGGCGGCGGATCATCCACAACGCAACAACACCGACCGGCACGTTGACGAAAAAGATCGCCTGCCATGGCAGCCAGTGCACGATCAGGCCGCCGATCGTCGGTCCCAGTAGCGGCCCGATCAGTGCCGGGATGATGACGAAATTCATCGCCGTCAGTAATTCCGATTTGGGAAAGGTCCGGATGATCGCCAGTCGCCCAACCGGCAACATCATCGCCGCACTGATGCCCTGCAGAATGCGCGCTGCCACCAGCATCGGCACATTGACCGACAGGCCGCACAGGATAGAGGAGAGCGTGAACAGCGTCACCGCAATGCTGAATACGCGGCGCGTACCGAAGCGATCCGCCATCCAGCCGCTGACCGGAATGCAGACAGCCAGGCTCAGGATGTAGCTGCTGACGACTGCCTTCAGGCTGAGCGGCGTCACGTGCAGACTCGCCGCCATCGACGGGACTGCCGTGTTGATGATGGTCGAATCGAGCTGTTCCATGAACAATGCAATGGCCACCACCCAGGGCAGGTAGCGTTTGACGTTCGGATTGTCGGTTGTGTTATCCATGCGCCTTATTTTTCGGTGTATGCAGTGATTGCGTCATAACCCTGTTCGGAAAATTGCACGAAACAGAATCCGTGGCCGAAGGGATCGGCCATCAACGCCAGTTTGCCCCATGCATGCGAGCTGATCGGCTCTTCCAGTACGGCACCTGCGGCCACGGCTTTCTGCACGGCCGGTTCGATCACCTCGACGATCAGATCCAGATGCAACGGCGTCCAGTGACGCGTGTAACGACGGGACTCGGTCACATTGCACGCAGCAGTGCCGGCGGCTTTTTCCAGCAGATAGATTGGCGCCGGACCACCGAGCATTTCAATACAGGAATTGTCCAGCCTGCGGCCTCTGTGCAATCCAAAGGCCGCGCTGTAGAACTGCACGGCCTTTTCCAGATTGTCGACATCGAGATTGACAAGGAATTGCATGGTATTGCCTCCATGACGTTGTACGCGAAGTCATGCGTCGATCCGGTTGGATAAGGCAACTGCAGGAAAATTCCGCTGCGCGTCAAAGTCACAGCATGATTGAAGCGTTCAGCGCAGCAGGTAATCGAACGCCACGCCGGCGAAGATGAAGCCGCCCAGCAAGTTGTTGTGACGAAATGCGAGGAAGCACGCGGCACGTTCGCGTGTACGAATCAGCGTGTAGTGATAGAGCGCACAGGCGACGGCGAGCAACATGCCGGCGGCGAACCACCAGCGCAGGCCGAACTGCCAGCCGATGACGGAAATCAGGCCGAGCGTGATCGCATAGCAGATCATGATGGCGGCCACATCGAAGCGGCCAAAGGTGATGGCGGATGTCTTCATGCCGATCTTCAGATCGTCCTCGCGATCGACCATCGCGTAAGCGGTATCGTAAGCGACCGACCAGAAGATGTTGGCGAACAGCAGCCACCATGCAGCGGCAGGCACGGTGTTTTGCACGGCGGCGAACGCCATCGGAATGCCGAAGCCGAACGCGATGCCGAGATAGGCTTGCGGAATCGCGAAAAAGCGTTTGAAGTACGGATAGCTGGCAGCAATGACGACGGCCGCGATCGACAATTGCTTGGTCAGCGTGTTGAGCGGAATGATGAGTGCGAATGCCAGCAGCGACAGCACCGCCGCGACGTACAGCGCTTCGCGCGGACGGATCTTGCCGCTGGTGATGGGACGATCGACGGTGCGTTGCACATGCCTGTCGAAATCGCGGTCCGCATAATCGTTGATCGCGCAACCGGCCGAACGCATCAGCACCGTGCCGAGAATGAAGATCGTCGCCAGCATCCAGCCCGGTTTGCCGTCGGACGCCATCCACAGTCCCCATAACGTCGGCCACAGTACCAGTCCGATCCCGACCGGTTTGTCGAGACGGATGAGTCGAAAATACAGTTGAAGACGATGCACGGCGATCAGGTTTCCAGCGGTGGTTCGTCGGGCAGCATCGTCACGTTCGGCAGATCGCAGGACAGCAGCGCCTGACGCACCGCTTCGATTGCCGCACCGCGCGTGAAGCTCTTGCGCCATGCGATGACGACACGACGCGACGGCGTCTGGCCCGAAAACGGCACGTAGCGCAGCATGCCTTCCTTCGTGTTCAGGTCCGGCACCGATCCTTCCGGCAGCACCGTGATGCCAATGCCGGACGCGACCATGTGACGGATCGTTTCCAGCGACGAGCCTTCGAAGGTGCGCGCGATGCCGTCACCGGACGTCGAGAAGCGCGACATTTCCGGGCAGACTTCCAGCACCTGATCGCGGAAGCAGTGGCCGTTGCCAAGCAACAGCATGGTTTCCGATTTGAGATCGTCGCTGGAAATGCTTTGACGCTTGGCCCACGCATGATCCTTCGGCACGGCGACGACGAACGGTTCGTCATAGACCGGCTGTACCATCAAGCCCTGATCGGGAAACGGCAGCGCGACGATGACGGCATCGAGTTCGCCCTGACGCAACAGTTCCAGCAATTTGGTGGTGAAATTTTCCTGCAGGACCAGCGGCATTTGCGGCACGCGGTCGATGATGGTCTTTACCAGCGACGGCAGCAGGTACGGTGCGATCGTGTAGATGATGCCGAGACGGAACGGACCGACCAGTGGGTCCTTGTTCTGCTTGGCGAGTTCCTTGATGGCGGCGGTCTGTTCCAGCACGCGTTCGGCTTGCGCGACGATCTGCACGCCGAGCGGCGTCATCGAAATTTCGCTGCCGCCGCGTTCAAACAGCGTGACGCCCAGTTCGTCTTCCAGTTTCTTGATGGCGACCGACAGCGTAGGCTGCGCGACGAAACAGGCTTCAGCGGCGTGGCCGAAGTGCTTTTCGCGCGCAACGGCGACGATGTATTTGAGTTCGGTAAGTGTCATGGTGTGGCTGGAAGGTACGCGAAGGCGTTTATTCTATACCTTCAGGAAATCTTCACGCGAGCCCAGCCAGCGCGCCAGATGCGCTTCGACGGTCACCGGATCGTCGCGCAGCAATTGTTGTGCGACATCGCGTGCGCGCTCGACCAGCCACTGGTCGGTTTCCAGATCGGCGAAGCGCAGCATCGCCTGTCCGGACTGGCGCGCACCGAGGAATTCGCCGGGGCCGCGCAGCTCCAGATCCTTGCGTGCAATCTCGAAGCCGTCGGTCGATTCGCGCATGATGCGCAGTCGTTCCTTGGCGATCGGGCCCAGCGGCGACTGATACAGCAGCAAACACACGCTGGCCGCCGAGCCGCGCCCGACACGGCCGCGCAATTGATGCAGCTGCGACAGGCCGAAACGCTCGGCATGTTCGATCACCATCAGCGATGCGTTCGGTACGTCGACGCCGACTTCGATCACGGTCGTCGCGACCAGCACGTGCACGTCGCCACGTGTAAAGGCATCCATCACCTCCTGCTTTTCCGCCGGCCTCATGCGGCCGTGTACGAGGCCGACGCGCAGATCGGGCAATGCTTCGGCGAGTGTCATGTAGGTATCGGTGGCGGTCTGCAGTTGCAAGGCTTCCGATTCTTCGATCAGCGGACAAACCCAGTACGCCTGCCGGCCTTCCTGCGCCGCTGCATGCACGCGTTCGATCACTTCATCGCGGCGGTTCTGGTCGATCACGCGCGTGACGATCGGCGTGCGACCCGGCGGCAGTTCATCGATGACAGAGACTTCGAGATCGGCGTAATACGTCATCGCCAGCGTGCGCGGAATCGGCGTGGCCGACATCATGAGTTGATGCGGAACAGTCTTGCTGTCGTCGCCCGATCCCTTGTTACGCAGCGTCAGGCGCTGACCGACGCCGAAGCGATGCTGTTCGTCGACGATCGCCAAGCCAAGTTTTGGAATCTGCACATCGTCCTGAATCACCGCGTGCGTACCGATGATCAATTGTGCTTCGCCGGATTCGATGCGTGCCTTGGCTTCAGTCTTTTCCTTTTTCTTCAGACTGCCGGTCAGCCACACGACACGCACGCCGAGCGGTTCCATCCAGCCGGCGATCTTGCGAAAATGCTGGTCGGCGAGAATCTCGGTCGGCGCCATCAGCACGGCCTGATAACCGCTGTCGATCGCCTGCGCGGCAGCGAGCGCCGCGACCACGGTCTTGCCGCTGCCGACGTCGCCTTGCAGCAGACGCTGCATCGGAAACGCCTGTTTCAGATCGACGCGGATTTCATCCAGCACGCGCTGCTGCGCACGCGTCAGCTTGAACGGCAGTTGCTGCAGAAATGCTTTCGACAACGTGCCAGCCTTGTTCAAGGTTGCTGCACCTTTTGCACGACGCGCTTCCTGCGCGCGCTTCATCGACAGTTGCTGTGCCAGCAGTTCGTCAAACTTCATGCGCACCCATGCCGCATGCGAACGGTCGGCCAATGCACTTTCGTCGATATCGGGCGGCGGATTGTGCAGCAGTCGCACCGCCGATTCGAACGGCATGAGGTCGTGTGCAGCGCGTAGCCGATCTGGCAAGGTGTCGTGCCAGTCGACGCGCGTCATCGCATCGACGACGGCCTTGCGCAAAATCGTTTGCGACACCCCTTCGCCGGACGGATACACCGGCGTCAGGCCGACCGGCAACGGCGCACCCTGATTGACCATCTTGTACGAAGGATGGACCATTTCGGCGCCGAAAAAGCCGTGGCGGATTTCGCCGCGCGCGCGGACGCGATTGCCTTCCGCCAGTTGTTTGGTTTGGCTGCCGTAAAAATTCAGAAAACGCATCGTCAGCTGCGCGCTGTCGTCGGCGATCGTCACGACCAGTTGCCGGCGGGGGCGGAAGGCGACCTCGCACGCAGTCACCACGCCTTCGACCTGCACCGGGTGGCCGAACACGCGGGCAGCCCCTTCGATCGTCTTGACCTGCGTTTCGTCCTCATAACGCAACGGCAGATGCAACACTTTGTCGATGTCCGTGCGCAGGCCAAGTCGCGCCAGTTTGTCGGCGATCTTGCTGGCAGCGGACGCGGTAGCCGGAGCGGCGCGCTTGGCTGCGGTTTTCTTTGCGACAGGCGTTTTTTTCGGTGCGGGCATAGTGGGCCGGGACGATGGGCCTGAAATGGGCGGCAGGGCGTAAAATAGCGGGTTTTGCACAATCCGGCGCGAATGAACTTTACGTTCGATGCCATCCGGACAAGATTGCAACCTTAGCAGTTCTGCCGCGCGATTGCACCGGTGATTTTCCGGACCGCGGCCTTCAAGATGACTCGACGCATGTACAGCCTTTCCGATTTTGATTTCGACCTGCCGCAGGAATTGATCGCGCAAACACCGTTGACCGAGCGCAGCGCATCGCGTCTGCTGCATGTCGACGGCGAACGGCCGATTGATCGCTCCTTTGCCGAACTCGTCGATCTGCTGACGCCCGGCGATCTGCTGGTGTTCAACGATACACGCGTGTTGAAGGCGCGCTTCTTCGGTGTAAAGGAAACCGGCGGCAAGGTCGAGGTGCTGGTCGAACGCGTGATCGATAACCGCAACGTGCACGCGCAAATTCGTGCGTCGAAATCTCCTGCGTCCGGTATGAAAATCAAGTTGGCCGATGCGTTCGATGTGATCGTCGGCGAGCGCGCCGGTGAATTCTACGAACTGCAATTTCCCGGAGATGTGTTCGAACTGATCGAAGCGCACGGCCGTCTGCCGTTGCCGCCGTATATCGAACACGACGCCGACGCATTCGACGAAACGCGCTATCAAACCGTGTATGCGAAAACGCCGGGTGCGGTTGCCGCACCGACTGCCGGCTTGCATTTCGATGAAGCGTTGCTGGCGAAACTGAAAGCGAAGGGCGTCAACTTTGCCTATGTCACATTGCACGTCGGCGCCGGCACATTCCAGCCGGTACGCAATGAAAACCTCGCCGAACACAACATGCACAGCGAGTGGTACACGATCGAACAGCAAACGGTCGATGCAGTACGCGCTGCGCAAGCTGCCGGACGCGACGTGATCGCAGTCGGTACCACCAGTCTGCGCGCGCTCGAATCGGCGTCGCAAAGCGGCGCGCTGCAAGCCGGCAGCGCCGACACGCGTTTGTTCATTACGCCGGGCTACACCTTCAAGACGGTGACGCGCCTGATCACCAATTTCCATTTGCCGAAATCGACGTTGCTGATGCTGGTGTCCGCGCTGGCCGGTTACGACACGATTCGCGCCGCTTATGCGCATGCGATTGCACAACGTTACCGTTTCTTCAGTTACGGCGATGCGATGTTTTTAACGACGAAACGACCATGCTGAATTTCAAATTACTCAAGACCGACGGCAACGCACGACGCGGCCAACTGACGGTCAATCACGGCGTGATCGAAACGCCGATCTTCATGCCGGTCGGCACTTACGGTTCTGTCAAGGCGATGTCGCCGCTGGAACTGAACGAGATCGACGCGCAGATCATTCTCGGCAACACGTTTCATCTATGGCTGCGGCCGGGCAACGACATTATTGCCAAGTTCGGCGGCCTGCATGAATTCATGGGTTGGGACAAACCGATCCTGACCGATTCAGGCGGCTTTCAGGTGTTTTCTCTGGGCGACATGCGCAAGATCACCGAAGAAGGCGTGCATTTCAATTCGCCAATCAACGGCGATAAATTGTTTTTGTCGCCGGAAGTGTCGATGCAGATTCAGCGTGTGCTGAACTCCGACATCGTGATGCAGTTCGACGAATGCACGCCATATGAAATTGACGGTCGCGCTGCGACCGCGGACGAAGCGGCCAAGTCGATGCGCATGTCGCTGCGTTGGGCCAGGCGCTCGCTGGATGAATTCAACCGTGAAGAAAATCCGAACGCGCTGTTCGGCATCGTGCAGGGCGGCATGTTCGAATCGCTGCGTGACGAATCGCTGGCGGGCCTGGAAGAACTGAATTTTCACGGTGTGGCAATCGGCGGCCTGTCGGTCGGCGAACCGAAGGAAGACATGATGCGCGTGCTGCAACACGTCGGTCCGCGCCTGCCGGCCAATAAGCCGCACTACCTGATGGGCGTCGGCACGCCGGAAGATCTGGTCGCCGGCGTATCGAACGGCATCGACATGTTCGACTGCGTGATGCCGACGCGCAACGCGCGCAACGGCTGGCTGTTTGCGCGTTTCGGTGACATCAAGATCAAGAATGCGCGTTACAAGGATGACAAGAAACCGCTGGATGAAACCTGCGGTTGCTATGCCTGCCGCAATTTTTCGCGCGCGTATCTGCACCATCTGCACCGCACCGGCGAAATCCTCGGTGCACGGCTTAATACGATCCACAATCTGCACTATTACCTGGACCTGATGAAACAGATGCGCGAGGCGATCGGCGAAGGGCGTTTTGCGCTGTTTGTCCGGCAATTCCATGACGACCGCGCACGCGGCGCCGGCTAGTTTTTCCGGTAAAAGCCGGAGGGTGCTGGAAAGGAATTTTCCAGTGCTAAAATAACCGACCATTTTTATTACTACAACCTGGAGCAACTCGTGTTTATTTCCAACGCATACGCAGCATCAGCCGCAGCCAGCGGCGGCATTCTGGGTAGTCTGACCCAGTTCGCGCCTATCGTCCTGATGTTCGTCGCGCTCTACTTCCTGATGATTCGCCCGCAAATGAAGCGTCAGAAAGAACACAAGGCGATGGTCGAAGCGGTCGCCAAGGGCGATGAAGTCGTGACAGCCGGCGGTGTTCTCGGCAAGGTCACCAAGGTTTCCGATGTCTACCTGTCGATCGAAGTGCAGGACGGTACCGAGCTCATCATCCAGAAAAGCGCCGTATCGACGCTGCTGCCAAAAGGCACGATCAAGTCGCTGTAATGAATGCAAACCCCACCTCCGGTGGCCGGACGTGGGGTTTGATTTTCTTCCGAGCATTATCTGAAGTACTACCACCGAATCAACTATGAATCGCTATCCCCTCTGGAAGTACATTACGATCGCCGTCGCGCTCGTGCTGGGCGTGCTGTACACGATCCCGAACTTTTTCGGCGAATCGCCTGCAGTGCAGATCAGCAGCGGCAAGGCGACCGTCAAGATAGACAGTTCGCTGATGACACAAGTCGAGGCTGTCCTGAAAAGGAACAATCTTGAGGCGGATGGCGTTTATTACGAAACGATCGGTACCCAGGGAACGGTGCGCGTACGCTTCCACAATACGGATGAACAGTTCAAGGCCAAGGGCGCGCTGGAAAAAGAGCTGAACGCCGATCCTGCCGATCCGACATATCTGGTTGCATTCAACCTGCTGCCGAACACGCCGTCCTGGCTGCAGAGCCTGAACGCGCATCCGATGTTTCTCGGACTGGATCTGCGCGGCGGTGTGCACTTCCTGATGCAGGTCGATACCAAGGCCGTCATGAACAAGCGCATCACCGGCCTGCAAAGCAGTGTGCGCGCCGTATTGCGCGACAAGGATGTGCGCCACAGCGGCATCGAGCGCGACGGCGACAATATCAATATCGCGTTCCGCGATGCGGCGACGCGTGACAAGGCGCGCACCGCATTGACCAACGAATTGCGCGAACTGGCGCTGGTGGATGCCGGAACCGGCGACGATCTGAAGCTGGTCGCTTCCCTGCAGCCAACCGCTCTCAAGCAGACGATTGAAGACGCCGTCCAGCAAAACATCACGACGCTGTCCAATCGCGTCAACGAACTGGGCGTGACCGAACCGCTGATCCAGCGCGAAGGTGCGGATCGCATCGTGGTCCAGATGCCTGGTGTGCAGGACGTTTCCCGCGCAAAAGACATCATCGGCAAGACCGCCACGCTGGAAGTGCGCCTGGTCGATGAGACGGTCACGCGCGGCACCGAAGCGACCGCAGCCGTGCCGTTCGGCTCCGAGCTGTTCAAGGTCGGCAAGAATGCGCCGGTCGTGCTGTACAAGGATCCGATCATCACCGGCGAATACATTTCCAGCGCATCGGCCGCCTTCGACCAGAACCATCAGCCGGCAGTCGCGATCGACCTGAACGGCGACGGCGGTCGTCGCATGCGCGAAGCCACACGTACGCGCGTCGGCAAGGCCATGGCGATCGTGCTGTTCGAAAAGAACAAGGGTGAAGTGCTGACGGTGGCGACGATTCGTGACGAACTGGGTGCGCGCTTCCAGATTACCGGCATGGAATCTGCCGAAGCGGCCAGCGATCTGGCGTTGCTGTTGCGTGCAGGTTCGCTGGCGGCACCGATGGAAATCATCGAGGAACGCACGATCGGCCCGCAACTGGGTGCAGAAAACATCACGAAGGGTTTCGATTCGACGCTGTACGGTTTTATCTGCATCGCGATTTTCATGATTGTTTATTACCGCATGTTCGGCTTCTTCAGCGTGTTTGCGCTGGCGGTCAACGTGATGCTGCTGATCGCACTGCTGTCGCTGCTGCAGGCGACATTGACCCTGCCGGGTATTGCCGCTATTGCACTGACGCTCGGTATGGCGATCGACGCCAACGTGCTGATCAACGAGCGGATACGTGAGGAACTGCGAGCGGGGCATGCGCCGCAGACGGCGATTTCGATCGGTTTCGAACGCGCATGGGCGACGATTCTGGATTCCAACGTCACCACGCTGATCGCCGGTCTGGCATTGCTGATTTTCGGTTCCGGCGCGGTGCGCGGTTTTGCAGTCGTGCACTGCCTCGGTATCCTGACGTCGATTTTCTCGTCGGTCGTGGTATCGCGCGGTGCCGTCAACCTCTGGTACGGACGCAAGAAAAAACTGACGTCGGTATCGATCGGTCAGGTCTGGAAATCGAAAGAATCGTGATGATGAGCGGCGGGTGCGCAGCGTTGCGTACCTGTCGACATCGGTAGTGCGCCGACTGTTCGAAATGAATCAATGAAGTAACCCGCAACGAAGCATCGTTGCAATGAGAGGAATGTGATGGAGTTTTTCCGCATCAAGAAAGATATCCCGTTCATGCGTCATGCGTTGATTTTCAACGTGATTTCCGCATTGACGTTTGTCGCCGCCGTTTTTTTCCTGCTGCACCGCGGGCTGCATCTGTCGATCGAGTTTACCGGCGGCACGGTGATGGAGGTGGCGTACACGAAGCCGGCGAACATTGAAGGTGTACGTACAAAGATCGCCGAACTGGGCTACACCGACATGCAGGTGCAAAGCTTCGGTACGGCACAGGATGTACTGATTCGTCTGCCGGCGCAAAAGAATGTCGATTCTGGCCAGTTGAGCGAACGTGTGATCGGTGCACTGAAAGCACAGGACGAAACGGTGACCTTGAAACGCGTCGAATTCGTCGGTCCGCAGGTTGGTGACGAATTGACGCATGATGGCCTGATGGCGCTCGGCATGCTGGTGATCGGTATCGTGATCTATCTGGCATTCCGCTTTGAATGGAAGTATGCGGTGTCGGCCATTCTCGCGAACTTGCACGACGTGGTGATCATTCTCGGCTTCTTCGCATTTTTCCAGTGGGAATTCTCGCTGACGGTGCTGGCCGCAGTGCTTGCAGTGCTCGGTTATTCGGTGAATGAATCGGTGGTCGTATTCGATCGCGTGCGCGAAACCTTCCGCGATCGCAAGCATGGCAAGATGGCCGTGCCGGATGTGATGAACCATGCGATCACCAGCACAATGTCACGTACGGTGATCACGCACGGATCGACGCAACTGATGGTGCTGTCGATGCTGTTTCTCGGCGGTCCGACCTTGCACTATTTTGCGTTGGCATTGACGATCGGTATCTGCTTCGGCATTTATTCGTCGGTGTTCGTTGCGGCGGCGCTGGCGATGTGGCTGGGTGTGAAGCGGGAAGACATGATCAAGCCGGTCAAGGAAAAGGTCGAGAACGACGGCGCGGTTGTGTGACGCTGCGTTCCTTGCGAATGAAAAAAGCCGGTTGTTGCCGGCTTTTTTCATGTTGTTTTCGAGGGCGATATCAGGATTTGTCGTCGGACAGATGTGCGTACAACTTGCCCAGTTCTTTTTCC
>NZ_DATMTD010000102.1:0-17853 GCF_035565035.1 Oxalicibacterium sp. | reverse complement strand
AATGAAAAAATCACTTTTGGCTCTGGCAGTTCTCGGCGCGTTCGCAGGTGCTGCTTATGCACAATCGTCCGTGACGATCTACGGCGTCGTTGACACCAGCATTTCGCGCATCGACCAAGGTAACGAAAGCGTTACCGGCATGGACAGCGGCAACAACGCAGCAAGCCGCATTGGCTTCAAAGGTGTTGAAGACCTGGGCAACGGCCTGAAAGCAGAATTCGTTCTGGAAAACGGCATCGACACCAGCGATGGTTCGGGTGGTTCGGGCTTCAGCCGTCTGGCATTCATCGGCTTGAACGGTGGCTTCGGTAAAGTTCGTCTGGGCCGTCAAGAAAACCAATTGAAAGAAGCACTGACGCAAGTCGATACGTTTGGCGCAGCTGGTATCGCTAACGCACATGACTTCATTGGTGGTTACGATGGTCTGCCACAACGTCAACCAAACATGGTTACATGGCAAAGCCAGAACTACGGCGGCTTCTCCGGCTCGCTGGGTTACATCTTCGGTGAAGCAAACGACGACAACAGCGCAAACAGCGGCTGGGGCGCACGTTTGGGCTATGCCAATGGTCCGTTGAATGTTCAAGCTGTATATCAAAAGCAGAACGAAACGTCCGGCGCGATCGCTGCCGGTACTTTGGTAGTTGATCCGGACACCGGCATCGTTACAGCTACTACTGATGCAGATCCAGCTGTCGATGGAGATACCAAAACCGCTCTGATCGGTGCAACTTATGACTTCGGCGCATTCAAACTGCACGGCGTCTATGGTCAAAAGAAATACGACGCAGGTCTGGTTGCTGCAGACGACGTCAAAGTGCGTAGCGGCTTGATCGGCGCAACCGTTCCGTTTGGTGCCAGCGCAATCCGTGCTGAATACATCCGCAACGACAACCGCGATATCGACGACGCAGACAGCAATGTCTGGGCTCTGTCGTACACCTACGCTCTGTCGAAGCGCACGACGTTCTACGCAACCTATGTTCGCGTTGGTAACGACGATGGTTCGACCATGGGCTTGGGCGGCGGTGACTACGCAGCAGCAGCTGGTGGCGAGTCCGTCAGCGGCGCTGGTATCGGTATCAACCACAAGTTCTAATCATTTGCAGGCTTAGGCCTGCTTTGATTGAATTGCAAAAAAGGCACCTTCGGGTGCCTTTTTTCTTTATCAGTCATTTCTGCGAGTCTATCGAATTGCTTATTGAAGCCGTCTAGGTCGAAAAACCTTTTCGTCTCGATAAAAGTCTTCGTTTTGCCCCTTCCACCAATCGGGTATGCCAAGAATCGGCAAAGGGGAAAAGGCATGTGTTGTCAGGCCATCCTTCAATTTTTCTACCACCTGTCCGTCGATCGCAGCACAGTAATCTTGCAAGGTCAGGTCTGTTGGGAGCTGCAGCTCGTTTCCCACCACTACCCACATATGCGCTGTAATCGATTTGTACGGCGTAACCAGCTTCTCCATCAACGCATGTCCAAATAGAAATATTCGGCTGGTTTGCACAAAGGTCTCGCGCCTCGTCAACAAAACATCCTGCCATTCATGCGCGCGCAACGCATCAACCAAACTCTCATTAGAAGTTACTAGCAGCGCTGCATTTTCATCGAATATGGTTGCTGCATCCCGCAGTTTTCCCCTTAACGACGTCGCGCCGCTCAATCGTGCACGCCCAATTTCCACCGCTTGCAATGCATTCAGCTGCACCTTGATTTGTGGAAAAGTCAGCCAGACCAATGCATTGAAAAAATCGTGCAGATTTTCTCGTGTGGGGACACACCCTGTATCGTGGATGAATGTTTCGTAGGCAATGCCGGCAGGTAGATCTGTTTGCGGGACAAACCGAATTGGCAGTCCAAGTCGATTTTTTAATCCCATCTCAGACGCGCGGCGATTGGTTTCGTCACGCCAGTCATTGGCATTGGAAATCGCTTGCCCCGTGAAGCGGACATGCTCTAACCATGGCCGCGACCAGTCTATACATGCCAGAAATTGTGCGGCCATGAAGGTAGAAACAGTCTGTTTTAGCAGAGAAAGAACAGGTGGCCGAAACTCTTGCCGGAGCGTTTAGAAGAAATCAAACGAATTTCCATTCCATCGTTTCTCCGCCGTTCAACGGCACCACTGTCGTATTGGCGAGCGGAAGCTCTGCAGGGATAGTCCACGACTCACGTTGCAGGGTGATCGTGTCTTTGTTGCGTGGCAGTTTGTAGAAATCCGGGCCGTTGAAGCTGGCAAATTGCTCAAGCTTGTCTAACGCATCCACCTGATCAAATGCTTGCGTGTACAGCTCCATCGCGTGCAAGGCGGTATAGCAACCGGCACAACCGCATGCATGTTCCTTCAAACCCTTCGGGTGTGGCGCGGAGTCGGTTCCCAGGAAGAATTTGGTACTGCCCGATGTCGCTGCCGCCACGAGCGCCTGACGATGAATTTCACGTTTCAGGACGGGCAAGCAATAATAATGCGGGCGCATTCCACCTTTGAAGAGCTCATTGCGGTTGTACAGCAGATGATGCGCGGTGATGGTGGCGCCAACATGGTGATCTGCTTCCGCGACGTATTCCGCGGCGTCTTTGGTGGTGATGTGTTCGAATACAACATTCAACTCCGGCATGTCACGGCGCAATGGCGTCATGACGCGGTCAATAAAGACCGCTTCGCGGTCGAAGATGTCGATTTCCGGATCAGTCACTTCGCCATGCACAAGGAAAGGCATGCCGAGCTTTTGCATCATTTCCAGCGTCTTGTAGCACTTGGTCAGGTCTGTCACGCCGGCTGCGGAATTGGTGGTCGCACCGGCGGGGTACAACTTGACGGCGTGCACGACGCCACTGTCGCGCGCGCGCTGGATCTCTTCCGGTGGCGTGTCATTGGTCAGATACAAGACCATCAATGGCTCGAATTTCATCCCGACCGGCAACGCAGCCAGAATGCGGTCACGGTAAGCGACGGCCTGTTCGGTGGTCGTTACCGGGGGCTTCAGGTTCGGCATCACGATCGCACGGGCGAACTGGCGCGCCGTGTCGGGCAATACCGACGCAATCGTTGCGCCATCGCGCAGATGCAAATGCCAGTCGTCAGGACGTGTAATGGTGATGCTGGAAGGTTTCTTTGATGCGGAATTGGTCATGGCGGCTCTTTCTTGGATTGCCGCTATTTTACCTGTTCGGATTCCTCATTTCTCTTCGCACCGCACTGGATTGTCTCCATCCAAAGACGGCTAATGAATGATTTTGGCCAGAAAATCGCGTGCCCGATCAGAGCGCGGCTGCGCGAAAAATGTCTCTTTCGCACAATCTTCCACAATTTGCCCCTGGTCCATGAAGATCACGCGATTCGCGACCTTTTTGGCGAAACCCATTTCATGCGTAACGACCATCATCGTCATGCCGTCATTTGCCAGACCGACCATGACGTCCAGCACTTCATTGATCATTTCCGGATCGAGCGCTGATGTCGGTTCGTCGAACAACATCGCAATCGGATCCATCGCCAGCGCACGCGCTATGGCGACGCGCTGCTGTTGACCGCCGGACAACTGCCCGGGGAATTTATCCTTTTGCGCAATCAGGCCGACCCGATCCAGGTACTTCAACCCATGTTCGATCGCTTCATCCTTACTACGTCCCAGCACCTTGATTTGTCCTAGCGTCAAGTTGTCGCGAATCGAAAGGTGAGGAAACAATTCAAAGTTCTGAAACACCATGCCGATGCGCGCCCGCAATTTCGGCAAATCGGTTTTCGAATCTCCGACAGAAATACCGTCGACCATGATGCGGCCTTCCTGAAAAGACTCCAGGCCATTGACCGTCTTGATCAACGTCGATTTCCCCGAACCGGATGGTCCGCACACGACCACGACATCGCCTTTGGCTACCTGCGTCGAACAACCGGTCAACACCTGAAATGTGCCATACCATTTACTGACGTTTTGCATCTCGATCATGAGCTTGTTCTCCGTCTGTTCTTAACGAATGATGGCGTATCGCCTGTGGACTTTTTTGACGATTGCGGACAACGCAAGACTCAACAAAAAATAGACAACAGCGATAAACAGATACATTTCGACCACGCGACTGTCGCGTTGCGCAATCTTGACTGCTGCGCCGACGAAATCGGTCACGTTCAACAGCGACACCAGCGACACGTCCTGAAACAGGATGATGGTTTGTGTCAGCAGCAATGGCAGCATATTGCGCCACGCTTGCGGCAACACGATCAGCCGCATCGACTGTCCATAATTCAATCCGAGCGCATAACCGGCATTCACCTGTCCTTTCGGAATACTCTGGATGCCGGCCCGCATGATCTCGCAGAAATAGGCCGCTTCGAACAGGATGAAGGTAATGTAGGCAGAGCGATCGGCGCCAATCGCAACCGGCCATTCGGATCCCGTCAACGACTGCAGCACCAGCGGCATCATGAAATAAAACCAGAAAATCACCAGCAGCAGCGGCACGGAACGCATCAAATTCACATACCCGGCAGCCGCCAGCGACAGCGTTTTATTGCGCGACAGACGCGCCATCGCCAGCAGCGTACCGAGCAGTATTCCGCCAATTGTTGCGACGATGGTCAGTTGCAACGTATAGCGAATCCCCAGCAACAGCAATGGCCAGCTATCGAGAATGACGTCGAAGTCAAAATCAGACATGACGACCTCCTTGCCCCGGAATGACGAGTCGTCTTTCGATCACAGCCATCATGCGGTTTGCCGCAAGTGCAATAAGCAGGTACAGCAGGGTTGCTGCGGAAAATGCTTCGAAGTAGCGAAAAGTCATCTCGCCCATTTCCCGTGTACGGAAGAACAGTTCCACCAATCCAATCGAATAGGCGACTGCCGTGTTCTTGATCAGATTCATCAATTCTGACGTCAGCGGGGGAATGACGATGCGATACGCCATCGGCAACAACACGTAGCGATATGTCTGCCATTGCGTCAATCCCAATGCGTACCCTGCGTTACGTTGCCCGCGTGACAGCGATTGAATACCGGAACGGACCTGTTCGGCAATGCGTGCCGCCGTAAAGAAACCGAGGCAAATCACTGCTGTAATGAATTGATACGTGATCGGATCCAGCGCAATGACCAGCGTTTTGACCGGAGGAATCAAACCCGGCACAACAAAATACCAGACGAAGAATTGAACCAGCAGGGGAATGTTGCGAAATACTTCTACATATGCGCCGCCCAGCACGACCAGCCATCGCTTGTCCGTCGTGCGCGCAATGCCGATCAGCGAGCCGATGGAAAATGCCATGATCCACGCGAGAACCGCCACTGCAATGGTCCAGCCGAGCCCCGACAACAACATCGCGCCCCAGGTAGGGTCTCCTTCCGACATCGGTTCAAGAAATATGTGCAGATCCATGCAACCCTCTTGTCTCAGAAATTATCGGCCTTGTATTCGAGGTGCCCTTGTCACGATCAGATTCCCTTGTCGTTGGGATGACGAAATGCTTCCTGTAGCGAAGCCTTCATCGGGAAATGCAGATTCAGGTTTCGTGGCGGAATCGGTTTGGTAAACCATTTTTCGTAGATGCCGACAATCTCGCCGGAACGCATGACATCGCCCACGGCCTTGTCCACCAACGTCTTGAACTGTGGATCATCCTTGCGCAACATCATGCTGTACGGCTCCTGCCGCAGCGATTCTGGCAGTATTTTGTACAATTCAGGCCGCTTCGCATTGGCGATCTGTCCTGCCAGCAGGATATCGTCCATGACAAAAGCGGCTGCGCGATCTTCCGCCATCAACAAAAACGCTTCTGCATGATCCTTGCCATAGATTTCCTTGACCCGAATTTCGCTGCCGCGCTGATAGGTTCTCAACAACGGCACGGATGTCGTGCCGGACGTCGTCGATACCGTCTTGCCGTTTAGCGACGCAATCGTATCGATGTTGGAAGTTTTTTTAACAGCCGCCGTGACGTTGATTAAAAAATAGGTCGGACCGAATGCGACCTGCTGCTGACGCACTGTCGAATTGGTCGTCGAGCCGCACTCAAGATCGATCGTCCCGTTTTTCAGCAACGGGATACGATTGCTCGATGTAACCGGTTGCGTGCGTACTTCGAGATCCGGCATGTTCAGTTGCATCTTTACTGCGTCAACGATTTTCATGCAGAGATCGATGGCGTAGCCGATGGGCTGTGCGCGATTATCGAGGTAGGAGAACGGAATCGATGATTCGCGATACCCCATCGTGATTGCGCCGGTTGCCTTGATCTTCTTCAACGTGCCGGTCAACTCTTGTGCTTGCACATGGACACCGGAGCCGATGATCATGATGACGCCGGCAAGAATCGGAACCAAACGGGACAGCTTCATGCAACCTCCTGGAAAGATGCAATGCCTTACCGGCAATCAGTATAACGTCTGCGTTGCAGCGCCTTGTACATGCCGCATCGCACCTTCCAGCTGTTACCGCGGGAAAATGCCAACCGCATCTTCAGTTACGCAGCAATGTCGCTGTCGACGGCACCGGCGAATCCAAGGGTGTTTCTTCCTGCTCTTCCACGTCGACATGACCATCGACAGATGACCCTGCAATCGCATCGGGTCGGGCTTGCTGGCGCATCCACATCTGCGCATATGCGCCGTCCATTGCAAGTAACTGCATATGCGTGCCACGCTCGATGATGCGGCCGTGATCGAGCACCAGAATCTGCTCCGCATCGACAATGGTGGATAAACGATGTGCAATGACGAGTGTCGTTCTGTTCCTGGCGATCTCCCTCAATTGCGCCTGGATCGCCTGTTCGGCGCGTGAGTCCAGCGCCGACGTCGCCTCGTCGAATATCAGGATTGCCGGACGCTTCAGCAAGGTACGCGCAATCGCCACGCGTTGTTTTTCGCCACCGGACAATTTCAGACCGCGTTCACCAACCATCGTTGCATAGCCGTCCGGCAGTGAGATGATGAAGTCGTGGATATACGCTGCCTGCGCTGCAGCCACGACGTCTTCCCGGCTGGCACCGGGCCGTCCGTAGGCGATGTTGTACTCGATCGTATCGTTGAACAGCACCGTATCCTGCGGCACGATACCGATTGCGTCACGCAACGATGCTTGCGTGACATCGCGCACATCCTGTCCGTCAATCAGGATGGTGCCGGCATTGATGTCGTAGAACCGGAACAGCAGACGTGACAGCGTCGATTTTCCGGAGCCGCTGTGCCCGACAACTGCCGTCGTTGTTCCTGCCCCAATCGTGAAATCGGCATCGAACAGAATCTGCCGGTTTGCTTCATAACTGAATTCAACGTGGGAAAACTGTACTTCGGCACCACGCGTAATCAATGCCTGTGCATTTGGCTTGTCGGCAATTTCACGATGTTGCTCCAACAGCGAAAACAGGCGCTCCATGTCCGCCAGGCTTTGCTTGATTTCGCGATAAATCACACCGAGAAAATTCAATGGAATGTACAACTGGATCATGAATGCATTGACCAGCACCAGATCGCCAAGCGTCATTGAGCCGTTGATGACGCCTTGCGTGGCGCGCCACAGGATCAAGGTGACAGCGACGGCAATGATGCAGGACTGCCCCGTGTTCAACAGCGACAGCGACGTCTGCGATTTGACGGCCGCAGCCTCATAGCGCTTCAGGCCTTCGTCGTAACGTTGCGCTTCATAATCCTCATTGCCGAAATACTTGACCGTCTCGTAATTGAGCAGTGAATCGATGGCCTTCGTGTTTGCCTTCGAATCCAGGTCGTTCATCGTGCGCCGGAAATGCGTACGCCACTCCGTAACCACGATGGTAAAAACGATGTAACAAGCCAACGCACCAACCGTGATAATGGAAAACCAGATGTCGTAGTGCAACGCCAGATAAACAAGTACAAGTGTGATCTCGACGAGCGTCGGCAGGATGCTGAACAGCGTGTACGAAACCAGCGATGAAATGCCGCGTGTACCGCGTTCGATGTCGCGCGTCATGCCGCCAGTCTGGCGATTCAGATGAAAGCGTAACGACAGCGCATGCAGGTGGCGAAACACCTTGAGCGCAATCGTACGCACTGCGCGCTGCGTGACGCGTGCAAACGTGTATTCGCGCAGTTCCGTAAACAGCGTGGTGGACAAACGCAATGCGCCGTACGCAACCAGCACGCCGAGCGGTAACACCAGCAATGCATGAGGGTCGCCCGGACGCACCGTGAGTGCGTCGATCAGCTTTTTCAACACCAGCGGCACGCCAACGTTGGCCAGCTTGGCGGCGATCAGGAATGCAAGCGCCAGTGAAACACGCCACTTATACGCCCACAAATACGGAATCAGCGTGCCAAGCACCGCCCAGTCGCCATGCTTGCCGGATGGCGGGGGAACAGGTTCGCTGGAAACGGGATGGCGGCGCATGAAAGTCGATTCGGATCAGATGGTTTATGCTTCGGAGTCGGGATTGTAGCGTTTGCAGAAATTATCCACAGGGAAGAGACCACCATGCCGAGCGAACACCACACCGAACTACCCGCCGGAAAAGTACCTCAGATGCGTGTCGTTCCGATGCCGAACGACGCCAATATGCACGGTGATGTGTTCGGCGGCTGGATCATGTCCCAGGTCGATCTGGCCGGTGCAGTCTGTGCCACACGACGCGCCAATGGTCGCGTCGTCACCATCGCAGTCAACTCGTTTCTGTTCAAGCACCCGGTTTTCGTCGGCGATCTGCTGTCGATCTATACCGACATCGTCAAGGTCGGCAATACATCGATCACAATCAATGTTGAATGCTATGCCGAACGCAATCGGCTGGAAACAGAAATTGTCAAGGTGACAGAAGCGACCCTGACTTATGTGGCGACCGGCGACGATCGTCGCCCGCGCACTCTGCCACCGGCCGTCACTTCGGATACTTGACGACGGTCGTTCAGGCGGCTTGTTCTTCGACCCGCGCTTCGTCCCGCAACTCGCGTCGCAGAATCTTGCCGACGTTCGATTTCGGCAAGTCGGCACGAAACTCGATCAGCTTCGGCTTCTTGTAACCTGTGAACTGTTCCTTGCAGTAGGCCATCAGCACGTCTTCTGTCAACGCGGGATCGCGTCGTACGACGAACAGCTTGACGGCTTCGCCCGTATGTTCATCCGGCACCCCGATGCACGCACATTCCAGCACGCCGGGATGCGCGGCGATCACGCCCTCGATCTCGCTCGGATAAACGTTAAAGCCGGACACCAGGATCATGTCCTTCTTGCGATCGACGATGCGGATGTAACCGCGTGCATCCATGATGCCGACGTCGCCGGTCTTGAAGAAACCGTCGGTCGTCATCGACAGCGCTGTTTCGACCGGATTGTTCCAATAGCCCGCCATGACCTGCGGACCGCGAATGGCGATTTCGCCCGGCATGCCGAGCGGCACTTCAGTGCCGTTGTTGTCGATGATCTTGACTTCGGTCGATGGAATCGGAATGCCGATCGTGCCGGAAAATTCGGTTGCATTAACCGGATTGCCGGTCGCAACCGGGGAGGTTTCGGACAAGCCATATCCTTCGTTGATCGGCACGCCGGTCACTTCACGCCAGCGATCGCTCACCACTTTTTGTACTGCCATGCCGCCACCGTTGCACATGACGAGTTCGGAGAAATCAACTTTCGCGAAATCCGGGTTGTTCAGCAAGCCGTTGTACAGCGTATTCACCGCCGGCAACAGGTTGATCTTGTACTTCATCAGCTCCTTGATCATGCCGGGAATGTCGCGCGGATTGGGAATCAGCAGATTCATGACGCCCAGCCTCGTCCCCAGCATGCAGCACGCCGTCAGTGCGAAGATGTGATACAGCGGCAGCGCGCAGACAAAAGTCAGCGCCTTGTCTTTGTCGACCTTGTTCAGCGCAGGTGCGATCCATGCCTCGTTCTGCAGAACGTTGGCGATGATGTTCCTGTGCGTCAGGATCGCTCCTTTCGCGGTACCGGTCGTGCCGCCGGTATACTGCAGGAAGGCGATGTCGTCGCGCTGCAGTGTCGGTTGGCGCAACGTCATGCCGGCACCCAATTCCAGTGTTTTCCCGAACGATACTGCATGCGGCAAAGAATAGGCCGGCACCAGTTTCTTTACATGGCGCACGACGAAATTGACGATCGCACCCTTGATGCCGCCGAGCATGCCGCCCATGGTGGCGACGACGACGTGCTTTACCTGCGTGTTGGCAATGACCTTCTGCAGCGTTGCGGCGAAATTCTCCAGAATGATGATGGCTTCCGCGCCGGAATCTGCCAGCTGATGCTGCAACTCGCGCGGCTTGTAAAGCGGATTGACGTTGACCGCCACGTAACCGGCGCGCAGGACCGCGGCCAGCGCAACCGGGTATTGCAGCACGTTCGGCATCATCAAGGCCACGCGCGCCCCTTTCGGCAACCCCGTTCCCTGCAACCATGCGCCCAGCTTTTTCGACAATGCATCGACTTCGCCGTAGGTCAGAAACTTGTCCATGCAGACATATGCATTGCGGTCCGCGTATTTACGAAAGGATTCTTCCAGCAACTGCACCAGCGAATCGTATTGCGTGAAATCGATTTCTGCCGGTACGCCGGGCGGATATGATTGAAGCCAGAATTTGTCCATCCTCACCTCTTTTATTTGATCTGTTTAGTTCAGGAATTTCGGTCAGATTGCCGCGCAGATTATCGTGGTGATATCGCAATGATGCTATCGGGCGAAACGGCGATGCGCAAGCATTTTCCTTGCCGGTGAGGAAACCCCATGTCGGCTTTTATCGCGTCAATGCGGCGCTCACAATGTCAAACGCCATGCGCGAACTACGTGAATTGACGTAACATGGAGGGCTTCCGCCGCGGCATATACGCCAGCCCGAAAGTTCGGTTTGCCGCCGGCGCCCAGACCCGGCATATGTGGAGAAGCACCATGAATCTGATCGATCCCATCCTCCAGTTTCAGACTGAATTGCAGGCAATTCGCCGCAGCATTCATGCACATCCTGAATTATGTTTTGAAGAGCGAGATACCGCAGAACTGGTCGCCAGGAAACTGACGGAATGGGGCATCCCCGTTCTGCGCGGCATGGGCATTACTGGCGTGGTCGGCATCATTAAAAATGGCACCGATGATCGCGCTATCGGCTTGCGTGCCGACATGGATGCACTGCCGATGCAGGAGATCAATACGTTTCCTCATGCATCGAAGAACGACGGGAAAATGCATGCATGCGGCCATGACGGCCATACTGCAATGCTGCTCGGCGCCGCGCATTATCTGGCGCAGCACCGCAATTTCGACGGCACCGTATATTTGATCTTCCAGCCTGCAGAAGAAGGCGGTGGCGGTGCCAAACGAATGATCGACGATGGACTGTTCAAACAATGTCCGATGGAGGCAGTGTTTGGCATGCACAACTGGCCCGGCATCCCGGCTGGACATTTCGGTGTGACTGCCGGACCGATGATGGCATCCAGCAACGAATTCGAAGTCATTGTGCGTGGCAAGGGCGCGCACGCAGCGCAACCGCACAAGGGCGTCGATCCGATCATGGCGGCAATCCAGATTGCGCAGGGCTGGCAAACGATCGTCACCCGCAATCGCAATCCGCTCGATGCGGCCGTACTGTCGATCACACAGATCCACGCCGGCAGCGCCACGAATGTCATCCCGAACGATGCCACGCTGATCGGCACAGTTCGCACTTTCGACATGAAGGTATTGGATCTGATCGAATCGCGCATGCGTGTCATTGCCGAGCATACCGCGCAAGCATTCGACGCCACGGTCGAATTCCGCTTCACGCGCAACTATCCGCCGTTGATCAATCATCAGCGGGAAACGATCTTTGCTGCAAATGTATTGAAGGAAATCGTCGGCGCCAATAACGTCGACACACAGGTTGAACCGTCGATGGGCGCCGAAGACTTTGCGTTCATGCTGCAGGAAAAAGCCGGCTGCTATGTGTTCATCGGCAATGGCGAGGGCGATCATCGTGATGTCGGTCATGGATTGGGGCCGTGCAATCTGCACAACCCGAGTTACGACTTCAATGATGACCTGCTGCCTATTGGCGCAACCTATTGGGTGCGCTTGGCCGAAACCTTCCTCAAGCAAAAATGAGAATGGCGGCATTGGATATGCCGCCATTTTGTTTCGATGATCTTCTACGTTTTTTGCCCGCAGAAATCAGGCCAGAATCGCCACGACCTGCTTGCCAACGTTCACAAGATAGCCGCCATTTTCCTTCTGCCACGCTTTTGCCGTGTCAGCATCAGCGAACCAGTTCTGTTGATAATCGTTGAACATTCCCAGATCGAACCGATAGCGATCCAGCATTTCCGGTGCGCATTGATCTATCTGTTTCTTGCACAATTCCCATGCGCCGAATCCCAACTCTTTCGCCAGCATGTGAAGAATGTGTTTGAGCTGCAGCGTGGTGCGTACGGAATAGACTTCGGTAATGCGCAATTCCGGCGTGATTTCTGCGGCAACAATGCGTCGTAACACGGGCAGGGACTGACTCGGTTCCAGTGAGCGAGCGTTACGCAACAGCCGGCGCGCATATCTGCGCAGGAAATCGCTGTTACAGAGATTCTCGCCAAGAGGATGGCGAACGTTGTTACTGATGGGGAGAGTGGCAGACCACATGACGTTTCCTTTCATATCGTCGTTCTCGCTACGACATTGAAGGGTTTAACGTTGCGGTTTATTCGTGCGGAACATCCGGAATAAATGCGGCAGTGGGCAGGTGCATCGGCTTTCGCGAGATCAGGCATCCTGTCATGCCTGCCGCTATTCTAGCGCAACTGCTATCGATTTCGGGCGTCGGATACCGGCAAAATGCCATCCATTGCGACCGGCATGTCGCTTTTCGGTGTGAGCTTGATATCGCCGTACCAGGTTTCCACCGTTTCGCCGGTGTTATCGGTATCGGTCAGCACGCCGACGCCGATCAGTCGCCCCGGCTTTTCGCCAAATGCACGCTCATAGTCGGCAACGATGTCGCGCGAGAATGTCCGCCATTCGCCAACACCGTCGTTGCCGCTTGCCACCACAATCATCTTGATGCGACCGCTGCGCGTATTCGAAATCACCGTATCGACCGGTGCCTTGCGGCCACGAATGTACATCAGCGTTGCATACGGCATCTCGCGGCCGGTCAACAAACGCGCCGTCTCGAACATGATCTGGTCGGCGAACGACAAATCGTCCTTGTTGCCGTCGAATCCAAGGATGATGCGGGCCGGCGAATCTTCCCGCGTACGGTCATGGTTGTCGGCCGACTCCACCAGCCGGCTGATGCGCCATTGCCAGCTCAGCTGCGATTCCTGCATCGGATCGATATCCAGCTTCTGCATTAGTCCGGAAGATGCGCTCGCGGCACGCGCATGCAGAACTTTCCGCCCCTGCTCGGATGTCAGTGCGTACTCCGTCAACTTTTTGTTGCGGTGGATGATGACCGACTCCCATCCCTCCGGCAAACCGCCCGCTTCGCCTTCCGATTCCGAGAATGCGACGATCTTTTCTTCGTCATCGATATCAGGTTGCGATACCTGCGCCCGCGTGTCTGCAGCACGAGGAACGTGAGCGCAACCCGCAATGCCGAGCAACACGATAAGAATAAGAAAAAACGGTTTCATGGTTCGGGCAATAATCGCAGTGTCCGTTATCGTTGGACTCGCAGTACCGGCCAGTTGCCGTGCGTCTCTTTGATTGTATATTGCCTGCGATCAATGTCACCTTGGTTTCGGCACGCGTATGTATATCCGCAACACTGCAGCTTATCCAGGTAGCTGATCGGCGGCATCGCCCAGTCTTAATCCAGGATTGCCTTGTTCCAGTGTGAGCAAAACGGCGGACTGATCGGCTTGCGGGACCTGCTTCAGGACAGATTGATAATTCTTTGTCACCAATTCGGTTACCGGCAATTGCAACCCGGCGTTATTTGCCGCGATCAATACGTTTTCCAGATCCTTGTGCTGGCTCTTGACCTGACCGCCTGGCAGGAAATTACGCTCCAGCATGCGCTGGCCGTGTACTTCCAGAATCCGGCTTTCCGCAAAACCACCACGAATTGCCGTGCGCACCGCTGCCGGATCGGCACCACCAGCTTGTGCCAGCAGCAACGCCTCCGCAACAATATTCAAGGTGCCCCCGACGATCAGTTGATTGCACAATTTGGCAATTTGCCCGCAGCCAGCCGGCCCCACGAGTGTGGGTCGTCCCATCACCGCCAGAACCGGCTCCGCTTCTGCAAAGTCTTTCGCGTCACCTCCGGCCATGATCGCGAGCGAGCCTGCCTGCGCCCCAACCACGCCACCGGAAACCGGTGCATCGATAAAGCGAATCTCCTTTGCCGCCAGCCTGGCGTGCAGTTCCTGCGCCTCTGACTGCCTGGTCGAGCTCATGTCGATGACCAGCGTGCCGGGACGCAAATCGGGCAAGGCCGCGTCGATGACCCGTGCCACGATCGGCCCGGCTTCCAGCATCGTGATCACGATATCTGCGCTACATACGGCGTCCGTTACCTGCGCCTCGACCTTGGCGCCGAATGTGGCAAGTTCATCCGCCTTGCCGTGCGTGCGGTTCCATGCCGTGACCTGATAGCCGGCCTCCAGCAGACGCGTTGCCATTGGTTTGCCCATCAGGCCGATGCCGAGAAAGGTGATTGCCGGTTTTGATGACTGCTTCAATTCAAACTCCTTCTGCAAATTTTGCCTGCATAATGGCGCAATCCCTTCACAAAAAGCAACTGCCATGTCGACGGAAAATTGCCAGCCTATTCTCGCCAACCGCATGATGCTGGGTGAATGCCCCGTCTGGCATTCGCAGGAATCCGCGCTGTACTGGATCGATATTGACGGATGCGCTGTTCACCGCTTTCATCCGCAAACAGAAACGCACCGGCAATGGGCCACGCCGTCAGAACCCGGCTGTATTGCCATTCATGGCGACGGCGGATTGCTGGTTGCGTTGCGCTCCGGCCTCGCATTGCTGAACACGCAAAGCGGTCAGCTAACCCATATTACCGATGCACCTTACGATCCTGCGACAACGCGTTTCAATGATGGCCGTTGCGATGCCGCAGGCAGGTTATGGGTCGGCACCATTTACGAACCACGCGATCGGCCCGATGCCGCCCTGTTCTGCGTGGAGCACGACGTACTACGTGATAGCGGTAAACGCGCCACCGTTTCGAACGGCGTCGCCTTCAGTCCTGACAATCGCACGTTGTACCACTCTGATACGACCTCACATCAGGTACGTGCCTATGCATTCGATCTTGCAACCGCAACGCTTGGTGCCGAACGTATCGTCAAACAGTTTTCTACTGACAGAAATCATCAGTATGGCGGCAGACCCGACGGCGCGACTGTTGATCGTGACGGCGCATACTGGTGTGCAATGTATGAAGGTGGACGACTGCTGCGACTTTCACCTGACGGCGAAATTTTGCGAGAAGTGATGCTGCCCGTTCGCTGCCCGACGATGATGGCATTTGGCGATGACGATTTGCGCACGCTGTATATCACGACCGTCAGCAACAAGCGCTCTGCTGAAGAGCTCGCGCAGCATCCATTGTCCGGTTGCGTCCTCCGTTTGCGCGTCGATGTTCCCGGTCTGCCGGAACATATTTATCGCCCTTGAAAAAGTCGCCCGCATGAGTCAATTCATCCTCGCGCTCGATCAGGGAACAACCAGTTCACGCGCGATTCTGTTCGATCGTCTTGGTCAGATTCAAGGCATGGCGCAGCAGGAATTTTCACAACTGTTTCCACAGCCTGGATGGGTCGAACACGATGCAAATGCGATCTGGCAAAGCCAATTGGCCGTTGCCCGGAAAGTCATGCATGCGCATCAGGTAAAGGCGACTGACATTGCCGCCATCGGCATCACCAATCAACGTGAGACTACCGTCATCTGGGACCGCAAGTCAGGCGAACCGATCGCAAATGCAATCGTCTGGCAGGACAGGCGGACTGCAGCGCGATGCGACGATATGCGCGCGGATGGGCTTGAACCTCTTTTTCGCAGCAGGACAGGCTTGCTGCTCGATGCATATTTCTCCGGCACCAAGATTCAATGGCTGCTGGATAACGTTCCCGGCGCGCGAGAAAAAGCCGACCGCGGAGAACTGGCATTCGGCACGATCGACAGTTGGCTGATCTTCAAACTCTCGGGACGTCATCTCACTGATGCAAGCAATGCATCGCGCACATTGCTGTTCAATATTCACTCGATGCAATGGGACAGCGAACTTCTCGCTACTCTGGATGTTCCGCGCAGCATGTTACCGACGGTTGTTTCCAGCAGCGAAGTTGTGGCACATACAGACCCATCCTTGTTCGGTGACGCCATTCCAATTGCCGGGATTGCAGGTGATCAGCAAGCGGCAACATTCGGGCAAGCGTGTTATCTGCCGGGCATGGCAAAAAACACATATGGCACAGGCTGTTTCATGTTGCTGAACACAGGCGACAAGGCCGTCACTTCGCAGAACAGTCTGCTGTCGACGGTGGGATGGTGCGCCAAGCAGTTTGCAGACATGCATACGGATTACATGCTCGAAGGCGGCGTATTCATGGCTGGCGCAACCGTGCAATGGCTGCGTGATGGTTTGGGCATTATCGAGCGGTCATCCGACATCGAAGCACTTGCCTGCAGCGTTCCGGATAATGGCGGCGTTGTTCTCGTTCCTGCCTTCAGCGGTTTGGGCGCGCCTTACTGGGATCCGTACGCGCGCGGATCGATCCTCGGCATGACGCGCGGAACCGGCAAGGCGCATATCGCACGCGCAGCATTGGAAAGCATCGCCTATCAAACTGTCGATCTGATGGATGCCATGCAAAAGGACGCCGCGATGACGTTGACTGAGTTGCGTGTGGATGGTGGCGCAGCACGTAACGATTTGCTGATGCAATTTCAGGCCGACGTTCTCAACACAACCGTCATTCGACCACGGATCACCGAAACGACCGCGCTTGGCGCAGCCTATCTGGCGGGGTTGGCCGTATCGTTCTGGAGTTCGAAAGAAGAAATCGCATCATTATGGCAAATGGATCGCTGCTTTGAAGCACGGATGTCAGAAGACGAACGCGTGGAGCGGCTCGCCCTATGGCGTCGTGCCGTTCAGCGCGCGCAGGCGTGGGAGATTTCTTCGCAGAGACTTGATTGATTCGTATCCTGAAAAAAGAAAAATGCCGTTCTGTTCCGGCCTTTTCTTTTCAAGATTCTACGTATTCAGAGTCGTGAAATCATTCGACTGCGAGCCACAAGAATGTAAGGCCCAAACCAATCGGAATACCAAAACGTTCGAGCCTGCCGGCGTTCTCGCGCGCCACCACCTCAACAGGCAAATCGCTCATAGCCATGACTTTGTTAACAACAGAGCCTTGGAAGAAACGCGTTAATGCATTTTTTCTCGTTGTTCCCATCACGATCTTTTGAGCCTGTACTTTCCTGGCGCAAGCGACGATCTCGTCGGCCGTATCGCCTTTCCCGACATGAACGGTATGTTGCACGCCAGATTTTGACAACAACTCGATCGCGTCAGCCATTGCTTCTTCTGCGCGCTCCTGTTGCAGAATTTTTATATTCGCAGATGATGCAAACCGTGTGATATGTCTAGGCAAACGCGGCTGAATATTCGTCAGATTCACATTGAGCACTTCATCATGAACGGCGCGATATTGCACAACGTATTCAACCGCCCTTAAAGCACTGCGCGAACCATCTACCGGGATCAGAATATTTAGCATGACGATCTCCTCTGGGAGTTATGATCATTATGAGGATACGACCTATATTATTAACTCCAATTTCCCCCTCGGCAGGAATTGAACTAGTGATATGAAATCGGATTCCTCTGTATTCAACATAGGCGGCAGCCCTAATCATGTCAATTGAAATCTCAA
>NZ_DATMTD010000101.1:0-15199 GCF_035565035.1 Oxalicibacterium sp. | reverse complement strand
ATTGTCGTCCATCAGACGCTCCAGATCCTGCAGTAATTTCTCGAGCCGCATCGGCTTTCGATACACCGCGTCAGGCAGTGCACAATCCGGTAAATGCGGCGTTCCGGTCATCAATATAAAAGGGATGTCCGCATACGGAGGATTTCCCTTCAGCTTCTCGCAAAACTCGATCCCGTTCATCTTCGGCATCAGGTAATCGGACAAGATGATCGACGGGCGGCGACGTTCGAGCAGTTCCCACGCCTCCAGCGCATCGCGCGCGCAGAGGACCTCGAACCCTTGCAACTCGAAGTACATTTCGAGCAAGGCAAGAGCGTCTACTTCATCTTCAATTAACAGGATCGATTTTTTCATGAGATGCCGATGATTATGGCACTCTGCGTTTTTAATTTATGTAGGGATATTCCTGAATTTGTGTGGGAAAACGTTAAAAATTGTGAAATAGCGCCTCCAACTGCACCAATCCTGTTGCAACGAAGGTAAATCAGACCGTGACGTAGGCTTGGTGCCCGAACCTGCCTTGCTGTTCATCCCCCGCATAACGACGATTCTTCCATCGCGCCGGTTCATGAGATCAGCGCCATCGCTCTTCAACTTCGCCCGTAGCCCCCCGCGACAAAGCTTTCAAGGAACGCTTTTTTCATTCAGGTTTCCCGCCGATTCACATCGGCGAAGCGCTCTCCTACACCGGAACAGCGCAATGTCTGATATCCGCTTGCCAACAGCACCTCTATCCTCCGTAAGGATTAATGTCCACTTGACCAGAGTGTCTCCTTCACCTTACGAGAGAAACCATGCCCACCCCAAAATTTCCTGAAAGCAGTGGATCTGTAATGGCCACAGTGTCCGGCCCCTCGACCGGAAAAGCGCCAGGCGCAACACCGACAAAAGCCGCGCCTGCCGATTTGCTGAAGAAAGTCGTTGGCACAGGAGCCCTCTCGTCCGCGATGCCCAGCAACCCGAACAAGCCGGCAGAAATAGGCGATGCAGCCTATCATCCTCCGCAAGGTGCAACCGCCAAACCGCCCTCGGCCGTGGTCACATCGAGCACAGTCACGGAAAGTAACGCTTCGGAAAAAGTCGGATCAGGCAAGCCGCCACAAGGCGTGAATGCGACAATCGACTCGCTCGACCGTGTACGCGTCGATTCCGGCGATCGGCATCTGACGACCAATCAGGGCGTCGCCATTGCAGACAATCAGAACTCGCTGAAAATCGGCCTGCGCGGGCCGACCGCTTTAGAAGATTTCATTCTTCGTGAAAAAATCACGCACTTCGATCATGAACGTATCCCCGAGCGCGTCGTCCACGCACGAGGTTCTGCTGCGCATGGTTACTTTGAATGCTACAAGGCGCTTACGCCGCTGACAAAGGCTGCACCGTTTGCCGCAGACGGCAAGCAGACACCGGTATTTGTTCGCTTCTCCACAGTGGCCGGCGAGCGTGGTTCGACAGATACCGCGCGCGACGTTCGGGGCTTTGCCGTCAAGTTCTATACGGATGAAGGCAACTGGGATCTGGTCGGCAACAACATGCCGATTTTCTTCATTCAGGATGCGATGAAATTTCCCGACCTGGTACACGCCGTCAAACCCGAGCCGCACTTTGCCATGCCGCAGGCATCCAGCGCCCATGACACCTATTGGGATTTCGTCTCGCTGATGCCTGAATCGACCCACATGTTGCTGTGGCAAATGTCGGATCGCGCCATTCCGCGCAGCTATCGCATGATGCAGGGGTTCGGCGTGCATACCTTCCGCCTGATCAACGCCGAAGGCGAAGCCGTCTTCTGCAAATTCCACTGGACACCGACCGCCGGCACGCACGCACTGGCATGGGACGAGGCTGTCAAGATTTCCGGTGCAGATCCGGACTTCCATCGCCGCGATCTGTGGGAAGCAATCGAAGCCGGTGCCTATCCCGAATGGGAACTGGGCTTGCAGGTTTTTTCCGAAGAGCAGGCAGAGGAATTCGAATTCGACATTCTCGATCCAACCAAAATCGTGCCGGAAGAAATGGTGCCCGTCATCCCGGTCGGCAAACTTGTCCTCAACCGCAATCCCGACAACTTTTTCGCGGAGACCGAACAAGTGGCGTTTTGTACCGCGCACATCGTCCCCGGCATCGACTTCTCAAACGACCCGTTACTGCAGGGACGCATCCACTCCTATGTGGATACCCAGATCACGCGCCTCGGCGGTCCGAACTTCCATGAAATTCCGATCAATGCACCCATCGCACAGATCCACAACAATCAACGCGACGGCATGCATCGTCAGGCCATCGCACGCGGCCGTGTTTCCTACGAGCCCAATTCCCTCGGAGGCGGTTGTCCGTTCCAGGCCGGCAGTCTGAAAGGTTTTACCAGCTACCCCGAACCGGTTGCCGCCGATAAGGTGCGTGGCAAACCGGAGAAATTTGCCGACCATTATTCACAAGCCAATCTGTTCTGGAAATCCCAGTCCCCTGCAGAACAGAATCACATCATCAAGGCGTTCCGCTTCGAACTGACACGCGTGCAAACGCAGGCCATTCGCGAGCGCGTGGTTTCTCTGCTCGCAAACGTCGACAGCACGCTCGCCGAAGGCGTGGCGCGCGGACTCGGCTTTCCAGTACCGCCGCCTGCGCCGAACATTTCGCCGTTACCGGCACATACCTATGAGCCGTCGCCCGCTTTATCGATGATGTCCTATCCAGCCAGGGACATCAAAACGCGACGTGTGGCGATCCTGATCGCACCCGGCGTGGACGGTGCCATGGCGAGGTCGATCTATACCACTCTGCTGGATAGCGGCGCGGTACCTCGCTTCGTCGGCATCACCCTGGGCGAAGTACCCGCAACGGATGCAGAAACCCTGCATGCAGAAATTTCGGTCGAAGCGGGTCCGTCCGTCCTGTACGATGCGGTTGCCATTCCCGATGGCGCCGAATCGGTCGCAACACTCATCAAGGACGGACAGGTTCTCGAATTCATCAAGGATCAATACCGCCATTGCAAGCCCATCATGGCGATGGGTGCGGCGCAGTCGTTGCTGGAGAAAGCGGGCATTACACCGACGCTTCCTTCCGGCGACAAGGACGCTTCTATTGTGGGAATCGACGAGAAAAAAACAGACACCGCCCTTAATGCCTTCATCAAGGCGATGACCGCGCACAAGGAACTCGCACGAGAAACCGACCCGCCGGCTATTTGAAATAAAAAAGCCTTGCCGTCGACGGCAAGGCTTTTTTTGGGCTTACTCGGCTTACTCGCCTTGTTCACCTTATTCACCTTATTCACGTTACTCAGCCGTGAGGAAGATTAGAACTCTTCCCAATCTGTACTTGCGCCGGCAACCGCGGCGAGTTGCCGTTGTGCCGGCCATGCCGGTTTCGGCAATGGGGCAGGACGTTGAGCGGACGGCAAAACGGCAGCCCTGGTCGTTGCGTGCACCACCTGCGGCGAACCTGCATCGTTCGCGGCAGACAACCTGAATACACTCACGACCTCGGTCAGCTTGCCGGCCTGATCCTGCATCGATTGCGATGCAGCGGCAGCTTCCTCGACCAGTGCGGCATTTTGCTGCGTGACCTCGTCCATTTGCGAAATGGCCTGATTGATCTGTTCGATACCGGCCGTCTGTTCCTGGCTGGCAGCGGTGATCTCCGCCATGATGTCGGTAACGCGTTTGACGCTATCGACGATATCGCCCATTGTGGTCCCCGCTTCGCCAACCAGTTTGCTGCCGGCGTCGACCTTCTCCACGGATGTGTCGATCAATCCCTTGATTTCCTTTGCCGCTGCAGCCGAGCGCTGCGCAAGATTGCGTACTTCGCTGGCGACGACGGCAAAGCCTCGGCCTTGTTCGCCGGCACGCGCTGCCTCAACGGCGGCGTTCAATGCCAGGATGTTCGTCTGGAAAGCGATGCCGTCGATGACGCCGATGATGTCGACGATCTTCTTCGAGGACTCGGTAATCGAATTCATGGTCTCGACCACCTGAGATACAACCGCTCCGCCTTTCTCTGCAACTTCCGATGCCGATACGGCGAGCTGGTTCGCCTGACGCGCATTGTCCGCGTTCTGTTTTACGGTCGAAGTCAGCTCCTCCATCGAAGAAGCGGTTTCTTCCAGCGAACTGGCCTGTTCTTCGGTACGTGACGACAGATCCAGGTTACCCGTTGCAATCTGGTTGGACGCGGACGCAATCGTATCCGTCCCGCTACGGACTTCTCCGACGATTTTTACAAGGTTCGTATTCATGTCCTTCAGCGCCGACAGCAGCTTGCCTGTCTCGTCTTTCGAGTCCACGATAATGTTGCTCGTCAAGTCACCGGACGCCACGGTCTGTGCAACCGTCACGGCGCGATCCAGCGGGCGGGTAATGGAGCGGGTAATCAACACGCCCAGTGCAAGTCCGGCGAGCGCGCTGCCGATCACTAGAATGATCATGTAGGTCCGGCTTGTCTCGTACAGATCGGTGGTCAGTTGATCCGCTTCCGCACCATTCTGTTCCTTCATTTTTCCAAGACCGGTCATCAGATCATCGATCGCATTCACCTTGTCGCGGAAGGTCCCAAAGAAATATTTCACCACCGGGCTGTTTTCCTGCAATGGTTCGGCTTCGACCTTCTTCGTCAAATCGACGAGCATGGTTTCGAATTCCGCATATTTCGCATCGAAATCAGTCATCAGCTTTCGACCCTCGTCCGAATAGAACAGCGGGCGAGCCTTGTCCATATTCATCTTGAAGGCCTGGCGCGACGATTCGATTCTTGCCGAGAAGCGCTTGCGTTCTTCCGGTGTGGAAGACAACAGCGAATTACTCAACGCGCGGCCCATGTAGATAAGATTGATGTTGGCCTCCTTGACGTAAGAGACGCCCAGCAATTCCTTCTGGTACATCTCCGAAGCCTTGTCATTGATGATGCTCATATTGCGGATGCCGATGCCGCCGACGATGGCGCCGAGAATCGAGATCACTAGAAAACCCGTGATGAGCCTTGTTCCTACTTTCATGTTTTTAAACATCATTTATTCCTGATTTTCAGACAACAGTTCCCCGATCCGTCACATGACGGATACATATCAAGGGATTAGTGAGATTGCGTACGAAGCGATGTCGCTTCAGGCTGCGTGCTTGAGTTCGGGGGCGAATCCCATTTCAGTTGACGACATCAGCTTGTCGATGTCGAGCAATATCAGCATGCGTTCATCCAGCGTGCCCAGGCCTTTCAGATATTCAGCGGCAAGGATCGAGCCCATTTCCGGAGGGGGCTTGATCTGGTCGGCCTTCAACGGAACAACATCGGAAACACTGTCCACCACCATGCCAATGGTGTGCTCACCAATCATCAGGATGATGACGACAGTGAACTGGTCGTACGATGAATTGCCGATGTTGAATTTGATACGCATGTCCACGATCGGGACAATGACACCACGCAAATTGATCACACCCTTCAGGTAATCGGGACTGTTCGCCATTGCAGTCACCGCTTCGTACCCTCTTATTTCCTGTACTTTCAGAATATCTATTCCGTATTCTTCGCTGCCGAGCCTGAACGACAGAACTTCCGTCTCTCCATGGGAGAGCGTATTTGTATTCACGATTCTTCCTTCATTCATTTAACTGCTCCCTTGTACTCAAGCCCGATTATTACCTCCGGGAAAAAGTACGTTCGCAATCCTAAATAGATTTGTCAGGAGCAATGTTAAAGATCGTGTCGTGTATCGAAGGGCCGACCCGCAGAGCGCGAAAACACGTAATTCGTGACACACATTTTTGCAAAATGTTGTATTCCATTCGTACCATTTTGCAAACTTGAAGTGCATTGCCAGAGCGTTCCCTTGCTCGTTCGCCAATGCGGCAAATCGTCCCAGGAACATAGGATGTGTACGGTTTGGCGGTATTACGTATTTCGCGGCAAGGTCAAGCATGGGGAGGGATACCACTAATGCGGATGCGAACGAAATGTGCGCCGTTCCATCGTTGTGGCGAAGAACTGCGCTGGATGGCCGCCATCCGGGCAGGCAGCGTTTGGCGCTGGCGTGATTGCGTTGTTGCTCGACTGGGCATGCATGCGGCCGGCATTGACGGCCAATTGATCAAAGCCCGCAGAGCAGGCCTTGATCGCGCGTCTATTAAAAAGTGATCCGAATGGCGTCCGCACTTTGCTTTGCTTCGCCATGGTAGACCGCTTCAACGTTGTTGCCGTCCGGATCGATCACGAATGCAGCGTAGTACCCGGGATGATATGGGCGCTCGCCCGGTGCACCGTTGTCCTTGCCGCCATGCGCTAACGCCTGTTTGTAAAACAGGTCAACCATTTCCCTGTTCTTCGCCTGAAACGCCACGTGATGGCGGCCGGTCAATTCGCCTTGGGCCGCTTCGCTATCCGCCGTCGAAACGACAAATTCGTCCGCCCAGAAAAACCCGGCGCTTTCGTCATTGATCGGAATCTTCAGAACATCAAAGACCGCTCCGTAGAAAGCCCGTGATGCAACCAGGTCGGCAACGACCAGTTGAATGTGATCGATCAGGCGACCACGGTAAAGCTCCTGGAGTTCCATGATGGGATCCTTGTAGAGTGCAGTTGCTCCCCGCCATTCCCACATCCAACATGCAAAGGCGACTCGGGATTTTCATCCCCATAGCGTCACCATTTAATCAGAAGCGCGCCTTCAGGAACAACGACGGCCCCTTGAAGCGAATATCCAGATCGGCAGTCGAGTCGCTGCCGTTACGCTCCAGCTTGACGCGCGATACCCCGTAGTCCGCCACCAGACCAATGTTATGCCACGGGAACCACTCAAGGCCGATATTGCCGTTGTAGATATGACCTTCCAGCGTGCCGCCATTCTTCTTCACGCCCGACGCTTCCACATACATGCGCAGATCCGGCGTAAAGGCGTGACGCCACGCAAGTTCGATCAACGGCGCGACCGCATCGTCGGTATAGCGATCCGACACGCCATCCGTAAAGGTTTCGCTTGGTGTCGATACCGTGCCGCGGACGCTACCGGAAATATCTGCGCGGTAATACGCGCCACCCAGGCCGATACCGAACACGCTATTGCCGCTGCCGATCCACCATTTATAGGCCAGACGCGCGAAATCGATTTTGACGTCGGAACTGAACGTTGCGCTACCTGTAACCGGCTCGCCATTAATGGTCGACCCGCCGGATACGCCGAAGTCATACGATCGGTCGTAACGGTAGTAATCGAATGAAATACCCTGGCTGTCGAACAGCAGAATATCGGCCCGCACTCGCGGAATCGTCACATCGCTGTGTCTGCGATCTGGCGTGTCGACGCTGCCATACGGCGTATCGACACCGGCATTGAACGTCGGCTCTGCACGGAATGCCCCGACGGAAACACTGACTCGATCAAGCGCCGGTGATGGATCGGCAAATGCAGGCACAGCCGCTGTCATGCAAAGACCGAATAACGATGTGCACTGCACCAATGCGCGTCCACCAAATTTACCGAGGGATTGTTTTACAGAACCAACATAACGCTTGTTCGACATGCCTGATCTCCGGATTCTGAATGAAGAAGTCGACCGAAACATCGATCGCTGCCGGCAACGATCTGCGCGGCTTTCCAGAAGATTAGTGCACCGTATTATTTTTCTTTTGTGCGGTTTCAAACATACGGATTTATTTTTCATTGGACGTATCCTCAATACGACAAGCCGCTTTGACCACGCGTGTACACGTCGTTATATGTCGTTGTTAGACCGACGAAGATACCGTTCTACCGATTGCGTCGTGGAAATGCAGAACTCATCATGGACACCGTAGTCTCATGGCCATGTCATCTGCCATGAAAATCGCAATCATCGATAGCAACGAAAACGAAGCAAGGCTTCTTCTCAGGATTATTGAAGAGTCTGGTCATGTGGGCCATCTCTATAAGACCGGAAAGTCTTTTATGGACGCATCATGTCCGCCATGGTTCGACCTTATTATTCTTGACTGGTCTCTTCCTGATGTTACGGGCTTGAACATATTGGACTGGGTCAAAACCGTTGACCCGCGGCAGCCGTTCGTTTTGTTATTAACCGGGGACTCATACGACGAACAGGTGTTTGCAGGCTTGTATGCCGGTGCTGACGACTACACCGTCAGACCAATTCGTCTTCCCGAATTTACCGCGCGGCTGCAATCGTTCTTTAGAAGATACAAAATCCGGGTGAATCGCGAGGCGGATGACGCAAACATGTTCGAAATCGGACCATACCGTTTTTATCTTTCTCGAAAGATCGTACAACTCGATTCGCAGCCCGTTCTGTTAAAACCAAAGGAGTTTGCTATCGCGGCCTTGTTATTTCGCAATGCCGGACAAACAGTCTTGCGACGAACAATCGCTGAATTAGTATGGCGGCACGAAATACCGCTCACTTCGCGAACGCTTGATACCCATATTTCTCAAGTACGAAAAAAACTCTCTATCGATATGGCACACAACGCCACGCTAAGGCCAGTGCAAAGCATTGGTTATCGGCTGGATGTTTTTTAGGTTGCAAACACGATTACGTACGTCGGTTCCTCACCCTTGAAATCGGCAAACACATTCTTCCGTATCGCGACGCACGACCATCCTGCGTGTCGCCTGCCAGACCGCGAGGCATGCTCATCGTACGGCGCGAGGTGCCGGCATGTCGAATGATGGAAGCGCCGTTATTCCTGCAAGCAAGGTCGGATTATCGTTATCGAACCAGCACTCTTCCGTGCAGTCACACATCACCGGCACTTGTTCACGTCGCGACAATCCCTACCGTGTATGGCAATTTCCCTCCCGGCAATTTCCATAGAGACTGATATGCTTAGCAACAAGAAAGCGATCACATGGTCGGAATGCACGCATGAAGTTGTCGCAACGACTGGCTAACAATAGCAACTGGATTTCTGCTTTCTTGGTTTTCCCTTTATTGCCAGGAAGACTATTCCGAAGGGCGAATTGCGAGACAACGGAGAAAATCATGGAAATGAAAAAGGTCAATGCCGGCAAACTGCGCGCCATTGGATACGACACACGCGAGCGCAATTTGCGAGTTGAATTGGAAGATGGGACGGCGATCGATTACTTAGGTGTTGGCGTAGAGGTTTGGCGCAAGCTGTCCACTTCAGGTTCGGCATGGAGCTACTACCGCGACAACATTGAGGAAGAGTTCTCCGGACGTCGCTCTACGGTAAAAAAGAAAGTAACTGCTCTGCAAGCTAACGATCTTTTCAAGGCTCCTGACAACGATTCGGAAACTTAATCTGCATCCGGCAAAAGTAGATTTACCTGCCCCTCGGTGGCAACGACTCTTTGCTGCATTGATTCATCTAGCTATGCTTGCCTAGGACAGCCATCCGTGCTTGCAAGCACAACCTTTGAATCCCTCGCGAGCTAGCTATCAGCTTGCTTTTCACCTCTAAAACAAAAAGCCCGCATAAGCGGGCTTTTGTATTCTGGCGGAGAGACGGGGATTCGAACCCCGGGTAGGCTATGAACCTACACACGCTTTCCAGGCGTGCGACTTAAACCACTCATCCATCTCTCCTGATTCGGTTCGCCGATGGATTTGGCGAAGCCGCAGATTATAGCAAAAGTTTAGTAAAACACTAAACCATGTTTATTGCCCTAAACATGGTGTTGCCATAAATGAAAAAGCCGTCGTATCAAACGGCGGCTTTTTTCTTCCATCTTCTGCTTATTGAGCCTGCTTCAACTGCTCCAGAATCGCCGGATTCTCCAGTGTCGAGATGTCCTGCGTGATCTCTTCGTCTTTGGCGATCACGCGCAGCAAGCGGCGCATGATCTTGCCGGAGCGGGTCTTCGGCAGGTTGTCGCCGAAACGGATTTCGCGCGGTCTTGCGATCGGGCTGATTTCCTTGGCGACCCAGTCGCGCAATTCCTTGGCAATCGCTTTGGCGTCGTCGCCTTCCGGACGCGAACGCTTGAGGACGACGAAGGCGCAGATCGATTCGCCGGTTGTGTCGTCCGGTTTGCCGACGACGGCAGCTTCGGCCACGATCGGATTCGCGACAAGTGCGGACTCGATTTCTGCCGTGCCGAGGCGGTGGCCGGAGATGTTGAGCACGTCGTCGATGCGACCGGTGATTGTGAAGTAACCGGTTTCTTCATTGCGGATCGCGCCGTCGCCTGCGAGGTAGGTCGTGCCGCCCAGTTCCTGCGGAAAGTAGCTCTTGGTGAAACGGTCCGGGTCGTTCCAGATGTTGCGGATCATCGATGGCCACGGCTTCTTGATGACGAGCAGACCGCCTTTTCCATTCGGCAGATCGTGACCGGCGTCATCGACGACGGCAGCGGCGATGCCCGGCAGCGGCAGCGTGCAGGAGCCCGGTACCATCGGCGTTGCGCCCGGCAGCGGCGTGATGACGTGACCGCCGGTTTCCGTCTGCCAGAAGGTATCGGCAATCGGACAGCGTTCGCCGCCGACGTTCTTGTAGTACCACATCCAGGCTTCGGGATTGATCGGTTCACCGACGGAACCGAGCAGGCGCAGACTGGAGAGATCGTATTCGCGCGGATGCGTTTTCGGATCGGCTTCGGACGCCTTGATCAACGAGCGGATCGCGGTCGGTGCGGTGTAGAAGATGCTGATCTTGTGACGCTGGACCATATCCCAGAAACGGCCGGCGTTCGGATAGGTCGGCACGCCTTCGAAGACGATCTGCGTTGCGCCGCAGGCGAGCGGACCGTAGGCAACATAGGTGTGACCGGTAATCCAGCCGATATCGGCGGTGCACCAGTAGATGTCCTCCGGCTTGATGTCGAACGACCACTTCATCGTGAGCATCGACCACAGCAGATAACCGGCGGACGAGTGCTGCACGCCTTTCGGCTTCCCGGTGGAGCCCGATGTGTAAAGAATGAAAAGCGGATGTTCGGAGCCGACGGCGACCGGCGCGCATTCTGTCGATTGCTTCTCGACCAGATCGTGCAGCCAGATGTCGCGGTCCTTGACAAAGTTGATGTCTGCGCCGGTACGTTGGTAGACGACGACCTTGCGAATCGTGTCGCAACCGCCCATGTCGAGCGCTTCGTCGACGATGGATTTGAGCGGCAACTGGCGGCCGCCGCGTACCTGGCAATCCGCGGTCAGCACGGCGACTGCGCCGGCATCGATGATGCGTTCCTGCAGCGACTTGGCGGAGAAGCCGCCGAACACAACGGAGTGCGTCGCACCGATGCGTGCGCACGCGAGCATGGCGGAAATGCCTTCGACAGACATCGGCATGTAGATGACGACGCGATCGCCCTTCTCCACCCCGATCGATTTGAGACCGTTGGCGAACTTGCAGACGCGATCGTACAGTTCCTTGTATGTCGTGCGCGTGACCTTGGCGTCGTCCGATTCGAAAATCAGCGCGGTCTTGTCGGCATTGCCGTTGTGCAGATGGCGGTCGAGGCAGTTGGCGGAAACGTTCAGCTCGCCGTCTTCAAACCATTTATAGAACGGCGCGTTGGATTGGTCGAGTCGTTTGGTGAACGGTTTGGTCCACTGTATGTTCTGCTGGGCCAGGCGCGCCCAGAAACCTTCGTAATCTTCTTCCGCTTCCGCACACATTGCACGGTAGGCATCCATGCCGCTGATGGCCGCGTTGGCGACGAAATCGGCGGGCGGATTGAAGACGCGCGCCTCTTGCTTGAAACTCTCGATGTCCGACATGTTCTCCTCCGGTTACGGATTTTGTTTGCTGCTCACAATAAGCTTTTACGCTTACTGAGGCCTTACACAAAACTTACTGCAAAACGCACAGCGCAACTTACAGCAAATTCCTGCCGCGATCGCTGCAAAATATTCATTCAAACGGCCACCGGCAACGTACGCAGACTCCCGCGAAAGCGGACATGCCCGTGTAAAATGCGCACATTCCGTTTATTCCCTCGCCGACTCTGCGCCTCTCATGAAATCTTCTCCGGATCACGAAAACACCATGGTTCCCAAGCGAATCCATCCACTGGCAAACTTCATTTTTGCGACGCGTTGGCTGCAGTTGCCATTGTATCTCGGGCTGATCCTGGCGCAGTGCGTGTACGTTTATCACTTCTGGGTAGAGCTTACGGTACTGATCGGCGCCGTGCTTGGCAGCCCTGATTCGCTGAAACACATCCTCGACGTTGTCACGATTCCCGGCGCAGCACGTCCGGACACACTGACCGAAACGACGATCATGCTGGTCGTCCTGGGCCTGATCGACGTGGTGATGATTTCCAACCTGCTGATCATGGTAATCGTCGGCGGTTACGAAACATTCGTCTCGCGCATGAATCTGGAGAGCCATCCCGACCAGCCGGAATGGCTGTCGCACGTGAATGCGTCTGTGCTGAAGGTCAAACTGGCAACGGCGATCATCGGCATCTCGTCGATCCATCTGCTGAAGAGTTTTATCAATGCGCAAGCCTACGATGCGAAGACGCTGATCGCGCAAACGGCGATCCATCTGGTGTTCCTGCTGTCGGCGATTGCAATTGCCTACGCCGACCGCATCATGGCCGATACCCACGCGTTGAACAAATCCCACTGATCACACTAGCCGAGTCCGTTCACCGACTTCCCTGATTTTCGTCCCACATTTCTAGCCGAAACTGCCATGACCATCATCAAACAAGACGACCTGATCGAATCCGTTGCCGCTGCGTTGCAATACATCAGCTATTACCATCCGCAGGATTACATCCAGCATCTGGCGCGCGCGTATGAGTCGGAACAAAGCCCGGCTGCGAAGGATGCGATTGCGCAGATCCTGACCAACTCGCGCATGTGTGCGGAAGGCAAGCGCCCGCTGTGCCAGGACACCGGCATCGTCAACGTGTTTTTGAAAATCGGCATGAACGTGAAGCTCGAAGGCTTCGGCGATCGCTCGATCACCGATGCGGTCAATGAAGGCGTGCGTCGCGCGTACAACCATCCGGACAACACGCTGCGCGCATCGATCGTGGCCGATCCGCATTTCGAGCGCAAGAACACCAAGGACAACACACCCGCGGTCGTGCACATGGAGTTGGTGCCGGGCGACACCATCGACGTGCAGGTCGCGGCCAAAGGCGGCGGCTCCGAAAACAAATCCAAGTTCGTGATGCTCAATCCGTCCGACTCGCTGGTCGACTGGGTCATGCAAACCGTGCCGTTGATGGGCGCTGGCTGGTGCCCGCCGGGCATGCTCGGCATCGGCATCGGTGGCACGGCAGAACGCGCGATGCTGATGGCGAAACAAGTGTTGATGGAAGACATCGACATGTACGAACTGAAAAAGCGCGGCCCGCAAAACAAGACAGAAGAATTGCGCATCGAACTGTGCGACAAGATCAACGCGCTCGGCATCGGCGCGCAAGGTCTCGGCGGCCTGACCACCGTGCTGGATGTGAAGATCATGATGCACCCGACGCACGCGGCATCGAAGCCGGTCGCGATGATCCCGAACTGCGCGGCGACGCGTCACGCACACTTCGTGCTGGATGGTTCCGGCCCGGTGTATCTCGATCCGCCGTCGCTGTCCGACTGGCCGGATGTGAACTGGATGCCGGATACCGAAAAATCCAAGCGCGTCGATCTGAACACCTTGACGAAGGAAGAAGTCGCTTCGTGGAAGCCGGGTCAAACCCTGCTGTTGAACGGCAAGATGCTGACCGGTCGTGACGCTGCGCACAAGCGCATTCAAGACATGCTGGCGAAAGGCGAAAAACTGCCGGTCGATTTCACCAATCGCATCATTTATTACGTCGGCCCGGTCGATCCGGTGCGCGATGAAGTCGTCGGTCCGGCTGGCCCGACCACCGCAACGCGCATGGATAAATTCACCGAGATGATGCTGGCGCAAACCGGCCTGATCTCCATGGTCGGCAAGGCAGAACGCGGCCCGACCGCGATCGAGGCGATCAAGAAACATCAATCGGCGTATTTGATGGCGGTCGGCGGCGCGGCATATCTGGTGTCGAAAGCAATCAAGACCTCGAAGGTGCTCGGCTTTGCCGATCTCGGCATGGAAGCGATCTACGAGTTCGACGTAAAGGACATGCCGGTGACGGTTGCCGTCGATTCCAACGGAACATCGGTACACACGACCGGACCGAAAGAATGGAAAGAGAAGATCGAGAAGATTCGCTTGAACGATATTCCGGTGACCAGCAACTGATCCTTCGAACCTGCACAACCATACAACGTGAGTTTCTCCACCACTCCTGATCAGGATGCGGCCGAAGCACCGATCGGGATATTCGATTCCGGCGTCGGCGCGCTTTCCGTATTGCGCCACGTACAGGCCCGACTGCCGTCCGAACATCTGCTGTGCTTTTGCGATTCCGGCCATGCGCCGTATGGCGGCAAGAGCGATGCGCAGATCGTTGCACGCACGCTGGCGATTGCCGACTTCCTGCTTGCGAAGAACATCAAGGCCATTGTCGTCGCCTGCAACACGGCGACCGCGGCTGCGATCGAGGCATTGCGCCAGCAGCATCCGGATCTGATCGTGGTAGGCGTGGAACCTGGTTTGAAACCGGCGGCGGTTTTCAGCAAAAGCGGCATCGGCGGCGTACTTGCCACTGCCAGCACACTTGCCAGCAGCCGCTTCATCGCGCTGCGTGACCAGATCACAGAAGCCACCGGCGTGTCGTTCCTGACGCAGGCCTGCGTCGGCCTCGTGGAAAAAATAGAAAAAGGCGAACTGTCCTCGCCGGAAACCGTCGCCATGCTGGAGCGTTACGTGACGCCCATTCTGCACGGCGGCGCGGATACCATCGCGCTCGGTTGCACGCACTATCCGTTCGTCCAGCCTCAGATCGAAGCCATCGCCCGGCGCGAAAGCACACAACCCATCACCATTATCGATACCGGCGAAGCCGTCTCACGCCAGCTTGAGCGGCTGTTGCAGCAGCGCGGCCTGCAACGCTTCGAAACCCGTCCCGGCTCGCTGCAGGCATTCACCACCGGCAGCAAGGCGCAACTGGAACATGCATTTTCCGCGCTACTGCAGCAATCCCCGACCGTGAACGAAATTTTGCCCTGAACACGGGCTGCAGGCAGGATCGCCTGCAAGGCAAAAGCCTCTCGATTCCGGAATTAATTAAGGTTTGCCAGCAGGCCCCGAAGTTTGTATAATCTCGAACTCCGCTGCGTTTGCAGGGGAGATTGCAGTTGTAGTCGTATGCAATGGTGGCCGTAGCTCAGTTGGTAGAGTCCAGGATTGTGATTCCTGT
>NZ_DATMTD010000100.1:0-23302 GCF_035565035.1 Oxalicibacterium sp. | reverse complement strand
ATGCACGTCTAGAAAGTTCTGTTGACGGACAACGTGAACGCCTGAGGTTCTCCATAAAAGTTCTGACGCGATGTCGAACTGATTTTTTCATAGTAATGCTTGTCGAACAGGTTCGTCACCATCAAGCTGACTGTGGTCTTTGGGTCAAACTGATAGCCAATTCGTGCATCGACCAGCATGTAACCGCCTTGATCAATGCGTACCGAAGTTGTTGTCGGTTGAGAATATATGCCGCTGATCGCCCTCAAACCGGCTCCTGCACTCCAGCGATTGAACATCCCATCCTGCCAAGTGTGATTGGTCCACAGGTTGACATTGTGTTTTGGCGTCACTGCATTGAAATTATTCGTCACGTTGGTTGACCCCTGTTCCAGGGTCTTCAGGTCGGTATAAGCGTAGCCTGCTGTTATCTCCCATCCCGGACGGACTTGGCCGCTGACTTCCGCCTCAAAACCCTGGCTTCGTACTTTGCCGCTATTCACAAATGTGGTGGAACTTGGCGCATCCGCTATTGCACGGTCCTTGTCGATAATCTGGAATATCGCGAAATGCGTATTCAAGCGTTTGTTCATCCATTCGCTATTGATGCCAAGCTCGACCTGCGAACCGCTTTTTGGTGACAGGATATTGCCGGCCTTGTCTTGATTTGATTGTCCGACAAAAGTTTCGGCATAGCTTGCGTACAACGAAGAATGGTTATCGAGTTCATAAAGTGCGGCGACCAACGGCTGAAATTTCGTACCTGGATTGCTGCCTTTTCCTTCCGCGCCTGTAATCGGATTGCGTGCTTCGGTTTCATATTTGCTGAACCGGCCGCCCAGAAGGAACGTCCAGTTGTCACTCGGCTTCAGTTGAATCTGTCCGTATAGTCCTTTTTGCGTTTGCTTTGTTTCCGAGCTGTAAGGGCCGAGCGGCAATGCGGGAAGTGTGATGTCATGGTTATTTAATCCCGCAACAGTAGGTGTAAGAGCTGGTGTCGTTCTGGACACACTCATAGCCTCTTCGGTTGAATAACTTGCCCCAAGCAATAATTGATGTCGTCTTCCAACCATTTCAAATGGCGTCACCACATAGGCGTCCACGTTACGATTACGTGTTTCACGCTTGAAATGCGACGTCTGCAAGCCGAACGAATCGGAAGGTAGCAAAGGATAGGCCCACGGTGCCGCTGAACGGCCGCCGTAATATTCCATTGAGCGATCCGTTTGTCGTGCGACCAGTTTCAGCAAGCCGCCATTATCGAGATGGTGTTCCAGTTCCGCGAACATGTCGCTGCTATCGGCGTCTTGATCGTTTGAATTTGTCCCCGCAAATGTCGAGCGCGAAAAATCAATCAGTTTCCCATCCACGTATGTGGGCAGGCCCTGGTCGAGAACCGCATTGATTTTCTGTTTGGTTGCACCAACCGACAAGGTTGTCTGCGGTGTCAAATCGACTTCCACGGTTCCATAAAACAGGGATTTGTCGCTTTTGACAATATCGACAAAAGAGTCGCGCTTATCCGTCAAACCGACAACACGTCCGCGCACACTGCCGGATTCATTCAGCTTGCTGGTCACATCGACTTCGGCTCGTCGCGCATCCCACGATCCGTACTGCACATTGGCGCCGCCGCCAAATTGAGATTGCGCACGTTTTCGCACAAGATTGACCGTACCGCCAGGTTCGCCCGCGCCTTGCAACAAACCTGCCGGTCCGCGCAGCAATTCAACGCGATCGTAAATCGCGGTATCGAAGCCGGTTGCGTAGTTGCCGTCCTGACTGATCGGAATACCGTCAAGTTGAATCGAGCCGATATCAAAACCGCGCGACTGAATCGTATTGAAATTTCCTGCACCGTCGAAACGCTGGATGACGACACCCGTCGTCTGCTTCAACGCGTCTTCGATGGTCGTCAAGTTCTGATCGTCCAGGCGCTGACGCGTGACGACGCTGACGGAGAACGGCGTCTCTCGCAGCGATTGAGGAATCTTCGAACCGACGGTCGCAGCGCCGGTCGCGTATGACCCGGACTTTTCGGTCATGGCGTCCTGAACTGCCGTGACTTGCACCGCCGGCAGCGTCGTGGTTGCAAGTGCCGCTTCGTTACCGGAATCTTTTTGAACATCGACTTGCTGCGCAAGGACAAGTCCGGACATTGCCGCACAGGCGATGCCTGCCGCAATAGGTGTTTTCCTATACAACACAGTATTTCCCCTTTTGGTATGAAACACTGGCTGACAGTTGCGGCTGGCTGGTGCTTTTTTAATGAATCAGTTATCCGGTCACAAATCACCCACGTGATTTGACTATTCGATGAATGAGTGCGCCTCTCTTTTTTCAATCGTCGAGAAAATGTTTGCAGATGCGCAGCGCGTTCGACGCATCCCTGATCATGAAATTGACCAGCGTGGCGGAACAACCGAGATTGCGGCCGGCATCGCGCTGACTCATGTCGTCGAGCCGGCACAACTCCAGAGCATGACGCGTTCGCGCAGGCAGGTTTTCCAGAACCTGCTCGACGGCTTTCAACATTTGTTTTTCGCTGAGTATTTTTTCGGGCGTCGCATATCCCGGTACATCCAGTTCTTCCACTTCGACATCGAACTTGCGATAACCCGATTCCATCGCGTGCCGTCGATAATTGTCGATCGCCAGATTGCGAACGATCTGACAGCAATAGCAGAACGGCTTGTCGATGCGCGCCGCGCTATTGCTGCCCGCCACCTTGAGGTAGGCTTCCTGCACGATCTCGTCGGCCAGTTCGGCACGGCGCACGATATTCAGCGCGATGCTTCTGAGTTGCCCGTGATGGGCAACGAACACTTCCTGCAGGAGCTGCCAGTCAGCAGACACTTCCATTGATTTGCCAAATAATAATAATGAGAATAATTCTCATTATATTAGAGAGACGTTAAATTTCCAGTAATTTGTGACATTCCGCAGGATATAGGGCGGCTTTCCCCCTTCTTCAGGAGCGACGAACTCGCGCCGCGCATGGCTTCTGCTACCATGACGACTTGGCGCACCGTCTCGATTCGCGCCTTTCTGACGAACCAAAAGCATGACCGACTTCAAACGCGAACCCATTCCCCTTCCGGCCAAACCCGGCAAGGTCTTGCTGCATTCCTGCTGCGCTCCTTGCTCGGGCGAAGTGATGGAAGCCATGCTGGCGTCCGGCATCGACTACACGATCTTTTTCTACAATCCGAATATCCATCCGGAGAAGGAATACCTGCTGCGCAAGGAAGAAAACATCCGCTTTGCAGAGAAGCACAACGTGCCGTTCATCGATGCCGATTACGACACCGACAACTGGTTTGAACGCGCCAAAGGCATGGAGAACGAACCTGAGCGCGGCATTCGCTGCACGATGTGCTTCGACATGCGCTTTGAACGCACGGCGCTGTATGCACACGAACACGGGTTTCCGGTCATCAGCAGTTCGCTTGGCATCTCGCGCTGGAAGAACATGGACCAGATCAACGACTGCGGCGTGCGCGCAGCAGCCAAGTATCCGGACATGCTTTACTGGGAATACAACTGGCGTAAAAAAGGCGGCTCCGCGCGCATGATCGAAATCTCCAAGCGCGAGAATTTCTATCAGCAGGAATATTGCGGCTGCGTCTACTCACTGCGCGATACCAACCGCCATCGTCGCGAGAATGGCCGCGATCGCATCAAGCTCGGTGAACTGTTCTACGGCAAGGAAAGTACGTCGACAGAAGGCGAGTGACATGTCGATCGAATTGCCCATCTCCGCAATAGAAACATTCAAAAAGCCCGGCTCTGACGCCGGGCTTTTTGTCTCTTGCAATTTCTTTTCTCCGTCCCATCTTTTCAACAAGCGCCCTGCGCAGAAACTTACCGGCATCCATCGACTCTATCGTTTTCCAACAAAGGAGAAACTCCCATGAAAACAACGAAAGCAGCAAAAGCGGCGAAGCCCGCCGCCAAATCCGGCAAGGCCAAAGGCAGTGTCGCCGCCCGTCGCACCGCGACCCTGGCAACGCCAAGCGATCTGAAGACAGCCGGCACGCGCGATATCGCGGCGGCCATGAACGACGTTCTGGCGGACGTCTTTGCGCTCTATCTGAAAACCAAGAACTTCCACTGGCACATGAGCGGTCCGCATTTCCGTGATTATCATCTGCTGCTGGACGAACAGGCGGTACAAATTTATGCAATGGTGGATTTGATTGCGGAACGCATTCGCAAGATCGGCCAGCCGACCCTGCGTTCGATCGGCGATATTGCACGCCGTCAGCGCATTCTCGATAACGACGCCGAATATGTCGAGCCGGGCGACATGCTGGCAGAACTGCAGGAAGACAACAAGCAACTGGCAACCAGCCTGCGCGAAGCCCACGACGTCTGCGATGAACATCGCGACATCGCCACCGCCAGCCTGATTGAAAACTGGATAGACGAAACCGAACAGCGGACCTGGTTCCTGTTCGAGGCAAATCGACGCAGCGATTCGACCGGCCACTGATTTATCCGTGACTTTCGACAGCGCATCGCCGCAAGGGATGTGCTGTTTGTTTTACAGGTCGTTCACCGTTTCGCGATCGCTGCCGAACAGGTGCAACTGCTCGTCTGCTTTCTCAGACTTTTGTTCGCTCAAGCGTATTCCAACGCCGAGCAGGCGTACCGGCAACTGTCGCCGTTGAAACGCCGTTTCCAGCAGATTGTCGATCGTGGCCTCGTCGATCGATGACATCACGCACTCCGCCGTCGTTCGGGAAAAATCGGCAAAGCGAATCTTGACGAACAGTTTGTGTACGTTATCGCCGGCCTGTGCGCGTTGCACGCGTGCATGCAGTTTTGCGATCAGGTCGCGCATCTCTTGCCGGCACGTGTCGAGATCGTGCAGATCGGTCGAATAGGTTTCTTCGACGCTCACCGATTTGCGCTCGCTGCTCGGATCGACCGGGCGCTCGTCGATGCCGCGACACAGATCGTACAAACGCTCGCCGAACTTGCCGAAATGCTGCAGCAATTCATGCAACGGCCATGTACGCAAATCACCGCAGGTTTCTGCGCCAAGTTGATTCAGGCGTGCCGCAGTAACCTTGCCTACACCGAACAGCTTGGAAACCGGCAGCACGGAAACAAAGGCGTCCACCTGCTGCGGTTTGACGACGAACTGCCCGTTCGGCTTGTTCCAGTCGCTGGCGATTTTCGCAATGAACTTGTTCGGCGCGATGCCGGCGGAAGCGGTAATGCCGACCGTTTCAAAAATACGTTCGCGAATCTCCTGCGCAATCGCTGTTGCGCTGCGCTGTGCCGAAGCGTGTGTCACATCCAGATAGGCCTCGTCGAGCGACAACGGTTCGACCAGTTCGGTGTAATCGCGGTAAATGGAAAGAATCTGACGAGAGGCGACCCGGTATTTGTCCATCGCCGGCGGCAGCACAATCAGGTCGGGGCAACGACGCAGCGCCTGTGCCGTCGCCATCGCGGAACGCACGCCGTATTTGCGCGCCTCGTAATTGCAGGTTGCCACCACACCACGCTGCTCCGGCCGGCCGCCGACAGCGATCGGCTTGTCGCGCAACGCGGGATCGTCGCGCATCTCGACCGCGGCGTAAAAGCAGTCGCAATCGCAATGGATGATTTTTCGGAAAGATGCAGACGCCACAACAAGGACCGGCAAAAGAAGGCATTTTACCGGCGCAATAAAAAAAACGCGCCGCTACACAGACGTGCAGCGGCGCGCCATCATGCCTGCCGGAAAATATCCGGCTCGGCAAACCAATTACGCAAATCAGTTACGCGGTGTGCCCGGTGTCGCTTCCGGATTCAGCGCGCCGCCGCGGTCTTTCACCAACGGCATTGCTTCCCGGCGCTCCTGCTTGGCGGCTTTTTTAGCATCCTTGTATTCCTCCTTGGAAGCAGCTTTGTCAGCCTTGTATTCCGCCTTGGAAGCGGCCTTGTCAGCCTTGTATTCCTGCTTTGCTTCTTTTACTTGCACGCGTTTTTTCACGTAAGGGTCGTTGGTGCGATTCGCACGCGACTGGTCAGTGTATGCAGGATCGCCGGCAGGCGGCGCTGATGCGGCGGGCACCGTCGTGACACCCGTTGATTGCGCGGCAGCAAATTGCGAAAACATCGCCAGTGCAACACCTGCAAACATGGTTTGTAATTTAGTCATGGCAACTCCTTTTCTTGTGAAGAAATTCCGGCACAAACATTGCGCACGAAATCAATGCTGCCCGACAACGTACACGCCAGGCAGCGCTTGCCCTATTACTGACTTGGCCTTCCATTCAAAGTTCATACTGTCTGTCGTGCAATGTGCGTTGCTTCACATTCATTGCTTCATTCAAGACGCACTTCTCGATTCAATTTGACGGCGCTTCTTCGGCATGTTTCCGTTTCGCCGTTGCAAGCTTTACGCTATATTGCAACGACTCCGACACAATTCATTGAGAAAACCTCCCATGCTCGACCCGAACGCCTTACTGAAACCGCTCGCCGGCTACATCGTCGAAGACCTGACAAACGCCGATATCGCCGCCACCGGCGCGATCGCGGCCTCCATCCTCAACGACCTCGCCGCACCCGTCATGAAGATGCTGTCCGTTGCCGGCGATAGCGCAGATGACATCGTCTGCGAATTCTTCCCCGATCCCAACGACGAAAGCACGCCCGGCACCCTGGTGTTCTGGCCGGCAACACGCACCAGCCGGACCAGTCGTCAGGAAGATGCGCGACTCGCCGCTTATTCGCTACGTCTCGCGGTATTCCTGTCGGAACGCGAAGATGAGGACGTGATTTATCCTGCCGGTTTCAGCATGGTGCTGAAGCTGAATGAAGATGGTTGCGAACTGGTGAAGGATCTGCCGCCCGCCGTGTTCGAACGGCTGGAATTCCAGATCAAGGGAAATTCAATGCCGAGCGGCTTCGAGTTTCTCGATGACAGCGAACACATGCCGGTCCTGCCGAACATGCGTCGCCAGTTTCTGAAAGCCATCACGCGCGCGCACAATGTCACGCAGAAAAAGCGCAGCAAGGAGTTTGAATCGGTGATGGCGCACTACATCTGGGACAACACGGAGCCGGAAGCACATTTCGGCGCAGTCCTGTCGACACTGGCAACACTGCTGGTCGCCGTGCATCACCAATCGAAGCTGTAAGCAATGCAGTCGGTCCGGCCTTCAGCGGCCGGACATTTCCACAAACAGTTGTTCCACCTGACTGCGTGCCCACGGCGTCCTGCGCAGGAATGTCAGACTCGACTTGATGCTCGGATCGATGTTGAAGCAACGAATGTCGACACGGCGCCCCAGTTCTTCCCAGCCATAGCGGTCGACCAGCGCCAGCAGAATCTTCTCCAGCGTTTGCCCGTGCAGCGGATGATCGGATTGCGATGCGTTCGTCATGTGCGTATGTCCAACCGGTATGCGCGACGTCACGCCGGCTTGTTTTCCTGCACCAGCACCCACGGCCGCGCGACAACTGTCCACAGTAACGCATCCGGTTCCAGCCATGCACGCGCCTGCTCGTCGGTCGCCCGCGCAATTTTTCCATCGCTCAGCCATTGCTGTACCGCGGCCGTATCGTCGATCGAAAACCGCGCCGCCACATCGACCAGATCGAGATCGTTACTGACGACGATCACGTGACCGCCGGCAAAAAAGCGCAGCAGTTCTGACCACGCGATCTGCGATGTTTCCATATTCAGTTTGGCATGGAGCATTTGCTGCTCCTGTTCTGGTGTCGTCATGTTTCTTCGCTTGATGAATCAATAATGCGGCGGCGGTTCGTTGAGAGGCGTCTGCTGGCTGGCATCGACCAGATCCTTGACGCGATGCACGAGTGCCATGCACAGCGCTTCCAGTTCGTCGATTTTCTTTTGCTGTTCGTACACAGTCTTGTTGAGTGTATCAACGAGATCTTCCTGGCGCGTCAGCTTGATCTCGATATCGACAATGCGGTCTTCGTTCATTTGTTCGTTCCCGATGCCGCATGTTGCGCGGCCTGATGTTTATGCATTGCCTCGCGGCGGAAGTTGCGCGCCACCGTGTGATAGAACGGTCGCGGACAAAATTGTCGTGACACGAACGACGCTGCCAATGTCGTCGCGAACAACATCAGCGTCACGTCTTGTGTACGCGTCATTTCCATCACGATGACGGTGGCCGTGATCGGCGCCTGCGTCGCCGCGGCGAGAAAACCGGCCATCGACAGCAACGCGATGAGTCGCACATCGACCGCCATCGGCAACAGATGCGCGATATTGTCCCCGATCCCCACACCGATCGCCAGCGACGGCGTGAAGATGCCGCCCGGAATGCCTGCCAGATAGGAAAAGATCGTTGCGCCCAGCTTCGCGATACCGAACAGTGCGTGTTCGCCGGGTGCGCCATTCAGCAAGGCCGCGGCCTGTTCGTAACCGGTGCCGTAGGTTGCGCCGCCCGTCAGCATGCCGAGCAACGCAACCAGCAAACCGCAGATGGCCGCCAGCCAGATCGGATGCCGCTGCGGCCATGCGCGATGGCGTGCGGGAATCCATGCCGACGGCCCGGCGAGCAGCGCCTTGGCAAACAGACCGCCAAGCACGCCGTTGATCAATGCGCACGCCACGACCGCCGGCCATGAAATCTGCATCATGTGGATCGCTTCGTTCAACTGAAAGTAGGGATTGTTGCCAACCAGCGCCAGCGAGATGAAGCCGGCGCCCAGCACCGCTGACATCACCAGCCGGTCCCAGCGCACGACGCTACCCTTCCCCAGTTCCTCGATGGCGAACACGACGCCGGCCAGCGGCGTATTGAATGCGGCCGCCAGTCCACCCGCCGCGCCGGCCGCAATCAACGCTTCAGGACGAAAACCGATTCCAAGGCGCGGCCGTTTCTGCCACCATTTTCCCCATGCCAGCATCGCTGCCGCGCCGACCTGTACCGACGGGCCTTCGCGGCCGATCGATGCGCCGGCCAGCAAACCCGCTGCGGTCAGCACGATCTTCCACATGGCCTGGCGCATCGATACCAGCCTCGTCTGGTCTGCACACACCGGCATGTTCATTGCCGCCATCACTTGCGGAATGCCGCTGCCGCGCGCTTCAGGGGCGAGCCTGATCGTCAGCCAGCGAATCAATGCAAAAGCAGGCGGCAGCATCAGCAAGGCACTCCACCAATATGCCTGCGTGATGCCGTGATTCCATGCGAGCATTTTCTCCGCGATGACCGCGAACAGCAGCGAAAACAGCGCCACAAAAACGGCACCGCCCAGAAAGATCGCAATGCGAAACGAATGGCGCGAAATGCGTGCCGTGTGACGCAGACGCTTCCTGATCCAGTTGGTGGAGGTATCGGGCATATTCAGTCCAATCGTGATGCACGCGCGTAGTGCCAGGCGGCCGAACCGTCTTACGCGGCCTTGGGTTTTTGCAGCAATGCTTTCAGGTTCGCGAGTCGATTCTGCGGTGTGATGATTTCATCTTCGGTCGGCACCGCATCGCCTTCATCCAGCTTCATTTCCTTGATGAAGCGCGAGACATCGCAATGCACATGCTCACGCGCGCGTTTTCGCTTCTTGCACCAGGTGACATGCAGTGAGCGTTGCGCGCGCGTGATGCCGACGTACATCAGGCGACGCTCTTCCTCGATGCGTGCGCCCAGCGTTTCGACCGGTGCATCGGGATCACCCTTGTGCGGCAGGATGCCTTCCTCGACGCCGACCAGAAACACGTGCGGAAACTCCAGTCCTTTCGATGCGTGCAGCGTCGACATGCGTACCGCATCCGGCTCTTCATCCTTGCCTTCCAGCATCGACATCAGCGCCACCATCTGCGTCAGGTCGAGCAGACTGCGATGTTCGTCAGTGCCGTCCTTGCCGCCGCTGCCTTTTTCCTTCAGCCACGTCGTGAAGTCGATCACGTTCTGCCACTTTGCCTGTGCCTGCCGATCGTCGAAATTGTCGTACAGGTAGGCTTCGTAATTGATCTCTTTCATCATGTCGTCGAGCAGCGCGGCCGCCTGTCCTTCACGATGAGCGTGATGTTCGAGATTGTTGATGAAGGTGCAGAACTCGCGCAGCGGTGTCAGCTGACGTTCGGCCAGTTTCGCTTCAAGGCCGCCCTTGAACACGGCTTCGAACAACGAACACTGCCATTGCCCGGCGAATGCGCCGAGTGTCTCCAGCGTCGACTGACCGACGCCGCGCTTCGGCGTCGTGACAGCACGAATGAACGCCGGATCGTCATCCTCGTTCGCAATCAGGCGCAGATACGCGATGATGTCCTTGATCTCGGCGCGGTCGAAAAAACTCTGGCCGCCGGAGATCGTGTACGGAATGCGTTCCTTGCGCAACGCCTGTTCGATCACGCGCGATTGATGATTGCCGCGATACAGGATCGCGTAATCGGAAAACTTCGCGCGCCGTTCGAACTTGTGCGCCGACAGCATGATCGCAACCTGCTCCGCTTCCTGATCGTCGTCCTGCATCGCCAGCACCTTGACGGGGTCGCCGAGGCCATGCTCGGACCACAATGCCTTTTCGAACAGCTTCGGGTTATTCGCGATGACCGAGTTCGCGGCCTGCAGGATACGCGTGCTGGAACGATAGTTCTGTTCGAGCTTGATCACTTTCAGATCGGGAAAATCGACCTGCAACTGTTTCAGGTTTTCGATTGTCGCGCCACGCCACGCGTAGATTGCCTGATCGTCGTCGCCCACCGCCGTGAACATCGGCTTCTTGCCGAGGCCGGTCACCAGCAGCTTGACCAGTTCGTACTGGCAGGTGTTCGTATCCTGATATTCGTCAACCAGCAGATAACGCAACCGGCGCTGCCACTTGTCGCGCACCGGTTCGTTATTGCGGAAAAGCTCGACCGGCAGGCGAATCAGATCATCGAAATCCACCGCCTGATAAGCCGACAGTGTGGCGACGTAGTTGCGATAGATGCGCGCAGCCTGCGCTTCATCTTCGTCCTTCGCCTGCTTCAACGCCGTGTCCGGATCGATCAAGCCGTTCTTCCATAATGACATCGCGGTCTGGATGCGACGAATCAACTGCTTGTCGGTCGTCACCGCCAGATCCTGCACCAGCGAAAAACAATCGTCGCTGTCCATGATCGAGAAGCGGTCCTTCAAGCCGAGTTCCTGCGCTTCCTGCCGCAGAATCTTGACGCCGAGCGAGTGAAAGGTACTGACCGTCAGCTGCCTGGCCTGCTTCGGCTCTTTCAGCAACTTGGCGATACGCTCCTGCATCTCGAGCGCTGCCTTGTTGGTAAAGGTCAGCGCGGCAATGTTGCGCGCATCGTAACCGTGGTCCTCGATCAGGCTCGCGATCTTGGTCGTGATCACGCGCGTCTTGCCCGAACCCGCACCCGCCAGCACCAGACACGGGCCGTCCATGTACTGGATGGCTTCGCGCTGCGGCGCGTTCAGACCGTGGACATTGTTCGGGGAGGAAGACATCAGAGAAATGCGGAGCGATTCAAGACTTTAGAGCGCCTCATTGTATCAGCGCCGACTCTGCCGCCGATACCGTTCACGGGCGAAGTCCGTTCGATATACATTCGACAAGTTCAGGATTGGTGACCCTTCAACCGATGTTGACGCGGCCGGCCGGGTATTCGATATCCGCGCCGCGCGGATTGGCCAGCGTGAAAGCCAGCGTCAGCGGACCGACGCGACCGATCAGCATCAGCACCATCACGATGCACTGCCCGGCCGTCGACAGAGTCGGCGTCAGGCCGCGCGACAGCCCGGTGGTCGATGCCGCGGAAACCACCTCGAAGGCCACATCGAGAAAACCGACGTTCTCCGTCAGCATCAGCAGGAACGTACCGGCGATCACGCACAGTACGGCGATCATCGTGACGGCCAGCGCACGCAATGTCATCGATGCATCGATGCTGCGACCGAACAATACCGGCCGGTGCTGTTGCAGCAGGAAGGCGCGCGTCGACACCAGCAACACGATGAAGGTTGTCAGCTTGATACCGCCGCCGGTCGAACCGCTGCCGGCACCGATGAACATCAGGATCATGATGAAGAATGCGGTAGCCGGCATCAGTTGCGCCGCATCCATCGTGGTGAAACCCGCCGAGCGCGGTGCCACCGCCTGAAACCAGCTCGCCCACAGCTTCGCGCCGATACCATGCAACGCACCCAGCGTATCGGGATTGCCATACTCCAGCGCGAACAGTACCAGCATCGCGATCAGGTTGATGGCCAGTGTGCCGACCAGCATCAACTTGGTTTGCAGCGTCATCTCGTGAAAACGTTTGCGCGCGCGCAAATCGGCAATCACCGCAAAGCCGAGGCCGCCGGAAATGAACAGGCCGGATATGACAAGATTCACCAGCGGATTGCCGACGTAGGCCGCCAGGCTGTGCGACTCCAGGCCGAAACCGGCATTGTTGAATGCCGAGACCGCATGAAAGAAGCTGTGGAACAGGCCGCGCGACCAGCCCATTTGCGGCACCCACTGCAACGCCAGCAATGCCGTGCCAAGCAATTCGATACAGACAATGAAGAGAAATAGCACGCGCAGCAGTCGCTGCATGTCGAGCCGACCGCTCTGGTTGAACGAATCCTGCATCGCCGCACGATTGCGCAAGGTCAGCCGGCCGCTGGCCAGATGAATGATCAGCACACCAAACGTCAGCAGGCCGATGCCGCCAAGTTGAATCAAACCCAGCAACACCCATTGTCCGAACAGGGTGTAATGCGTGCCGACATCGACCACCGACAGTCCGGTAATCGTGGAAGCAGAAACCGCCGTGAACAGCGCCTGCATCCAGCTCGTCGGCTCATTGCTGGCGATCGGCAGTTTCAGCAACAAGGCACCGACCAGCGACAACCCGATGAACGACAGGATCAGCGCCTGCGGCGGCGTCAGTCGCAGGACTTGCCGCTCGACCTGCCGCACCAGCATCGGCGGCTGAAATCCGCGCCTCATGCACGCCTCATAGATAGACGGAAATATTGCGCAGGTTTTGCAGCATGCCCGCCAGCACAAGCTGATCGCCGAGGCGGAAGACATAATCGGCGGGCGGCGGCGTCAGGATATCGCGCTGATGCTTGACCAGCAGCAGACGCACATCGTTTTCTTCCAGCTTCATCGCGGCGATCGTCTGTCCCGCGATTTTTTCGGACGCGCGCACCTCGACCGTAAACACATCATGTCCGAGGCTGATGTAATCGACCACTTCCGGATACATCATCGCGTGCGCGAGACGCATGCCCATTTCATGTTCGGGATGCACGATATGGTCTGCGCCCAGTTTGTGCAGGATGCGATGGTGATTGTGGTTGAGCGCCTTGGCCCAGACTTCCGGCTTCGGCATGTTCTTGACGGTCAGCGTGACCAGAATATTGGCTTCAAGGTCTTCGCCGATGGCGACGACGACGGCATCGCTTTCGTGCACGCCCAGATCGCGCAGCGTGTCTTCATTGCGCGCGTCGGCGACGACGGCTTGCGTGACATCGTCGGCAATCTCGTTGACACGTTCGGCATTCATGTCGATGCACAGCACGTCATTACCCAGGCGGGACAACTCGCGCGCAACGGTAGAACCGAACGCGCCCAGACCGACAACAGTGAATGTGCGTTTCATGGGATGACTGACGCGAAAATTGGATAACGGGCATTAAACCACAATTGAAAACGACGAATGTGCGACGCCGCACCCTTGGCGCGGAAGCATGCGCAGTACAATATCTGCATAGACTGTCGCAACGTTCTTTCGCATTACATTTCATCCTCATCATTCTCTATGCAATTCGAACACCTGATTGAAATCAACGATCCGGGCAATCCGCTGATCGATTCGCTGACCCGTGATCAACTGTGGCGCGGCCTCGTGATGCGTGCGGAAGCGCCGAAGTTGTTCGTGCCATGGCTGGACGAATGCATGCTGCTGGCGCGCGACGCTGCGACGCTGCAGCGCGAACTGCGCTACGACGCATTGCACATTCGCGACACGGTGACGTTCACGCCGCTGCACACTGTCCGTTATGACGTGCCGGCACAGGGCGACATTCCGACGTCCAGCCTCGTCATGACGATCGAGGAGCCGGAAGCCGGCAGTCTGTTCGTCCGCTTCCAGTATGACGACGGTCGCGGTGAAGACGATGCGGATGCGTTCTACAACGAGTTTCGTCGCTCTGCCTACAAGGAGGCCGATATCGATACCATCAAGGTCATTCGCCAGATGGCCGACGAAGGGCGACTGAATCTGCCGATCTGAAAGCACAATCGCAAAACTGAAACACAAAAAAACGCCGGGACATGCCCGGCGTTTTCATTTACTGCTGTACGCAAATTATTCAGGGAACCTTGATCGAGTTCTTGACCGATTTGACGCCAGTGGTTTTCTTGGCGATGTCACCGGCCAGGTATTGCTGCCAGTCGTTCTTGGTTTCGCCGCTCAGCGTCACTGCGCCATCCGTGGTTGCATTCACGGTGATCTTGGCGCCTTTCAGTTGCGCTTCTTTTGCCAGTGCGGCCTGCACGCTCTTGGTCAGTGCCGGATCGGCAGCGGCAGGTGCTGCGGCTGCAGCTGGCGCGGCGGCAGGCGCTGCTGCCGGTTTCGCTTCTGCCTTTTTGTCAGCCGTATCGGTGGTGGCGCAGCCAGCGAGCAATGCCGAAACGGCAGCCAGTGCCAAAGCGCGTTGAATGGTCGTCATATGTACTCCTCCAGTGTCTAACAGTTTGTCGTTTATTTGCTTTAATTATGCGAAAGCTGGAACCGCTTTCGCGGACGAGTATTCCATAGCTCCCGGGAAAAAGCATCCTGTCGGACAATATTTTTGAATGGGTTAACGCTGGCAGCAACAAAACATTGGCGGGTCCGCCGGGATCGTCTGACAGCCAATACGGCAGATTTGAACTCCCGGCAGCCTTCCACTGTCCAGTAAAGGTGTGAATTGCCCCGGAAAGGAGCCGTCATGACCATCATTGCCGCACGTTTTGAACAACAGGATGAAGCGCAACGCGCTGTTGTCGCCCTTCAACAGGCAGGAGCACCAGTTGCCCAGATCAGCACTTTTTATGTCAATCCGGCCGGCCAGCACGATCTTTATCCGATCGGCGGCGACCGGGATGAATCACCTGGTTCCGAGGATAGCGACAAGGGCAGCGCTGCCGGGATGGGGGTTGGCGGCGCCGTCGGTGGTGCTGCAGGTCTCGCCACCGCGCCGGTGACCGGTCCGTTAGGCGCGGTCGTCGGTTCGTTACTGGGCGCCCACGTCGGCTCTCTGGTGGGATCGCTATCGCAAACGGATGATGCGGAAGATATTCCGCCGACGCGGCAGGCCGGCATGCTGGTCGCGGTGAGCATTTCCAGTCAGGATGAAGAGCAGCGGGCGATCGACACCTTGCGCACCATCGGCCCCACGCACCTGGAACGTGCGAAAGGACAGATCGTGGAAGGCGACTGGGTCGACTTCGATCCCTTGTCATCTCCGAACTTCATTTGACGCCGCCGCCCTAATCCGAATCACAAAAAGGCCCTGACGACGCATCGCGTTTGCAGGGCTTTTTTAATTTCCCGGAAATCCGACGCTATCGAGTCCGGTCACGATCATGTCAATCGCAATCGTGCCGATCAACAATGCCGACATGCGGCCGACAAGGTCGATGTAACGATCCGTGATCGCAGCGTGTCGCTCTTTCAGTTTGTCGTGGGCGACCTTCATCGTGACCAGAATGATCACGGTCAGCAGCAGCGTTCCGGCGATCACTGCAATGGCGCCGGGTAATGGCAGGCGTGTACCGATCACAACCGACGCACTGACCGTCCCCGGACCAATCATGATCGGCATGGCCACGCTTCCTGCCATGACAGTCGGATTGTCGCGCAGGCTTTCAATCGCATGCGCGCCGGAAAAGACGTAGCGCAAGCCGATCAACAGAAAAACGATGCCGCCGAATATCTGGAAGGAGGCAAAGCGCACCTGCAGATAGTCGCGAAAGAACGCCTCGCCGCCCCAGGCAAACAAGGTGAATACCGTTGCACTGATGACACTGCCGCGGATCAGTACCCGCGTAAATGTCGGCGTCGGCAACCCGCGAATCAGATCGAGCAGGTAAATGCTCATCAGGAACGGATTGAACAACGCAAAGAACAGTGCGAATGAACGCAGGTAGGGATCCATCGACTCTCCCGAATCGGCGGTACCGGCCGCTTCCTGCGAAACGGTCGATGCCGATTAACCGACGTCAATCGATGTTCAGTGCTTTCGGAGAAAGCGGCGCAATGCCTTCACGCGCGGCAACAAATTCCGGACGCGGCTGCAATGTGCTGCGCGGCGCTTCCAGTTGATTGTCGATGCTGTTATAGACGAAGAACACATTGCTGCGCGGATACGGCGTGATGTTGCCGTTGGAGCCGTGCATCGTGTTGCAGTCGAAGAAAATCACCGAACCGGCCTTGCCGGTGCACGACCTGATGCCTCCCATGTCGGCCAGATAGCGCAGCAGGATTTCATCCGGCACACCGACTTCCTGCTTTTTCAGCGACTTCTTGTAGTTCTCGTCCGGCGTTTCGCCCATGCAGGACACGTAATGATGATGCGAGCCCGGAATCACCATCAGCGGACCATTGGCCTCGCTGTTGTCGGTCAGCAGGATCGAACAACTCAACGCGCGCATCGCCGGCATGCCGTCCTCGCTGTGCCACGTCTCGAAATCCGAATGCCAGTAGAACTCCTTGCCGTTGAAGCCCGGCTTGTAATTGATGCGCGATTGATGAATGTAGACGTCGCTGCCGAGAATTTCTCGCGCCACGTTCAGCACGCGCGGGTCGCAGACGAGGTTGGCAAAGATCTCGTTGAGCCGATGCACATTGAAGATCGAGCGTACTTCTCCGCTGCCAGGTTCGGCGATGACCTCGGGACGTCCGGCATGGGTGAAGTCTTCGCGCATGCGCTGCATGGCATCGAACAGAAACGCGACCTCTTCCGCATTGAACAGATCCGGCATCATCAAAAATCCGTTCTGCTGATACGACGCACGCTGTTCCTGATCAAGCTGCACTGTCTGCGCGCGCGATACGCGGTCATAGACAACAGGGTCGTGGCGCGCAAGAATCGCAGCGCTTTGCTGCGTACGAGTTGGGTAGGCGTCTTGCGATAACATGATCATCTCCTTTTCTGTCTCCTCAGGCCGCGGCCTGTTTCATTTGTTCGGCCGTCGCGTAGACGCCGTTTTCGTCATGCACTTCGGTGCCGACCAGCGGCGGATTGAACGAGCAGATCAGGTGCAGGTCGGTTTCGGCGCGCAGCATGTGGTTGTCGTGCTTGTTCAGCGCATACAGCGTGCCCGGCTCGATGCGGAACACTTCGCCGCTGTCGAGCAGTTCGACCGAGCCCGTTCCCTGCACGCAGTACACGCCTTCCAGATGGTTCTGGTACCAGATGTGCGTTTCGGTACCGGCGTAGATGACGGTGTGATGCATCGAGAATCCCATGCCGTCTTCCGCCAGCAGCAGCCGGCGACTGCACCATGTTTTTGCCTGCACGTCGCGCTCGGTGCCGAGGATGTCCTGCAGCTTGCGTACGATCATGCTTCCACCTCGCGATGCGACTTGATCTCGTTGCCTGCTTCGCTGACGGCTTCACCCACGGCTTGCTCGAGAATGTCGAGCCCTTTCAGCAGCGTCTCCTGTTCGATCGTCAGCGGCATCAGCAGCTTGACCACTTCATCGTTGCCGCCGGATGTTTCGATGATCAATCCGTTCTGGAAGGCGATGGAGGTGATGCGATCTGCCAGCGCAGGATCCGCACAGGCAACGCCCTGCATCATGCCGCGTCCGCGACGCGTCAGTTTTGCCTGCGGATAGCCGGTGACCAGCTTGTCGAGGAAGGTTTCGATCAATGCCGCTTTCTTGTGAATGCTTGCCTGAAAGCGGTTGTCGCTCCAGTAATGCTCAAGCGCCGCGGCGGCGGTGACAAAAGCGAGGTTGTTGCCGCGGAAGGTCCCGTTGTGCTGACCGGGTTTCCAGACGTCGAACTCCGGCTTCATCAACAGCAGCGCCATCGGCAGACCGAAACCCGACAGCGACTTCGACAGCGTGACGATGTCCGGCTTGATGCCGGCCGGCTCGAAACTGAAGAAGGTGCCGGTGCGACCGCAACCGGCCTGGATATCGTCGACGATCATCAGGATGGCGTGACGCTGGCAGAGTTGCTCCAGCTTCTTCAACCAGTTGAGGCCGGCGACGTTCAGGCCGCCCTCGCCCTGCACACATTCGACGATGACCGCCGCCGGCAGATCGACGCCGCTGCTTGGATCGGCAATCAGCTTGTCGAGCATGGCGATGGTGTCGATGTTCATGCCGAAGTAGCCAGAATATGGTGCGCGATGCACGTCGCCGAGTGTCACGCCGGCGGCATTGCGGAACTTGCGATTTCCGGTCAATGCCAGTGCGCCCAGCGTTACGCCATGAAAGCCGTTGGTGAACGAGATGATGCCCTGACGACCGGTAACGTTACGCGCCAGCTTGATCGCCGCTTCGACCGCGTTGGTGCCGGTCGGTCCGGTGAACTGGAATTTGTATTGCAGGTTGCGCGGCTTCAGCACGCAATTCTCGAACGTCTGCAGGAAGTGCTTCTTTGCGGTCGTCGCCATGTCGAGGCCGTGCACGATGCCGTCTTCCGTCAGGTAGTCGATGGCAGCCTGTTTCAGCACCGGGTTGTTGTGGCCGTAGTTCAGCGTGCCGGCACCGGCGAGAAAATCGATGTACTCGCTTCCTCCTTCGTCGATCAGAACGGCGTTCTGTGCCTTTGAAAAAACAGTGGGGAACGATCGGATGTAACCGCGCACCTCGGATTCCAGTCGGTTGAATATACGCATGAATGCTTCTCCTATGGATGGATGGTGGATGGGTGGTTCGCGACGCGCACTCAGGCGCGCGGCCACGGACCGATTTGATAGAGCCATTCTTCTTCGTGGTCGCCGCTGCCGAAATCGGCCGCTGAAAACAGCAGGCTGCCGGCGATGTTCAGGCCGTGGCGTGTGGCGAAGCCGGTGAACAACTTGCGTGATGCCATGTTGCTCGGGCTGATGGTGGCTTCGACGAAACGCAGGCTGCGTTCGGCCGCGCACCGTTCGATCAGGCGGTCGAGCATGCGCGATGCAAGGCGCTTCCCCTGCATCGCCGGCGCGACGGCGACCTGCCAGACAAACAGCGTGTCAGGTCGGCCGGGCGGGCAATAGGCAGTGACTGCGCCGACCAGACGTCCGTCCAGTTCGGCCACCACGCAGGTATCGGCGTGATGTTCGCAGAGCAGTAAATAGGCATAGCCGGAATTCAGATCCAGCGGAGGACAGCGCGCGATCAGTTCATGCAGATTGGCGCCGTCGCTGCGTGTCGGCTTGCGCAAAATCGGTTGCGCGGGAGCCGATGAAAGTACTTGTGCGGTCATGCTTTCTCCTTGTTTCGAGAAAAGCGATCCCCGCAACCTCAATAGGCCGCAGTTACACTTGTCAGCAGGAGGAAATCAGCTATGCGCGGCAGGAACGCCTGGTTCTGCGTGTTGCACAGTTTCTACAGGTATTTTTGCTTCCAGCAAGGTTGCGAACTGTTCCAGCGTGCCTACCAGGGCCTGCCGTTCGATTTCCGACAGGGCGCCGAGCGCACTGCCGAATCCGTTCGGCAAGGCCGATGGTGCATTGGCCAGAACGGTTTGCCCCGCGGCCGTCACCGCAACGAAGACGTTGCGACGATCTCGCGTATCGCGCTCACGATAGACCAAGCCTTTTTCTTCGAGCCGGTCGACGATCCCGACGACGGTACTTGGGCTGAGCTGAATCGCGCGCCCGATGGATTTGAGCGTGCTCGGCCCCAATTGGGCAATTGCCAGAAGTGCCACAAGTTGTGGCGATGTGATGTTGTGAGTGACAGCCAGGCGTTTCGAATGGTGCTCCACGCATTGCGCGATACGGCGGACGCTTTGCAGGATACGGATCGAATCATTGACGGCAACAAGTTGGGCGATGTCATTCATGACCGCGAGTTTAGCGACATCCATGTTTTCTGTCGCGTGCGTCACAACAACCTCACATTTTCCTGTTTTCCTTGATATTCCCTGTTTGAATAACGTGGTCATGTTACCGGCCAAATTACTTCATGTCAAATCATTCGTATACGAATGATTTGACATCGACAAGGCAAAAAATCCGTTATCGATGCATGTCGACGTGAGGAATGCCGTCTTCCATATAGCCATCCGAGACCGCGACGAATCCGAAATCGTCGTAAAAACGCTGCAGATGCTGTTGCGCCGAAATACGAACCCGGCAGCCAGGAAAATGTTGCTCGACACGGCGCATGCCTTCCGTCATCAACTGCCTGCCTAAACCTGTGCCGCGCACCGCCTGCACGGTCAGCACACGCCCCAGCACAACGTCGTTCTGATACGCGTCTTTTGCGCGCGGCGCGAAGCAGCGCAGATACGCCGTCAATTTGCGTTCGCCATCGCCAACCTGCCAGCCGAGCAGATGATATGCACGCGGATCGAGTCCGTCGATATCCGGGTACAGGCACTGCTGTTCCAGCACGAAAACCTGCTGACGCGCCGCCATTATCGCGTGTACGGTCGGGCCGTCGAGTTCATCGAACGCCGCCCATTGCCATGTGAGCGTGTTCACCGGCAGCCTTCCATGCCACATGCTTGTTGGCGCAAATCTTCCGTGCGACGCAACGTGTGCTGTTCCAGGCAGGCGAAATGCTGCAACGGCCAGATCGAACCGGACATTTCGCGCGGACCGTTCTGTGCCAGACAATCCTTGTCGCGATAAGTGATCCACGCACGCTGTGCATCGCGCATGCGTTGTCGTGCCGCCTTGTCCTGCTGCTTCGTCATGCTGTCCCGATAGACCTGGTTCAGTGTTTTATCGGCCACGTCATAACGATGGCGTGCGCAGAAATTCATTGTTTGTTGATCGCGGTCGCAGTTCTGCAGCGCTTCTTCCATCACTCCGGCGTCTTGCGCATCCACAAATCCGGTTGCCGATGACAACATCGCGCACATCAGAACGCGGGAAAGCAATGTCGTGACGTTCATCTCTTCTCCTGCATGCAAATTGATCAGATATCGACCGGATCGACTTCCAGCGACCAGCGCACGCGCGTCTTCATGTCACGCAATGCCGCAATCCAGATTTTCAGAAAAGCCTGCAAAGCAGGACGCGACGCGCATTCCACCAGCAATTGTGCACGATCGACATTGGCGACGCGCGTCATCGTCATCGGAATCGGATCGTTCATCGTGATGCCGGGATGCTCGACGCAGGCAATCGCCTGATGCAGGAAATCCAGCGCGAATTGCAATTCCTTCGCCTCTGCGCGCAACAGCGCCTGGTACATGAACGGCGGAAAACCGGCCTGTTGCCGCTCTTCCAGCAAACCCGCCGCAAATGTATCGTAATCGTGCTGCCGCAATGCGTCGTATAGCGGATGCTGCGGATAGCCGGTCTGGATCAGCACCTCGCTTCTACTGCCGCCTTCCTTCTGCGCGACGCGACCGGCTCGGCCGGCGACCTGCATCAATTGCGCGAACAGTCGTTCACCGGCACGATAATCGTGCGAGAACAAGGCGGTGTCGGGATTCAGCACGCCGACCAGCGTCAGGTTCTGGAAGTCATGCCCCTTCGCCACCATCTGCGTGCCGATCAGGATATCGACCTCTCCACGATGCACGGCATCGAACGCCTGCTGCGCACTGCCTTTCAGTCGCGTCGAATCGGCATCGATACGCAGAATGCGCGCAGCCGGAAAAACCGCCTGCAATGTTTCCTCGACCCGTTGCGTACCGCGACCGAGCGGTTGCAGATCGACGTTGCCGCAATCCGGGCATGAACGTGGAATACGCTGCTCATATCCGCAATGATGACAACGCAAGATGCGATCGAGTTTGTGCAGGACAAGGTAGGCGCTGCAGCGTGTGCAGTTGCTGATCCAGCCGCAGGAATCGCAGGAAATCACCGGCGCATAACCGCGGCGGTTCAGGAACAGCAACGATTGTTCGCCACGCTCCAGTCGCTGCTTCACTGCCGCCAGCAATGTCGCGCTGAGACCTTCGGTCACCTGCTCGCGTGGCGCCTTGCGTTCGAGATCGATCAGGCCGACCTTTGGCAATACCGCATCCTTGACGGCACGCTCGCGCAATTCCAGCTTGCGATAACGGCCGGATTGCGCGTGATGCCAGGTTTCCAGCGAGGGCGTAGCGGAACCGAGCACGATCGGGATCGACAGCTGATGCGCGCGCCATACCGCCAGGTCGCGGGCCGAATAGCGCAAACCTTCCTGCTGCTTGTAGGACGGATCGTGTTCCTCGTCGATGACGATCAGCTTCAGATGCGGCAGTGAGGCCAGAATCGCCAGTCGCGTACCCAGCACGATGCGCGCATGACCGAGATGGGCAGACAGCCAGTGCGTCATGCGTTCGCCTTCGGCCAGGCCGCTGTGCAGCGTCGCCACCGTCACGCCGGGAAAACGCGCGCGCACGTTCGATTCGAGTTGCGGCGTCAGATTGATCTCCGGCACCAGAATCAGAATCTGCGCCGGGTCATTACCGTCGCTGCGCGCCAGAATTTGCGCCGCCGCCTGCAGATAGACTTCCGTCTTGCCGCTACCGGTAACGCCATACAGCAGCGTCGGCGCAAAACCCGCCGCACCGGCAATCGCGTCAGCCGCCTGCTGCTGCGCCGGATTCAATTGCGGCATCGCGGCGGGCGTCGCATCATGGGTTGGCGGCTGCTTCGCCAATTTCTTCAATGCACGGTCCAGCGACGTCGTTTTTTCCGCGCGCAGATTCTTTGGCAAACCCGGCAATGCCACCTCGCCCAGCGGCCGCTGATAATAATCGGCGGCGAACTCGCACAACGCGATCCATTCGGCAGACAGCGGTGACAATTGCGCGCGCACGGCAATCGCCTGCTTGAGCTTGTCGAGCGGCACATCCGTGGTCTGTTCGATGCCGACGATCAGCCCGACTGCCTCGCGGCGGCCGAACGGTAACAGCGCCAATTGCCCGACTTGCGGCACAGGCTCGTCGTCGTCAGCGGCGACCCACGCATAGTCGAAACAGAAATCGAGCGGCGTGTCGAGCGCTACTTTTAAGATGCAATGTTTCACAAAGTTAAGGTAATACCTGAAGAGATGTTCTAACTACCCGATTCATAAGCGCTTTTTCGACTATCCACAATCATTGTGGATAACTTTGTGCATAACATCCTATTGACAGGCAGAAACGCCAGTACTGACGCGGGTTTCAATAAATTGCCTAAAACCTGCGCACAAATAAAACCTTTTAAAATCAATGGCTTGGAAAAATCTATCTAACACGAAGAATATATT
>NZ_DATMTD010000099.1:0-8522 GCF_035565035.1 Oxalicibacterium sp. | reverse complement strand
CTGGGGGGTGTGATTGGTGCTGTGGCCGGCAATGTCTGGTCCAGCCGCATGGAAAACCAGAAACGTCAGATGGAACAGGCAACGCAAGGTACTGGCGTACAAGTCACGCAAACCGCCGATAACCGCTTGAAGCTGGATATTCCGAGCGATATTTCGTTTGCCACCGGCCGTTCGGAAATCACCGACAGCTTCCGCCCGATTCTCGATCGCTTCGCCAGCGGCCTGAACGATAATCCTGCCGCCACCGTGACCATCATCGGCCATACCGACAGCACTGGTACTGATGCAATCAACAATCCGTTGTCGCTGGACCGCGCATCGCGCACGCGTGATTACCTGGCTGGTCGAGGCGTTGCACCACAACGTATTTACGTCGATGGCCGCGGCAGCCGCGAACCGATCGCTACCAACGCCACGAACGAAGGTCGCGCACGCAACCGTCGCGTAGAAATCTTTGTGGCAGAACAACAGCAACCGCAGGCGCAACCGCAACCACGCCCTTATCCTTCCCAGCAATATCAGCCGTATCAACAACCGCGCTGACCGCATGCCACCTGCCGATGTTGCGGCAGAATCGCAGAACCAAAAACAAAGCCGCTCGAAAGCGGCTTTGTTGTTTTTGGCAGAATCAATCAGGTATTCGGCAACAGTCCTTCATAGACCTTCTTGATGCTCGCGTAGCATTCGCAGATGTGATCCTCAAGACCCAGTCGATCGACAACCGTAATCTGGCCGCGGCTGTAATGAATCAGGCCTTCATCCTGCAACTTGCGCGCCGCTTCCGTCACACTTTCGCGTCGTACGCCAAGCATGTTTGCAATCAGATCCTGCGTCATGCTGATTTGATTTGTCTGCAGACGGTCCAGGCTTAACAGCAGCCAGCGGCACAATTGCTGGACGATCGTGTGATGGCGGTTGCAAGCGACCGTATGCGCCATTTGTGTAAACAGTGCCTGCGTAAAACGCAGCAGCAATTGCTGCAAGGCACCACCGCGTGCAAATTCCTGTGTCAGGAGAGACGCCTTGATACGAAAACCGTAACCCGCGCTCTTGATGAAAGCGCGATTCAACGATGCGCCGCCACCCATGAAGACGTCGTGGCCGACCACACCTTCGTAACCGATGACCGCCGTTTCGGACGATGCACCGTCTGCTGTCTCATACAAAAGCGACACAATGCTGCTGGTTAGAAAGTACACGTGTTGCATCTGTTCGCCGGCTTCGCAGATCGTTGTGCCAAACGGCATTTCGACAAATTCAAGATGCGGCAACAGACGTTCGTAGTCAGCCTCCGGCAGTGCAGCCAGCAAACCGTTATGACGTGGGCTATGACCATGCAGGCCGGCCAATGCCCTTGGTGCAACCGGGTGTTGTGTGGAATTCTTTTCTTTCGCTTTCAGCGCGGCGATCGCATTGGCGTTAATGACCGGATGGCCGACAGCGGAAGTGCGAACATTCGAGATGTGTGCCATGGGTGTCCCCTAAGTCGTCATTACTGAGGGCTTCATCATTACACCGCAGGCGGACTGGCAAAATCAGCGGTTTTCCCATTCTGGTGTGAGAGAACACTGACAAAAAGATAATAAACGCCGACATTCGGCAATCTGGCTTGATTAAATCCCTTTAAACGCCTGCAAACTGCGCCAGGGTCGGAATTTTTTCCAGGAGGAAATTAAGCAGGGGCTTCGCTGCCATTGCACCGACAATGCCAACGGCGGAGATCGACAACATCGCGATCGACAGGCGCAACGTCAATCCGCGATTGTGTGCACGCAACACCAGCGGCAGATTAATCAACACGCTTGCCAGCGATGCGATGACTGCGCCAGTTGACGCCACGTGCGACGGCACTGAACCGTTGGCGACCAAGCTTGCGGCAGCAGCAACCGCACTGGCGCTGGAAACAACGCCACCGATCAGACTGACCGCATAGAAACCTGCCTCGCCAAAACCCCGTTGCGCCACGACACCAGCCACGTGCAGGATCAAGAAAACCAGTCCGTATTTCAGGGCGGCGCTCAGCGAAAACGGCAGCGGCAGTTCCACCTGCTCATGCGGCGCGGTATTTTTTTGCATGGAATTCCGATCGACAAAGAACCAGGCCGTCGTCAGTATCAACATCACTGCAAAAGGCATGGTCGCCGTCAATGCCGCTGCCGGCGCCAGAATCAGCAGCAACGCGCCATTACGGATGAGCATTGCACCCGTCGCCAGCAGAATGCCGCGATACGCGGCGCTGACCGTATCCGGCCGATTGTCGCGTGCGCGCGCTGCAAGCTCGCTGACCGTAATACTGCTGTTGACCAGCCCGCCGAGAAAACCGGCCATCACAATGCCGCGCGTCCCGTACATTTTCCACAGCACATAGTTGGCAAAGCCGATGCCGGCAATGAGAATCACGGTCACCCACGCTGCGCGCGGCTCGATCAGATGCCAGGGACCGATCGCGCCGAGCGGCAATGCCGGGTAGATCACGATCGCGAGAATCGCCAGCAGCAATGCCGAGCGCATTTCGTTTTCAGTCAGTCCGAGACTGAAACCGGTCAATCGATCCTTCCACGCCAATAGCGCCGTCACGATCACGATGATCGATGCCGGCGTCGCCGTATGACCCTTGCCGCACAAAATGCCGGCGACACACGTTACCAGCATCGCCGCCGAAGTGGTCAGCTCGTTGCTGCCATTGGTACGCAAGCGCTGTACATTGAGGAAGACGGCGAGAATGCCTGTCAGGAAGAGAATCAGATAAGCATAATTGTCGCCAAGCGTGCCACCCATCGCGCCGAGCAGCGCAATCAGGCCAAAGGTCCGCAGACCCGCATCCTTGCCACGCCGTTCACGCTCCAGACCGATCAACAAACCGAGGGCCAGCGCAAGGCTCAGGCGCGTCAGGCTGACCAGATACGGCCACTTCACTTCGGGCAATGACATGCCGACTTGAATCAATGGCGCGGCGATGGCCTGGGCGGTATGCGGATCGGGAATGCTCATGTCTCGGACAAAATATTGGCTACCGGGAAACTATAAACCACTCGCCACTGCTTGTCCGTGCAAATTACGCATGTGCTTATGCGTCGATCTTGGACCGCCAACAGCGTTCATGAAGGCTCGGCCAGCAGATCGTCGATCTTGCGTCGGGTATCCGCCAGCACTGCCTCTTTCGCTGCATCGTGTGACGCCGCCTCACAGGGCCCGCCGAACTGCTGGAACATTTCCCGGCCATCCGCGCCCTCGCGTTCTACCTCACTCGTGGCCGACCATCGACTGTGATCGAGCGGTACCAACACGACGAAGATTTCGAAGCCTTCATACACACCTGCCGGCGTTCTGCTCATGGTTTTTCTCCTTGGTTGCGTCTGTACCTTGACTGCGTTGCTTCTACCGTTGCTCCTATTCGTCCGGATGTTCGTCGATATAACGCGCGATGAAGGCATGCGCCTCGTCCAGCGCTTCGGCTTCGGTACCGGACACGCCCGTATCGTGAATACGTTCGGCAATATCTGGTCGGCCTTCGATCGTGTGAGAAACATGCCCCGAAAACGTACCGTCAGGACGTTCGCTTGCGTAGGGCCGGAAGATATGTCGCGACGATTGCTGTTTGCGTTCGCTCATCGATTGCTCCTGTTTTGATGAAGTACATCTCAACAGAGAACGCAAACGGCAAAAGGTTCGATACGCCTATCGTGCAATATGCCGACAGGAAACATTACTGACTTAGCCTGCATCGAGACGGCTTCGTGTCACTCAGCCTTTTCCTTCAACCTGCGCACGATCGTCGACTGGCTGGTCCGCAAATGTCTTGCCGCAGCGCGCGTGCTGCCGAAACGCTCCACGGCGTCCTGAACCAGGCGCCGCTCAAACACCGCGGTGCGTATCTTCATCTCGGCATCCGATTCTTGCGCATGTGCGGCTTCCGGATGCAGCATCGCCGGCAGGTATTCGGCAAGAATCAGCGGTTCGGGGGTCGTCACCACCAGTCGCTCGACCATGTTGCGCAATTCGCGTGCATTGCCGGGCCAGTCATAATCGAGCAGCGCCGCGAGTGCCTGCTCGGAGAATCGTTTTTCAAGTGCATATTGGCGATTGATCTCGTCGAGAAATTGATGCACCAGCGGCAGGATATCTTCACGCCTTTCCCGCAACGGCGGAATGTGAATCGGGACCACACTCAACCGATAGAACAGGTCGCTGCGGAACTGGCGCGCATCGACCATTGCCTGCAGATCGCGGTTGGTAGCAGCTATCACACGAACATCGACGGCAATCGGACGTGTGCCGCCGACGCGGACAATCGTTTTGTCCTGCAACACCTGCAGGAGCTTCACCTGCAAATCGAGCGGCAACTCGCCGATCTCGTCGAGAAACAAGGTTCCGTGATCGGCAACTTCGATGAGCCCGATCTTGCCCTGCCGCTGTGCGCCGGTGAACGCCCCCGCTTCATAGCCGAACAGTTCGGACTCCAGCAGATCGCGCGGAATTGCGCCGCAGTTGATTTTCACGAACGGACCGTTTCCGCGTGTTCCTTCGCGATGAATCAATCTTGTCAGCACCTCCTTGCCGACGCCCGACTCACCGGTAATCAAAACCGTCGCATCCACCTTGGCGACCTTTAATGCCAGCGTCGTGATCTTTTGCATGTCATGACTGCGCATTGCCAATCCCTCAATCACCGGCAAACCCATGCGCAGCTGGCTGACTTCCAGTTCGACGCGATGCAGTTTTTCCTGCGCGCGCGCAAGTTCTTCCTGCAATTGATTGAGTTCCGTCATGTCACGCGAGTTGATGATGACCTTGCGCACCGCGCCATGCTCGTCGAGTAACGGGATGCCGGTGACCATGATGGTTTTACCGACGCTTGTCTCCTGCACGGCGCTGATGCGTTCGCGCGTTTCGATCACCCGCATGGCAATGACCGGATTGATCAGGCCGCTCTTCTGGAATTCGGACACATGCTTGCCGATCAGTTCGCTGGCAGGCACACCGTAGTTGCGCTCACATCCTTCATTGACCAGAAGCGTCATGCCATCGCCATCCGCAATGAAGATGCCATCGAAGGAATGCCGGTAAATCTCGCGAAAATCCAGGTACATCTGTTCGACGTGCCTCATCTGCGGCTCGAATTTCGCCGCAACCGCAGCGGGCCACAGCAACAATGCGCTCGTACCGTCATGCTCGTGCTGTTCGACCTGATACGACTCGCCATCGATTTCGATTAACGGCTCGATATTTCCGTTGCCGTCGAACCAGTTGCGCAACCCCTGCACGTCGCGCCAGCGCGCTTCGTTCAACGCCGGATGCCGCTCGGCCAGGTAGCCGTTTCGCCACAAGGCGCCATCGGGCTGCCTTGTCACGATACCCAAAGGCAGACTTTGCAAAAGGTCTGCCTGCCATTGCGATGAAGGCGCTGTATTCAAGTGAATCTTCCGAAATCAAATTGATTCAATAATGACTCATTTTTCCTCTCTCAGTACAGATTCTGAATTTGGTTAGGTTCTTCCGCGGAGAAGGTTGAATCACTTAAGAATCAGTTTGATTCATTAATGGTTCGAATTGCATGGATTTTGATTGCCACCGACAACGGTTTATGCAATATCTTCTTTAAATTCAATTACTTGTGGAGATGGCACGGCAGATGCTAAGGAGGTAATCAACCTGCAACGACAGGCCGGCAAAAATGCCAGGAAAACACAGGAGACAATCATGACAGTTCATTCCGCCGTAGAAGAAAGGAGCGCGTTGGAGAGTTTGCGTGAATCTCGCAACCCGCCGTGTCATTCGCCCTATTTCGCCGACTTGCTTCGCACCAAACGCGCAACCGTGACCCCATTGCTGGTTGTCAGCGTCGGATTCTTCCTCTGTCTCACGCTGATGGCCGGATTCGCGCGGCCGTTGATGACGATGAAAGTGTTCGGTGCCCTGAATCTCGGGTTCTTCCTGATCCTGATCGGATACGCCATATGCTGGATCGCCGCATTGCTGTACATCCGCGCAGCCAATCGCCTGTTTGACGAAAAAGCGGCAGTCGTTGTCCAGGCACATCTCGGCAGGAGCAAGCAGCCATGAAAATTCTCACGCTTGTCATCTTCGCGCTGATCCTGTCGCTGACGCTGATCGTCACCTGGTGGGCCGCCAAGCGCACCAATACGACCAGCGAATTTTATGCAGCCGGCGGAAGTCTGTCCGCCAAGGAAAACGGCTTTGCCCTTGCCGGCGACTGGATGAGTGCCGCGGCATTTCTCGGCTTTACCGGATTGACCGCATTGTACGGCATGGACGGATCGCTCTATGCGGTATCCGCACTTGCCGCGTTCCTGCTCATCCTGATGGTGATCGCCGAACCGATCCGCAACACCGGCCGCTTCACGCTCGGTGACGTCATCGCCTATCGCATGCAACGCCCGGAAGCTCGTCTCGCCGCGGTCATCGGCACGGCCATCGTCAACCTTGCGTACATGATTCCGCAATTGGCCGGCGCCGGCGCGTTGATGAAACTGCTGCTCGGCATACCGTATTCGGTTGCCGTCATCTTCGTCGGCATCGGCATGGTCGTCTACGTGCGTTACGGCGGCATGATCGCCACGACGTGGGTGCAGATCATCAAGGCGGTTCTCCTGCTTACCACCGCGGTCGTGCTCGTGACCTGGTTGCTCGCCAAGGTCGGCTTCAATCCGTTGAACCTGTTTTCGGTCGCGGAATCGCGCTACGGCCCGCAAATGCTGGCGCCCGGAAATTACCTCAAGCATCCGCTTGACGCATTGTCGCTCACACTCAGCCTGATCGTCGGCACCGCAGGCCTGCCGCATATCATGACGCGCTTCTTTACCGTCCCGGACGCAAAGACGGCAAGGAAATCCGTGATCTGGTTGATGTTCCTGGCGGGCAGTTTTTTTCTCGCCACGACATTGATCGGCTTTGCCGCAGCCATTCTGGTCGGTCAGGACACCATTCGCGCCGCGGATAAAGGCGGCAATCTTGCGCTGCCGTTACTGGCGCAATATCTCGGCGGCGGTCCCGGATCGCTTGGTGGCGAAATCTTCCTCGCCATCGTCTGTGCGGTTGCCTTTGCCACCATCCTCGCCGTGGTCGCGGGGCTGACGCTCGCTACGTCGGGCACCGTGGCGCACGATCTCTACGTCAACATCATCCGCAAGGGCAATGTCAGCGAAGCCGATCAAGTCCGCATCGCCAAATTCTCGACGCTGGCGATCGGCATCATTGCCACCTTGATGGGATTGCTGGCGGAAGGCGTCAACGTTGCGGTGCTGGTCATTCTTGCCATTTCGATCGCGGCTTCGGCCAATTTCCCGATCATCGTGCTCTCGCTGTTCTGGCGGCGATTCAATACTGCCGGCGTCATCTGCGGTGTCGCGACGGGGCTGGTAGCCGCGGTCGCATTGGCGTTCATGGGGCCGGCCTTCCTCGGCAAGGATGCCATTTTTCCGATCGTCAATCCGACCATCCTCAGCATGCCGCTCGGTTTCCTTGGCGCGGTCATCGGCACCTATCTCGGTCGCCGTGACCTGCTCAACGAACAGCGTTTCGATTCCGTCCTGTACCGCGCACACACGGGCATGAGTGCCGAATAACCTCTTCAACCTGACCGCGGCAGTGATGCCGCCATTTATCCGAAAGCCAAGCAAATGAAAAACATCAAAGCTATCGTCTTCGATCTCTACGGCACGTTGTACGACGTGCAATCCGTCAGCCAGGCATGCGAGGAATGCTATCCGACGCATGGCGAATCGATCGCTCTCCTGTGGCGTCAAAAACAGCTGGAATACACCTGGCTGCGCAGCCTGATGGGACGCTACGTCAATTTCGAACAGGCGACCGAAGATGCGTTGCGTTACAGTTGCGCCCATCTGAAACTGCCGATAGATGCCGAAACGCACCGCCATCTCAGCGACGCGTATCTTCGCCTGTCGCCGCATCGCGATACGCCGGCAGCGCTGCAACGCCTGCACAATGCAGGCATTCCAATGGGCGTCATTTCCAATGGTTCGCATAACTCGATCGCGCAGGTCGTGAGCAATTCCAATCTGAGCTGGGCATTCCGGGAACTGATCAGCGTCGAAACCGTGCAGGTATTCAAGCCGCACACAAGCGTCTACGTGCTGGCCGAAAAACGCATGGGGCAACCGAAGGAAAACATCCTGTTCGTGTCGTCGAATGCATGGGACGCCACTGCCGCGAGCCACTACGGTTTTCCCGTCTGCTGGGTCAATCGGTACAACGGCGTTTTCGATGAACTGGAAGCCAAACCGACTTATGTCGCGTCTGATCTTGGCCGGGTGGCCGATGCGCTGCTCGCGGAACAGGTGAGTACCTGATACAGGAATGCTGCAGAAATGCGTATTGCAAATAAAAAAGCCGCTCGAAAGCGGCTTTTTTATTTGCGGAAGAACCGCAATGAATACTGGCGGAGAGGGTGGGATTCGAACCCACGGTACGATTTAACGTACGCCTGATTTCGAGTCAGGTACATTCGACCACTCTGCCACCTCTCCGGATATGGTCTTTTA
>NZ_DATMTD010000098.1:0-122010 GCF_035565035.1 Oxalicibacterium sp. | reverse complement strand
GTTTTTCCTTTTTTATTTTCCGATCGTGGAATATATCTTTTCCGCTCAGGCGACTGCCTCGTCTATCTGCTCCCGCTTTAGATATCCGCAATCGAAATTAAAATTCGACTTATCGCTGGCATCAGCTTTTTTTTGGCTATAGAGAATAACTGAGCGCCATGCGCAAGCCGTAATGCGATCGTCCGGCGCAAATGATTCTCGACCATAGGTGTACGCAAGCTGACCGGCGTTCCCCGACTTCCATCTTGTCTGATGTACTACCAACGGCTGCGCAAACCGCCCAGCAACGCCAGGTTGCGCTGGGCTGAGTTGTACTCGGCTTGCACGTCGACAAACAGCTCAACGCCTTGCCCCACCCGGCCCGAGGCGCCCAGCCCAAGAATCAGGGTGTCGCGCTTGAGCGCCACGCCCGACACCTGGAACGGCGACGCCGTGGCTGCGCCCTGAAACTGCGCCGTCATCGGTGTGTTGAGGTCGCCAAACTCATGCGCCCAGATCACACGCGGCTCCAGGTGGAGGTTTCCTGCTTCAAAGCTGGCCTTGGCGCCGAGCAGGGATTGGCTGGAGTTGACGGTTTGCCCGGCCACTTGCAGGTTGAGGGCGCCGGCGCCGGTTTCGGTAAAGCCATCGGTCTTGTTTCGGCTGAATGCCAGGCCAGCCAGCGGCTGCAAGGTCCAGCCATTCATGGGCAGGTTGTAAGTTGCCTCGCCATAGGCCGACAGTGTGTTGCTGTCAAAGTCCGAACTGGCCGTGCGGTTGATCGCGCCAATCATGACTGCACGGTCCATCTGGTTGCTGGCCCAGGCGGCACTGGCCGAGCCTTGGAAGGCCCACGGGCCGCTGGCATAGCTGCCGTACAGGGCGATGGCGCTGGCGCGTGACTTGCCGCTGTCGGTGTTGTCAAAGCCCAGGCGGGCGGTGCCGCTGCTCAGGGCTGCACCGAAGACGAGGCCGTCGCGCACCTCTGCATCAAAGCCTGCGCTCAGGCTGGTGCTGCGCAGATCGCTGGCTGTCGCATTGCCGTCGCTTTTGGTGTCTTGGTAACCCCCCCTGCCGCGCAGCCAGAAACCGCGTCCCTGGGCGCTTGAGGCGGAAGGCAAAGCCGTGCCGGAGGCCAGTGAGAATTTCTGCGGCGAGTCAGACAAGGGCGCCATCAGGTCGGACACAGAGTCGTTGGCGGCCAGCAGGATAGGGCGGCCTGCGAAAGCGCCCACTTGTGTGCTGCTTGCGCCGCCGACAGCGCCCAGGCGGGCCTGCAACTGGCGGCCCAGGCCTGCCGCAAAGCTGGCACCCGCGTTGCGCAAAGCCACCAGTCCGGCGCCGCTGGCCGAGTCATAGGCGGCGCGTGCCTGCTCGGCAGACAGGCCGGTCAGGGCGGTTTGCACCACACTCATGTCGCCTGTGGCGCCACCGTTCGCATTCTGCAAGGCAGTGGACGTGGCGATCTGGTTGGGGGTGATGGCCACGGTGCTGAAGCTGGTGCTGTTGCGCGCCAGGCTCAGGAAGACGTTGTTCGCGTCGTAGGCCAGTGTGGGGGTGAGGAAGGCGAGGTTGGAGGTGACCCCGGCAAAGTTGCCGGTACGCCCACCCGCTGCGTTGAGGATGGTGTAAGTCGTGTTGGCCGCATAGGTTCCGGCGCCGGCCTGCACATCGACCGTGCCGCCGTTGAGGGTGGCAATGCCGGTGACGTTGGTGCGGTCGTTGTTGCCGGCGGCATCGACTTCCATGCGGTAGATCGAGCCTGCGGCGAAGTTCAGGTTGCCGTTCACTGTCAAGGTTCCGATGGAATTGCCAGGTGCCAGCAAGCCGCCCGAAGTGATCGATGTGCTGCCAACGGTACCGCTACCCCCCAGGGTGCCGCCGCTGTTGACAGTTACTGCCGAGTTGGCAATCGAGCCGTTGACCGACAGGGTGCCGCCGCTGATGGTGGTGGCGCCGGTGTAGGTGTTAGCGCCGGTCAGGATGGTGGTGCCAGCGTAGTGTTTGAGCGTCCCGGCACCGGTGATGCGGGTGCCAAAGGTATAGGCAGTATCGGTGTGGTTGAAATTCAGGCTGGCGGTGCCCGCACCGAATCGCACCTCGCTGCCCGCAATGGTGCCTGCGGCCTGCGCGGCGCTGCCGACCGCGGCGCCGATGTTCAGCACGCCGGTAGAACCGGGGTTGACAGCGAGCTCGATCAGGCCGACGCCGCCGACGCCGGAGGAAACATGTCCGCCGTCCGACACGGTCAATGTGCCGGTACCATAGAGGCCGATACGCAACCCACCCTCGCTCGCCCACATGGAGCCCGCGCCAGTCACCGTGGCATTGCCGACACCACTACCGTTGCCGCCGAGGAACCCCGTCAAGGTATTGCGGACCGCACCGCCGTTCGACACGGTCAGTGTTCCGGTGCCTGATTGGCCGACATAGAGGGACTCCGCTGACGTCCACGTGGAGCCTGCGCCAGTCACCGTTGCATTGCCGGTTGAGCCTCCCCCTGCAGCGATGTATCCACGGTCGCTACTGACCTGACCGCCGTTAGAGACGGTCAGTGTTCCGGTGCCGTCGTTCCCGACAAAGAGGATAAGGCTGCTCGTCCAGGTGGAGCCTGTGCCGGTCACGGTGGCATTGCCTGTGTGGCCAAAGAAAGTGCCAATGTACCCACGGACATTGCTGACCTGTCCGCCGCTCTCAACCGTCAACGTCCCATTGCTTAACAGAAGATCGCCGCCGAGGTTCCACGGACTGCCATGGGTGCCCGAAACAGTTACGACATCATCGTTTTCAATGACGGTCTGTGCGCCGACCGAAGAGCAAGCGATGCTCGCGGCCAGCGCCACGACCGAACCACTGCGCTTGCCGCAGGCCCGGGTGATTTCCGACACGGCGACCCAGGCGCCCAAGGCTGCGTTCCAGATGCTGCGGTGTGAGGTGTTCATGGCGTCAATAGGGGGAAGGTGGTAGATGGTTTGCTAGCAAATAGATAGCTGCTTGCGCTGATGGGATATGGGCTGGAGGCCGATTTGGCTGTTAAATTCGGACGCTGGAACCTCTGCGGGCCTGCCAGTGCGTGCACCAGCCGGCCTGCACGGCCAAGCTGCGCCCGGGCGGCTTGTGTGCCGCCGGCACATGGCCAACGAAACGCCGCATGACGCGGGCTTTGGCGCGGTGGCAGAAGCTGCCGGCCGGCGCTGTATGGCTGAAAGTGCTGGTGCGATAGTGAGCGCCCGTGGGCGCGCGTGATCCTCATGGCGAGGCCCCCGTGTTTTTTTTTGTTGTAGGTAAGCGGCGCCGTCGTCACCTGCGCTGCAGTGACCGCACTATGCCGATTGGCGCAAGATCACGGAACCCCCTAAAAAGGGGGAAATTCAAACAAAGGTTTTATTTTTTGCGGCTGACGGACAAAGAAATGTCCGTAGAACTCAGCTCGCCTTGCCCAGCCAAAGCGCCATCAGCGACGCCCGATTGTTCACGCCAAACTTCCGGTAGATGGAGGTGACATGTTCGTGGGTGGTGTGAAAGCTCTGGCCCAGGCCGGCGGCGATCTGCTTTTCTGCCTGGCCGCCGAGCAGGCCTTGCAACACGTTGCGCTCGCCCGACGTCAGCGGTGTGGCGGCCACCAGCAGGCCGTGGCCCAGCAACTGGTTGCGGTGAAACCATTTGAGTCCGCGCAACGCGACTGCGGCGGTGTCGCGTTCGGCCTCGGTGAAACGGGGTTGGCCGTCACCGCGATACAGGCCAAAGTAGACCTCGGCATCATCATTGACCGGGCAACCCGCCCAGATGGCGTCCGAATGGCCCAGGTCGGCGTAAAAGTTCCGGTAGTAACCCGATTCAAACCAGTCCTCGGACACCAGGTCGATCAGGCGGTTGACCCGAAACCCACCAGCCAGTTGCACGTTGCGCACGGTGGTGATGTCAATGTCGCCCTCTTCGAGCATGCGGGTCTGCTCTTTAGCGCCAGCCTGCAAACGCGCAAAAGGGTGAAGATGCTCGACTAGGCGCGGCCGCCAGCCATTGACCGGGTCCTGTGGCCCAGTCTGCGGCATGCGCACGGCACACACCCAGCTGGCATTTTGCGCATTCACCAGCGCGCAAAGTTCGCGCAAGAGGTGCTTGAGCGCCAAGTCCTGCTGGGTGGCTTCAAAACCCGCCATTTGGTCCCATAGGGCGTAGATACGTTCAGCTTGGTCGTCAGATTGCATGCGCGGGATTCTAGAGCTTGGGGAGCCAGGGCTGCGATGAATCGAAGGGGAAAGGCGTCTACTTTTGGGTCGAACGCAGCCGTTTTTTGGTTAAAAAGAGGTTGAAAAACAGTTGGCAGTGCCGAAAATCTTGGTTAAATAAATCAATGACTTACGCTATCTGTAGATAGGTCATCTGTTACGTTTTCCTAGGTCGTCTGTCTAAATATCGTAAGTCAAACGTCACGGAATATTGAGCTTGCCCCTATTCGACGTATCCCATACCTTTCAACAATATGCGGGGCATTGTACGGTACGAGGTGGTTCCATTGCAGCCAAGCCGTTCTCGAAAATTTTCAGCCCAAAAGCGGAAATTGTGCAACAGGCTGTTACACATGTATGTGCATTGCAGATCATTGTGGCGGCCGTCGTTCGGCGTTGGACCGTTTATGTCCCCGGATTTAAGCTTCCTCGGTCTCCAATGTGCAACAGCCTGTTGCACTCAAAGAAAACGCTGGCAGTTTCACTTCATTCCACGACTTTGATTTTTGGTGAAAATTTGGTGAAAAAATGATCTAATTTTTGCCTTATGATGCTCCTTGTTGCAGGTGCCTTCCTAAAAGGCTTTTCTTATAAATCAAAAAGTTACGTAATTTATCGGCCATATTTGATTGCTTTAAGGCGGCCTCCGAAGCCAAGGGTCGCTGGTTCGATTCCAGCCAGCCGCACCAATAATCAAATATCTGGATGTTTTTCGGCGACGTCCAAAGTGTTTTGGCCGCCGACGCATGTCACATGCGCAACAGCCAATCAGGATGCCGCCGGTATCGTCAAACCTCTGGCCACGGCAGGTCGGGCAAGGAAAGCATCCAGCACCCGCTGCACTTCCGTGAAATCGTCAAAGCCCACGAGATCGCGTGCGCCATAAAAACCGACCAGGTTGCGTACCCACGGAAAAATCGCGATATCGGCAATGCCGTATTCCTGTCCCATGATCCAGCTGCGTCCGGTCAGACGCTGATTCAATACACGTAGCAATCGCCTGGATTCGGCGGCATAGCGGTCACGCGGACGCTTGTCTTCGTAATCCTTCCCTGCAAATTTGTGGAAGAAACCCACCTGCCCGAACATCGGCCCGATGCCGCCCATCTGGAACATGATCCACTGAAGCGTTTCATATCGGCCTGCTGCATCTTTCGGCATGAACTTGCCGGTCTTTTCCGCCAGATAAATGAGAATGGCACCGGATTCGAACAAGGGAAGCGGCCTGCCATCCGGGCCGTCTGGATCGATGATGGCCGGAATCTTGTTGTTCGGATTGAGCGAGAGGAACGCAGGCGAATTCTGGTCATTGCTATCGAAGCTCACCAGGTGAGGTTCGTAAGGCAATCCTGTTTCCTCCAGCATGATCGATACCTTGACGCCATTGGGTGTGGGTAGCGAATAGAGTTGAAGTCGCTCGGGATGCCGGGCAGGCCATTTTTGCGTGATGGAAAAATCGGACAGTGAAACGCCAGGTTCAGTTTTCATGGCTAGCCTTGTTTGCGTGCACGGCGCAAGCCGTAACAGTGAGTTGATCGATGAGCGAAACATGAATCATCGCGTAACTCTACCGCAGGCGCTGGAAAACTGCGGCCATCGATGACGACCGGAAAGGATCCGTTCCAATTTTTTCCTGTTCGCGTCAATCCGCGCGTGAGGCGTCATCGCGATTACCGATTTACCGATGTTTTAATAAATGTCGCATGCACGTTTAAAAGCTTGTGGTTCAAGCGTCGTCACTCTTCCTGAAAAAAGCATTCAGCTCGGCTCCCGGGACGCTGCTGTCGAATCCATCGAACCGTCCATCCTGTGCGATGGCGCGAGCGGTACGCATGAAACCGCCCCATGCAGCGCGGGCCAGCCCGCCACCGACGCTGACGCGTCGTACGCCGAGTGCTGCAATATCCTGCAAGGTGAGTTCTGAATTCGACCCGATGAGGAGGTTCACCGGTTTCGGCGCAACAGCGTTGACGACTGCAGCAATTTCTTCGCGCGTGCGAATTCCGGGCGCGTACAGGCAATCTGCGCCGGCGGCGGCGTAGGCCTGCAGTCTGGCGATCGTGTCCGGCAAGTCCGGACGGCCTACGAAGAAATTTTCAGCGCGTCCGATCAGCAGCGTGTCGGTATGCGATTCGTCGATCGCGCGACGTGCGGCGCGCATCCGTTCGACTGCCGTATCGATAGCGAAAAGCGGCGATGCGTCATCGCCTGTTGCATCCTCGATCGACAGTCCGGCCACCCCGGTCGCCACGACGAGCCGCACATTGTCGGCCACACCTTGCGCATCGGCGGCAAAACCGTTGCCGAAATCGGCATTGACCGGCAGATCGGTAGCGGCAACGATGTCGCGAAGATGGGCCAGCGTGGTCTCCAGCGGAATGTCACCATCGGCATGGCCGAGCGACCATGCGAATCCCGAACTGGTCGTCGCCAGTGCCTTGAAGCCGAGACCCTGCAGCAAACGCGCACTGCCGGCATCCCACGGATTCGGCAAGACGAAGCAGCCTTGTTCATGCAGGTTGCGGAACAGCGCACGTTTTTCTGTGATGGATTTTGTCATGGGGGTTTTGCGTCGATTGCGATTCGGATCACTGCAATGTAAAACTCTGCTGCATCACCTTTTGCGAATCCAGTCCGATCTGGATGTTGAATTCACCTGCTTCCGCCACATGCTGTAATTGCGCGTTGAAGAATTTGAGCTTGTCTTCATCGATCGCGAAACGGACAACCTGTTCTTCGCCAGCCTTCAACATGATCTTGCGGAAATCCTTCAACTCCTTGACCGGACGTACGACCGATGCTGCAACGTCCTGGATATACAGCTGGACGACGGTCGCACCGTCACGAGCGCCCGTGTTTTTCACCGTCACGCTGGCTTCGATCTTGCCGCCTCTTGCCATCGTCGGACTCGACAGGCTGACATTTGACAGCGAGAAATCGGTATAGCTCAGGCCGTAACCGAACGGATAAAGCGGGCCGTTCGGTTCCTCGAAATACTGCGATGTGTAATTGCCGGGTTTGCCTTCGGTGTAAGGGCGACCGATGCGCAGATGGTTGTAATAGACCGGAATCTGCCCGACCGAGCGCGGGAACGAAATAGGTAATTTGCCGGACGGATTGTAGTCACCGAACAGCACATCCGAAATCGCATTGCCGCCTTCCGTGCCGGTGTACCAGGTTTCAAGTATCGCGTCGGCGTTGTCGCGTTCCCAGTTCAATGCCAGCGGACGGCCGTTCATCAACACCAGCACCAGCGGTTTGCCGGTGGCTTTCAACGCCTTCAACAGGGCCAGTTGATTGGCGGGCAGGTCGAGGCTGGTGCGGCTGGACGATTCGTGCGACATGCCGCGCGCTTCACCCACTGCAGCGATGACGACGTCCGATTGCTTCGCTGCCTTGACGGCTTCGGCAATCATGGCGGCAGGCGAGCGCTTATCCTGCGTGACTTCAGGCGTATCCCAGTTGAGGAAATTCAGGTACTCGACGATGTGCCTGTCTTCCGTGATGTTGGCGCCGCGTGCATGGATCAGGCGCGCCTTGTTGCCGAGTGCATTGCGCAATCCCTGATAAAGCGTGACCGATTGCTTGGCAACGCCACCGGCGGACCAGCTGCCCATCATGTCGATAGGCGCATCCGAGAGCGGACCGATCAATGCGATGGTGCCGGCTTTTTTCAGCGGCAGGGTTTGCTTGCGGTTTTCCAGCAGGACGATGGATTTGCGTGCGACGTCGCGTGCCGCATCGCGGTGCAGGCGGCTGTCCGCATTGACTTCCACCGGATCGTCGACGGCATTGCCGATACGGAGATACGGGTTGTGGAACAGGCCCATATCGTATTTCGCACCGAGGATTTCACGCACGGCGTTGTCGATTTCCTGAATGCTGACTTCACCGGATTTGACCAGATCCGGCAATTCGCGATCGTAGACCTGGTCGGCCATGCTCATGTCGATTCCGGCCTTGATCGCAAGCCTGGCCGCTTCGCGTTCGTCTTTCGCCACGCCATGCTTGAGCAGTTCGGTGATCGCGCCGTGGTCGCTGACGGTCACGCCCTTGAAGCCCCAGTCCTTGCGCAACAAATCCTGCATCAGCCAGACGTTCGAGGTGGCCGGTACGCCGTTGATTGAATTGAGTGCGACCATGACGGCCCCGGTACCGGCGTCCACCGCGGCGCGATACGGCGGAAGATAATCGTCGTACATGCGCATCGGACTCATGTTGACGACGTTGTAGTCGCGTCCGCCTTCGACGGCACCGTACAGCGCGAAGTGCTTGACGCTGGCCATCACACGATCAGCCGCGATCGGCAGGGTCGGGCCCTGAAATGCACGAACCGATGCCTTTGCGATCTGCGAAACGAGATAAGGATCTTCACCGAAACCTTCCGATGTGCGTCCCCACCGCGGATCGTGCGTGATGTCGACCATCGGAGCAAACGTCATGTCGATGCCGTCCGAGCTGGCTTCCATTGCGGAAGTGCGCGCACTTAATGCAATCGCATCCAGGTCCCAGCTGGATGCCTGCGCCAGACTGATCGGGAAGATAGTGCGCAATCCATGCACCACGTCATAGGCGAAAAACAGCGGGATCTTCATGCGGCTGTTCCGGACGGCGGCGTCCTGCAGCGGCCGGTTGTCGGCGCGCGTGACGGTGTTGAACATGCCGCCAATGCGGCCTTCGGCGATTTCCTTCAACAATTTCGGTTGCGGCATATCCGCGCCGATGCTGATCAGGCGCAGCTGGCCGATTTTTTCCTCGAGCGTCATTTGCCGCATCACGTCTGCGATGAAGGCCGGCTTGTCGTTGAGCAGTGCGGGATTGATGTCGGCACGCGCCACAGGACCGGCAAAGCCGGTGAACACGACCACGGCCAGCAGGTAGAACGTCTTCAATGAAGGGCGCTTCGGGCGGAAAATGGGAAAGAAATTTGCGGTACCGTATTTGTTGTCGTGATTGGCTGGCACTGTTGATCCGTTCGTTCAAATGTAAGGGCGAAAAGATGTTTCCGTTCAAGCGAAACATCTGCGCGATTGCCGGAAGATCGCATCCCGCGCTGCATGGGATCGAAACAATGGCAGGAAAGTTGCAAGTTGTCTGCATGCGGAAGCACGCATCATCACCGGATTTACGCTCTGGTCGCTATGATATTCTGTTCGGCTTTCTGCGAAGATACAAGCGCATGGCGTGATTCCAGCGTGCAAGCCTTCGACATCATGTGCAATATTTCTTGCGCATGGCTTTTGAAAAATAATGCAACCAAGGCGCTGAATGCCCGTCAGAGCACTGTTGAACAGTTGCCGCATCCTGCCGGTTTTTTGGAGAGATTTGTGATTTTTACCGAATTCAGCAGTTCTGCACGTCAAAGAACATTAACTGTTTCCCTTTTTCTGATCGCTGTTTCCGCATTGCTTGCATCGGTCCAGGCGCAGGCGTTTTCGCTCGACGACGTCACCGCCAGGGCTAAGGCCTTGATGCAGAAGCCGTACATTGCGCCCGTCAGCAATCTGCCGCCGGTCTTCAGTCAGATGCAGTTTGCCGATTATCAGAAAATCCAGCCGCGTCGTGACAAGTTCGAATGGCGCGATCAGGACACGCCGTTCAAGCTGGCTTTTTATCATCAGGGCATGCAATTCAACACGCCGGTAAAGATCAGCGAAATCGTCGGCAACAACGTGCAGGAAATCAAATACGATCCGCAGGATTTCGACTTCGGCAATCTGTCATTCGACAGCAAGGTCACCAGCAAGCTCGGCTATGCGGGATTCCGTGTGCTGTATCCGATCAATCGCGCAGGCAAGGAAGACGAGATCATGAGCGTGCTCGGCGCCAGCTATTTCCGCGTGATCGGCAAGGACCAGATCTACGGATTGTCCGCGCGCGGGCTGGCGATCGATACGGCGCTGCCGAGCGGAGAGATCTTCCCGCGCTTTACCGAGTTCTGGATCAAGCGTCCTGCGCCGCAGGACAAGCAGCTGACGATCTACGCGCTGCTCGATTCTCCGCGCGCGACCGGCGCCTATCAATTCATTCTCAAGCCCGGTGCCGATTCGGTGGTCGATGTGCAGGCGCGCGTATTCTTGCGTGATCAGGTCAACAAGCTCGGCATCGCACCGCTGACCAGCATGTTCCTGTTCGGCCCCAACCAGCAAGTGAACAAACGGAATTATCGTTCCGCGATCCACGATTCGAACGGACTGGCGATTCATGCCGGTAATGGCGAGTGGTTGTGGCGACCGCTCAACAATCCGCAGAACCTGACTGTCAGCACATTCCAGATCGAGAACCCGAAAGGGTTCGGCCTGCTGCAACGCGGTCGCGAATTCTCGCGCTTCGAGGACCTGAAAGATCGTTACGACCTGCGTCCTAGCGCATGGATAGAACCGCAGGGCAACTGGGGCAAGGGCAAGGTCGAACTGGTCGAAATCCCGACGGCCGACGAAACGAACGACAATATCGTTGCCTTCTGGACGCCCGATGAACAGCCGCGCAAAGGCGTGCCGTTGAAGGTCGACTATCGCATGCACTGGACCATGGATGAGCCGGCCCTGCATGACAAGGACACGGCGTGGGTCAAGCAGACGTTTCATACCGCAGGCGAACAGACACAAGCCAATCTGATCCGGCACTTCGATGGCAGTACGGCATTGATGGTGGATTTTGAAGGCCCGGCTCTGGCAAACCTGCCGGGCAATGCGTCGGTGGGATCGCAAGTCAGCGTCGGCGACAACGCTGAGTTGATCGACAGCGTGCTGCAGCCGAATCCGGTTATCAAGGGATACCGGCTGACCATGCGGGTAAAGATCAAGGATCCGCAGAAAGCAGTCGAAATGCGTGCAGCATTGGTCAGCGATGGCAAGACCTTGAGCGAAACCTGGAGCTATCAGTTGCCGCCACATTCGGGCGCATACGCGACGTATTGATCAGCAGGAAGTCATCGCGTTTAGTTTGTTCGCTTAATGGAAAAAGGGCCGGAGAAATTCTCCGGCCCTTTTTAATTTTTTATTGCGTTACGCCGGCATTGAAATTTCCGACAATGTTGCGCCAACTGTTTCGATGTCCGCACTCTCGACGGCAAAATCTCCGAGGGCAACGATGCCGACCAGACGCTTGTTCGCGTTGAGAACGGGCAGTCGCCGGATCTGGTGATCACTCATGATGCGCGCGGCGGCTTCCAGCGAATCCGTTTCGTAGGCCCACACGATGCCGTCGGACATGACGTCGCGCACTTTGGTGGTCGGCGATTTACCTTCCGCGATGCCGCGAATAATGATGTCACGATCGGAGATTGCGCCGATCATGCGATCGTTTTCGCCGACCGGCATCATGCCGAAATCGCCGTCGCGCATCTGTTCCGCGGCTTCCATGAGCGTGGCGTCCGGGCTGATGACCTGCACATCGGTGTTCATCACTTCCTTCAAGGTTTGCATCACGACTCCTTTACAACCGGGTTTGTTTATGCGAACAGGGGATGAAAAGTCGGCGGCTAGCGCGACAGCGCTTTCTCCAGTTGCGACTTGTTCATCTTCGAGCGTCCTTCGATGCCCTTGTGGCGTGCTTCGTTGTAGAGCTGTTCGTAAGTGCGGCCGGCGGCACCGCTGTGCGAACGCTGGCCGCCGCGTTTCGACGGCGACATGTCATGCGTTGACGTACGGCTCGTTTCCTTCGCTTCGCCGTGTTGCGCGCGTTCCTTGTTCACCGTGCGTGCGGCAATTTCTTCCGCACGCCCCGCGCTTTTTCCGCGGCTGCGAACGCTTTCCTTGATGTGCTGGTACTGGCGTTCGCGCTTGTTACTCCATTTTCCTTGTGGCATGACGTTCTCCTTCGATGTGCCGTTCCTTGTTACGGCAAGGAAGGGTGGCTCAACCGACATTGCGCTTGCCGCGCGGATGTTCGGATGTCTGCCAGTCGAGACTGCGATAGTCGGGACCGCCTGCGGTGCGATAACCATTGTTGAACTGTGCACCGCCGGTGCGGCCGGAGTTCGACGAGCGGCTTCGTTTGGATTGATCATTGCGTTTGCGTGCGTCCATTTCGGTTCCTCTTCAGTGCTGAAGTAGATGGAAGATGAAGTGATGCTGCGATGTTCGGTTGTTGCGTGCAGCGTGAACAAAAAGTCTACGCTTTGGACAATGGCCGACATGTAGGATTTTTTTGTGATGTCGTGTCAGAAAACAAAGCGGATTTGCGGGCAGGTATTGCGATTGATTGTCCGTTGGCACTTCCCGGGCGCAGTCTGGTCAGACAGGTTTGATCATGGAGGTTCTGATGGGCATACAACAACCGACGCCGCCGGAAATTCCGGTCGTTCCGCAGCCGCAACCGAAAATCGCTCCCTACGAAGTGCCGCAGCCGGAAATCCCGCCGCCATCGCCTGAGCCTTCGATTCCTCCCGGGCCGGAAGGGCCGGAAATTGTGCCGGAGCATTCACCGCCGGAAGCGCTGCCATTGCCGCCTGAACACGTCTAACAGGCATTAAGTGAATACAAACTAACTTGAATTTGTTGTTTTAAAGCATAGTTTCGGACAAGAGAAACACTTCATGCGATAATGCGAATCATTATCAATTAAGCGTGATCGGTTCTCATATGTTGTTGCGTTGGAATACCTTGCGTCTCCCTGTAACGGCGCTCCACTTTGTTTTATTTGGCCTTTTTGCCACAGCCGCAGGTTCGTTGGTTTATGCACAAGAAGTTGTGTCCACAGAAAATGTTCTGCCAGCGATCAATGTCAGTGGTGCGACTGATATCGACTATGGTTTTACAGCACAGAAGGCGGTCTCTAGTACCAAATCAGATAAACCTCTCTTCGAAACGCCACAATCGATCAGCGTATTGACACGTGAATTGCTTGATTCACGTCAGGTGACTACGTTAAACGAAGCGATTCAAACGACGGCAGGCGTGTCATCAGGCGGTTTCGGCCGACGTGGCTGGGACGACTTCTCGATTCGGGGGCAACGTGCTTCGGAGTCCATTTATGTTGATGGTCTAAAGCTTGGGCAGTCGAACTGGATTGCACAGGAAGTGTATGGCGTTGAACGCATCGAAATCGTGAAAGGTCCGGCATCGATTAATTTTGGACAGATGCAGCCCGGAGGTATTGTCAATATGGTCAGTAAGCGTCCGCGGCAGGAGGCCTTTAATGAGGTAGGGTTTTCAGTAGGCAGTTACGGATACAGGCAAGGGACATTCGACTTCGGGCGTCCGCTGCAATCGGAGAATGGCAAGGCGGCTTTCCGAATCAACGGCATGGCGTCAGATTCGGACGATCCAACCGATTTTGTCTATTTCAAGAATCGGTATATTGCGCCATCGCTATCCCTGGATTTTGGGCCACGGACCGATTTCACGATTTTGACTGCCTTCGACAAACGCGAATACATACGTCAGCAAGGGTTGCCGACAAAAGGCACCTTGCAAGCCAACCCCAACGGAAAACTTGATCGTGATCTGTTTATTGGTGATCCGGGGATTGGTCCCTACGAAGCGGAACAGGCATCGATTGGCTATTCGCTGACACACCGTTTTGACTCTGGTTGGAAGTTGCAACAGAATTTCCGCTGGCAACAGATCGATATGATTGGCCGCGCGGTATTCGTCAGAGGGGCATTGCAAAACAATACAACTCAACCGCGTAGTGTGACGTTCCAGGACGTGCAGGGAAACAACTACGGACTTGATACGAATGTTGAAAAGGCATATGACATTGGTGGCTTGCGTCATACGGTCATGGTGGGTTTGGATTTGAATCGGGATGAATTGCGCAATGGAAGCAACTCCTGCAATATCGCTTCACTGAACATCTACAACCCTGTATATAACCTTCCTTATACCTGCAACAATCCGATGTCGATGGAAACCACAACGGTTTCCTACGCGGCACTGTATTTGCGTGACCAGATCAAAATCAACGATCGCCTGAGCGTGAATCTGGCACTCCGCCATGACCGCGTCAACACGAAGACCGTCGATAATCGCAACGGCGATAGGCAGAATGAAGACAGCAGCGCAAACACCGGTAATGTCGCACTCATGTATCAGGTAACGCAGAATATCGCCCCTTACATCAGTTACGCGACATCCTTCCTCCCGATTACGGGCACTGATTTCTTCGGCACACAATTCAAACCGGAAGAAGGTGAGCAATCGGAAATCGGCGTCAAGTTCCAATCCGATGATAAGCGGTTGAATGCGAGTCTCGCCTATTACGACCTTACTCGGCAAAATGTGACGGTGGCTGATCCTGATCCGACGCATCCGAATTCCAGTGTGCAGATCGGTGAACAGCGCAGCAAAGGCTATGAAGCCGAGATTACCGCTGATTTGCGGAATGGATGGAGTTTGCAAGGCGCGTTGTCGCTTGTCGATGCGGAAATTACCGACGACACGACAGCAAGCAATATCGGCAAACGCTTGCAGAACGTGCCTCGCCGTACTGCCAGTGCATGGGCGAATTATCGTTTTCGTGATGGCGTGCTAAGCGGGTGGGGTGCCGGTTTGGGCGTGCGTCATGAAAGTTCGAAGACCGGACCCGCCGTCAGCTTTTCTGTCCCTGGTTATACCGTTGCAGATGCCAATGTCAGTTATCAGGGAGCGGGTTATCGCGTCATGCTGAACGTGAAGAATCTGTTCGACAAAGATTACTACGCTGGCACGTTGAATAATTTTGTCGTGCCGCTCGGCGATCCGCGTACTGTCATGCTAAAAGCCGTGTTTGACTTTTAACATGCTCTGATGGCCGCTTCCCGCCGCACGCTTGTCATTCTGTACGCCTTGCATTCATGGGCGGGAATTGTCACGGGACTTTTGCTGTTCGTGGTCTGTTTTTCCGGTTCCGTGATGGTGTTCAAGAACGAGATTGATCTGTGGGCAAATCCTTCATTGAAGAATTTGCCTCATGTGGCGCACCCGGCCGGACCTGACGCAGTTCTTGCCAGTTTGCATGCGCGTTATCCCGATCTCAAAGCCGAGGGCATGCTTCCACCGGATGACGTCAATTCGGCATGGTTCGTTTTTGCCAAACCATCAGACAGCCAATTGCGTGTGAAAATTGCTGCGCGTCCGGACAACGGTGAGGTCATCGGTCCGGTGGATAGCGAACTGGGGCAATTCTTTCGCATGCTGCATGTTTTCCTGTTCTTCGGTCCACGCTGGATTGTGGGCTTTCTTGGCGTGGCAATGTTTTTCTTGATCGTCTCCGGATTCGTCATTCATCGCAAGATCATCAAGGAATTATTCACTGTTCGCTGGCGCAAGAGCTTTCGTTTGACAACCTCTGATTTGCACAAAAGCGTTGGTATTTGGGCATTGGGATTCCATTTAATGATTGCGTTCACTGGCGCATGGCTTGGACTGACGCCTGTATTCGAGCGCGCGTATGCCTACGTCATTGGCAATACCAAGACGGAGGTTATGCAAAAAACGCGTGTGAAGACCGCCGTTCAGGTGCCATCGCAATCGATCGACCGGTTACTGGTGAATGCCGCGCAGGATTTGCCGGACTTGCGCGTGAAACGGATTGCATTACGTCCTGCAGAACAGGGAAGTGCGGTGTCCTTTTACGGACCGCTTGATGGACTTTTATTCAGCAACGCACACGTTACTTATCAGGCAGGAAAATTAAAGGAAAAGAACGATCCGCGCCTGAGCGGCTTCTGGAGTCAATTCAACGGTTTGATGGAGCCGTTGCACTTCGGTGATTACGGCGGGCTGGTACTGAAGTGGCTTTATTTTCTGATTGGCTTGAGTCCTGCGCTACTTTCTCTGAGTGGAACCTTGTTGTGGATTGAACGACGAAAATTGAAACAACGCCAGCGCGGCAATGCCCGCAATGTCATACAGGGAAAACAGAAGCATGTTTGAACGCAGCATGATCGGTTTGCACGTGACTTTCGCCGCGGTATTTGCGCTACTGGCATGTGCCGCCATTTGGTGGGGAGTTGATTTCGAGTTATTGTCGGCGCGCAACGGCCATGCAGCCTGGTGGTTTCTTGGTATCTGGTTATTACTGAGCCTGGCAATTGCTTTCATTCCCCCGAGTATCGTTACCGTATGGCGCACGGGTTTGTTTTTCTGTATGGCGGTACTGGTCTTGGTTGTCATTGCCGGTATTCGGCAAAATTCGCCGCTCGCCATGGATATGGCAGTGGCGTTGATGGTTATCGCAGCACCGATCATGTTTGTCACACAGAAGTTGCGTGCTCAGCCTGCAAAGTCGGTCAGAAATACAGCGCCTGTGCTTGCACCTCCGATGGCCAGACAAAAAATAAACTGGAGTCGCCGATTATGCTGGTGTGTACTTGCCTTGTGCATGCTGGAAGCATTCCGGCTTGGGCAGGTTAGCAGCAATTTGCTCAAGGGAGTCGGTAGCGCAGGCATGCTCCTAAGTTTTTTCGTGATGCTGCCGGCCTTGTCTGTGTCGACCTGGTTTCCACGAATAGCCAGTGCTTGCTGGTTTTTGGCGGCGGCATTGTTGATCGCCATGGCTTGGTATTCGTCTAGTATCAGTAGCGCACTTGGTGTCGCCCCAGTTGTAATTTGTGTAGTTCTTCTATGGCGCACGAAGCCGCAGGACATCAGTAAAAGCGAGTTGCCACAATGATTCTTCTTTCCTTGAGCATGACATTGTTCAGTTGCTTCTGGATCAGTTGCTGGTATGCGGATGCCAATGCACGTACGATTGATCAGGCGCAGTTGCCGGAAATCGTACGACGGCATGGCAAACGTATTGCGATGATGGGCGCTATCGCACAGTTGGTTCTTTCAGCAATGTTGATTGGTACGGCAACAGGGCCGTTACTGGTCGCCGTGGCATGGATGACGATGGGGAATCTGTTCGTTCTTTGCATCAATGCCTGGCCGAAACAGGTATCCCGCTGGGGATTTGCGCTGGGGATAGTCGGTGCAATCGGATTAATGTTCGCGTGATATATCGTGAGCCGATTGCCTGCAGGAATAAAATGAATCGGAACGTCGCTCCGATTCATTTTGCATATCAGGCAGCGACGCGCGACGCAATGTGCGCCAGCGCTTCTTCCACCTGATCGACCAGGATCAGGCAAAGGTCGCCGGATTGCAATGTATTCAATGCAGTATCGATGGCGAGAAATTCGCCCTGAATTTCATTGATCGACTGCGTGCGTTTTGCCTTCGACAATCCTTCGCGCAACAATCTCACCACTTCGCCGTCGGCGCGTCCGCGCTGACATTGATCTTCATACAGGATGACATCGTCGAATACGTCGCCGAGGATTTCGGTCTGGCGACGGATATCGTCGTCACGTCGATCGCCGGCGCCGCTGATGACGACGAGACGACGCTTCGATGACATGGCTTCGACTGCGCTGGTCAGTGCCTGGATCGCATCCGGGTTGTGACCGTAGTCGGCGATGACGGTCGCGCCGCGATGGTTGAACAGGTTGAAGCGGCCGGGTGTCGTGTCTGCGCCGTTCTGGAATGTGCGCAAGCCTTCGAGCGTGATGTTCCAGTCAAGGCCGAGACCCCATGCCGCGCCGATGGCAGCCATGGCGTTTTCCACCTGGAAGCCGACCGCGCCGTTGTGCGTGATCGGAATCTCGGCGACAGGAATGCGATGTTCCGACTTGCCTTCCGCCGCGACGATGTCGCCGCCGTCCAGATAGACGACACGCTTGCCTTGTGCGCGATGCGCGGCCAGCACAGCCTGGCTCGCATCTTTTGCGAAGAAGATGATGCCGCCCGGGCAGCTTGCCGCCATATTGGAAACCATCTTGTCGGCGGCGTTCAGCACGGCAAAACCGTTCGGCGCGACGTTCTGCACAATGACGCGTTTGACGACGGCGAGGTCTTCCACGGTGGAGATGTAGTTCAGCCCGAGATGGTCGCCGACGCCGATGTTGGTGACGACAGCGACGTTGCAGCGATCGAACGCGATGCCTTCACGCAGAATACCGCCGCGCGCGGTTTCGAAGACCGCGGCATCGACGTCCGGATGCTGCAGCACATTGCGTGCGCTGCGCGGACCGCTGCAGTCGCCGGTATCGATACGCTCGTTTTCGATGTAGACGCCGTCGGTGGTGGTCATGCCGACGCGGTATTTGTTGGTGCGCAGGATGTGCGCGATCAGGCGTACCGTCGTGGTCTTGCCGTTGGTGCCGGCAACCGCGACAACCGGAATGCGGCCGTCGTCGCCTTCCGTGAACATGCTGGAGACGATCGCTTCGCCGACCGGGCGGCCCTTGCCGAACGATGGCTTGATGTGCATGCGCAGACCCGGCGCTGCGTTGACTTCGACCACGCCGCCGCCTTGTTCTTCCAGTGTCTGGATCACGTTTTCGCAAACCAGATCGACGCCGCAAATGTCGAGACCGATCATCTGTGCGGCTTCGACCACGCGTGCCGCCAGTTGCGGATGCACGTCATCGGTAACATCGGTCGCCGTGCCGCCCGTGCTGAGGTTGGCATTGTCGCGCAGCAGAACCGGTGTGCCCTTGGCAGGGACGCTGTCGAGCGTGTAATTCTTTTTCGCCAGTGTCGCCAGCGTGATGCTGTCGACGCGAATCTTGGTCAATGGCGTAGCATGACCATCACCGCGCAGTGGATCGAGATTGACCTGTTCGATCAACTGCGCAATCGTGTGTTCGCCATCGCCGATGACGGCGGGTGGCGAACGGCGGGCGGCGGCGATCAATTGCTTGCCGACGACCAGCAAGCGATAGTCCTGTCCCGGCAGGTAGCGTTCGATGACCACATCGTCACAGATCTTGAACGCGACGTCGAACGCGGTTCTGACCTCGTCTTCCGTCTTCATGTTGACGGCGACGCCTTTGCCCTGATTGCCGTCGCGCGGCTTGATGACGACCGGTGCACCGATTTCCTGCGCGGCTGCCCAGGCGTCGTCGGCAGTCGATACCGAACGGCCGTCCGGTACCGGCACGCCGGCGGCGGCCAGCATCTGCTTGGTCATTTCCTTGTCTTGCGCGATGGATTCCGAGATGGCGCTGGTAAAGCCCGTTTCGGCAGCCTGAATGCGGCGCTGCTTGCTGCCCCAGCCGAACTGGACCATGCTGCCTTCGGTCATGCGGCGATACGGAATGCCGCGGGCGACGGCGGCATCGACGATGTTGCCGGTGCTCGGTCCGAGACGGATGTCTTCATCCAGCGAACGCAGTTTTGCCAGCGCTTCGGCCAGATTGAACAGGCGGTCGTCGACGGCGGCGATGCACAATTCCATTGCCAGATCGAATGCCAGACGGCCGACCTGTTCTTCCGTGTATTCGACGACGACCTGGAAAATGCCGTGTTCGATGGTGCGGATTGCGCGGCAGAAGGTGACCGGGCAACCGGCCTGCGCCTGCAGTCCCAGTGCGGCAGCGGCCAGCACGTGGGCGATGGACATACGGCCTTCGTCGCGCGTGACATCGAGAAACTTGATTTTCGGGAACAGCGCGCGCACGCGATTTTCAAAGCCGGTCATCGCGCCGATGTCGTGCTCGATGTCGCTGCACGACACGATGGCTTCGAGTGACGTGTGCCGACTCCAGAGATTGGGGCCGCGCAGCGCGCGGACGCGAGAGATTTCCATCAAGCTTTCCTTGTCGAGAGAACGCGGCCGATGGTCTGGTCGTTGTGATGCAGTGAACGATGCATTGGACTGTACCTCGGCCGCTTCTGTCTGTCTGATTTCATGGTGAGCGTTGTGCGGTCAGGCGGCAGCCGTCATGCTGGCGTGCTGGAAGGTTTCGATTCCAGTGCGCACGAGCTGGGCGTCGAGACCGAGCGCCCAGGCAGCCGCGACGGCGGCCAGTACGGATGCTGCAACCGACGGCTGGCTGGCTGAATCGGCATACGGACCGGCAACGGTTTCTTCTGCGCCGGTAGCCAGAATGATCTGGCCGTTGCGCACGAACACACTGCGACCGTTTCGGGCACGATGTTCGGTGATGACGGGTTCGTCGGGCGATACTGCAAAGAAGATCACTTCGCCATCGCACAACGATGCCAGTTCGGCCACGCGCGCATCGGCAGCATTCAGTACCGCGACGCCGTCCGGCAGCACGAGATCGACCTGCGTGCGTGTGACGCGTGCCATCTGGTCGGCATCGTCGATGTAGAACTTCGGCAGACGATGATCCGGATCGATATTTGTGACCACGCCGACCTGACAGCGGTCGTAGGCGAGGCCTTCGGACAGGATGGCTTCTGCACCGTTTTCGCAAATAGCGGTTTCGACCATGCGATTCATCAATACCTGATGCGCGGCGCGCCAGTTCGCGCTGTCGCGCTTGACGACCTGGCGTTCATGCAGGAACAGGCCGTCGCGGCAGGCGAGGCCGACGTATGTGCCTTGCAGGTGCAGCAGCCATGCGATCAAACGTGCAGTCAATGTGGTGCCGTGCGAACCGGTGACGCCGACGACCGGGATGCGGCCGGTTTCGGTTTCTGCAAACAGGTGATCGACGATGGCGCGCCCGACCGGGCGTGGCACGCCGCTGGCCGGTTTCAGGTGCATCAGCAGGCCGGGGCCGGCGTTGACTTCAACGATGGCAGCGCCTTGCTCGGCCAGCGGCCGAGAAATATCTTCGGCAACCAGGTCGATGCCCGCGATGTCGAGTCCGACCACGCGGGCGGCCAGCGATGCCGTGGCGGCGACGCTTGGATGAACCAGATCGGTGACATCGAAAGCGACGTTGCCGTGGCGCTGCACGAGGACTTCCTTGCCGGCAGGCGGAACCGATTCGGTGGTATAGCCCTGGCGCGACAGTTCGAGCAGGATGACGCCCGGGTCGTCGGCTTCATCGATCAGCAGCAGGTTCAGCGGGCAGTCCTCACCGGAACCGCGGCGCGGATCGCTGTTGAGTTGCGAGTTGATCAGCTCGGCGATGGTCGATTTGCCGTCGCCCACGATGGATGCCGATTCGCCGCGTGCGGCGGCAACCAGCTTGCCGCCGATAATCAGCAGGCGATGTTCGTTGCCGCGAATGAAGCGTTCGACGATGACTTCGCTGCCTTCGCGATCGGCCAGTTCCCAGGCTGCTTCGACTTCGGCTTGCGTATTCAGATTGGTGGAAACGCCGCGACCGTGGTTGCCGTCGGACGGTTTGACGACGATCGGCAGGCCGATGTCTTGCGCAGCTTCCCATGCGTCGGCGGCACTGTCGACCACGCGGCCTTCCGGAACCGGAATGCCGCAGGACGCCAGCAGGCTTTTGGTCAGTTCCTTGTCACCGGCGATGCTTTCGGCGATGGCACTGGTCTGGTCGGTTTCGGCAGTCCAGACGCGACGCTGCCTGGCGCCGTAACCGAGCTGGACCAGATTGCCGTCATTTAGGCGCAGCGACGGAATCTTGCGGTCGATGGCGGCATCGACGATGCAGGCGGTGCTGGGGCCGAGGGCGACGTCTTCATGGATTGCGCGCAGTTTGTCGACGGTGCCCTGCACGTCGAACGGCTTGTCTTCGATGGCGGCCATCACCAGATCGCGGGCGGCGACGAGGGCGGCGCGGCTGACTTCTTCGTAGCGGGCGCGAACCACGACTTTATAGACACCGCGTTTGGAGGTCTCGCGCGCCTTGCCGAAACCGCTCTGCATGCCGGCCAGATTCTGCAGTTCGATCATCACGTGTTCCATGATGTGACCGGGCCAGGTTCCCTCGCGCAGGCGCATCAGGAAGCCGCCGCGTTCGCCGACGCCACAGTGATGTTCGATCAGGCTGGGCAGGAATGCGACCAGACGCTCGTAGAAACCGGGAATGGTGTTGGATGGCGAATCTTCCAGTTCACCGATATCGACCCATGCCTCCAATGCCGGTCGATACGTCCAGATATTCGGTCCCCGCAGACTCATCACATCGATGATCTCGATGGTTTTGTTGTTCATCAGATAATGAAATCGATTATGGAAGCCAAAATGGATTTGGCTGAAAAAGGACACTAACGCGCTTGCTATTCTTTCGGTTTACACGGAAGCCGATTAATTTTTTACGCGTGGCCGAATGATACTAGCAATCCCCGTTTGGATATACTTGCCGCCACTTGAAAATAAACGCTTATCCTGAATACAACAGCATGAATTTCTGCTTTTCCAGAATTGCGCACCTGCCTTGATGAAAAACGCTCCACACTCTTCCCCGACAGCAGGAAATACCATCTCGCCGGCATGGCAGGATGTCCAGGCCCAATTGGGCGAGGGCGAAACCATTCTTGCCCGGCTGGAACTGGACCTCGATCCGGGGCTGCATTTCACGCCGGGCATTCTCGTCCTGACCAGTTTGCGTCTGTTGACGCGCTACCGCGATAGCGACTGGCAAAGCTGGACCTGCACGTCCGAGCTGGTATTGCGCCATCACGATCATGCCGGCGTCGGCACGCTGGAATTGCTCGACAGCGCATCGCGACGGGCATTGTGGCGCTACACGCTGGGCCACAACCCGGATGCATTGCACCTGATCGCCGAATTCGAGGCGCTCGGCAAACGGCTCACATCGGGCGTACCGGCCGAAACACGGCAGGCAATCGAGGAAGAGGAAGACGGCGACGAAGACGATGCGGAAGTTGCCGAAGAACAGGCACCGCCGGCTGCGCTGTTCCGTCTTTGGCGTTTCGCCAAGCCTTACAAGGGGCAGTTGATTCTCGGCTTCATCCTGACGCTGCTGTCGACCGCCGCGACGCTGGTGCCGCCGTACCTGACGCTGCCGCTGATGGATAACGTGCTGATTCCGTATCAGAACGGCGCGCCGATCGATACCGATCTGGTCAGCCTGTATCTCGGCGGGTTGTTTGCATCGGCGCTGGTGGCGTGGGGGCTGGGCTGGATGCGCACGTACATCCTGGCGCTGGTCAGCGAACGCATCGGCGCCGATCTGCGCACCACGGCCTACGAACATCTGCTGAAACTGTCGCTCGAATATTTCGGCGGCAAACGCACCGGCGACCTGATGACGCGCATTGGTTCCGAAACCGATCGCATCTGCGTATTCCTGTCGCTGCATCTGCTGGATTTCGCGACCGACGTGCTGATGATCGCGATGACGGCCGGCATCCTGATTTCAATCAATCCGTGGCTGGCACTGGTGACCTTGCTGCCGTTGCCGTTCATCGCATGGATGATTCACGTCGTGCGCGACAAGTTGCGTAACGGTTTCGAGAAAGTCGATCGCATCTGGTCGCAAGTCACCAACGTGCTGGCCGATACGATTCCGGGCATTCGCGTCGTGAAAGCCTTCGCGCAGGAAAAACGCGAAGCCGCACGCTTTCGCGATGCCAACCAGCACAATCTGCAGGTCAACGATCGCGTCAACAAGGTGTGGTCGCTGTTTTCGCCAACGGTGACCTTCCTGACCGAAATCGGCTTGCTCGTCGTGTGGGCGGTCGGTATCTGGCAAGTGTCGCGCGGGTTGATCACGGTCGGTGTGCTGACTGCCTTCCTCGCCTACATCAGCCGCTTCTACACGCGTCTGGATTCGATGAGCCGCATCGTGTCGGTGACGCAAAAGGCGGCGACCGGTGCCAAGCGCATCTTCGACATTCTCGATCATGTTTCCAGCGTGCCGGAAGCCATCAATCCGATGAAGCTGGACAAGGTGAAAGGTGAAATCACGATCAACAACATCGGCTTCCGTTACGGCAATCGTTCGGTGATTCGCGGCCTCGACCTGCACATTCGTCCGGGCGAAATGATCGGCCTGGTCGGTCACAGCGGTTCGGGCAAGAGCACGCTGGTCAATCTGATCTGCCGTTTCTACGACGTGTCGCAAGGGTCGATCATGGTCGATGGCATTGATATCCGCTCGGTCGCAATTCCGGAATATCGCCGCAACATCGGTCTCGTGCTGCAGGAGCCGTTCCTGTTTTTCGGCACGATTGCCGACAACATCGCCTACGGCAAACCGGATGCGACGCGCGAAGAAATCATCGCTGCCGCACGTGCCGCCAACGCGCATGAATTCATCCTGCGTCTGCCGCACGGCTACGACTCGATGGTCGGCGAACGCGGACAAACGCTGTCCGGTGGCGAACGTCAGCGCATCTCGATTGCACGTGCGCTGCTGATCGATCCGCACATCCTGATTCTCGATGAAGCGACATCGTCGGTCGATACCACGACCGAACGCGAGATTCAGAAAGCGCTCGACAACCTGGTGAGCGGTCGCACCACGATCGCGATTGCGCACCGTCTTTCCACCTTGCGTCGTGCCGACCGCATCGTCGTGATGGATCGCGGCCAGATCGTCGAGATCGGTTCGCATGAAGAACTGCTGGCGCGGCAAGGCGCGTATTACAAGCTGTATCAGGCACAGGCGCGTCAGGCAGAGAACGATCTGCTGGAAGATGCGGCACTGCTGAATGGAGGCAATGCATGAGCGACTTTCAACCCGGCTTTCAACTGACCCGCAACGCGTTTGCCAAACTGACGTTTACCGGCGCCGACGGCATCGTGCACGAAGGCGTGGTGCCGGTGCGCGCGTTTCCGATCGCTGCACCGGAAACCGGCATCGCCATCGTCAGCGCCGACGGTCACGAGCTGGCGTGGATCGACCGACTGGACGATCTGCCGGAAACGTTGCGCGCATTGGTGCAGGAAGAACTGGCGAACCGCGAATTCCTGCCGGAGATCCAGCGCATCAAGCACGTCTCCGCCTTTGCCTCACCCAGTACGTGGCAGGTGGTGACGACACGCGGTGATGCCACGCTGGTGCTGAAGGGCGAGGAAGACATTCGGCGTATCGGTGAATCGTCATTGATGATTGCCGACATGCATGGCGTGCAGTTCCTGGTCCGCGACCTGAAAAAACTCGACAAGCCGAGTCGCAAATTGCTGGATCGTTTCCTGTAGTCGAATTGCCGAGCGCGATCGCCGATTCGGCATCGTGTATTGTCATGTTTCGTCCAAAAGGAGCTGCGATGTCCGATCAAGTGCGGGACCGTCTTCCCGCGGTTTTACGTCATCTGTCGCTGCCCGTCATGGCCGCGCCGATGTTCATTGCCAGTGGCCCCGCACTGGTCGCCGCGCAATGCAAGGCCGGCATCGTCGGCGCTTTCCCTGCACTGAATGCGCGTCCGGCAGAAATGCTCGATAGCTGGTTGACAGAGATCAGGGACGAACTCGCCGCGTTTCAGCAAGCGAATCCATCGGCGACCATCGGGCCGATCGCCGTCAACCAGATCGTCCATCAATCCAATGACCGTCTCGCACACGACGTCGAAGTGTGCGTCAAACATCGCGTGCCCATCATCATCTCGTCATTACGCGCGCCACCGCGCGAGATGATGGATGCGATTCATGCTTACGGCGGTATCGTGCTGCACGACATCATTTCCCTGCGCCATGCGGAGAAGGCGCTGGAAGCAGGTGTCGACGGCTTGATCCTGGTGGCGGCAGGAGCCGGTGGACATGCGGGTTTGCTGTCGCCGTTCGCACTGGTTGGCGAAGTGCGCAAACTGTTTGACGGCCCGATCGCGTTGTCCGGTTCCATCGCGACCGGCGACGCGGTGCTGGCGGCGCAGGCGATGGGTGCCGACTTTGCCTACATCGGCACGCGCTGGCTGGCCGCGCAGGAAGCGAATGTGGCACCTGCGTATCGCGACGCCATCGTCGCATCGACGGCCGCCGATGTGGTCTATACCAACCTGTTCACCGGCGTGCACGGCAACTACCTGCGCGCGTCGATCGTCAATGCCGGGCTTGATCCCGACAACCTGCCCGTCGCAGACAAATCGAAAATGAATTTCGGTTCCGGCGGCGCCAGCAAGGCGAAGGCATGGCGCGACATCTGGGGCGCGGGGCAGGGCGTCGGCCTGATCGACGATGCGCCAAGTGTGGCCGATATCGTGCGACGACTGACCGTCGAATACAACGCGGCGAAAGCGCGTCTGGCAATTTGACGATACTCAATTGCGACAAATGAAAAGGCCGTTCCCTTTTCGGAAAACGGCCTTCGTCATTTACGAGGTTGAACGCGGCGTCAGAAGCCCATGCCCTCACCCATGCCGAGCAGCGTTACAACGCCGAGAATCGCGAAAATCACCGCGGCAATCCGATGCACCAGTGTCACCGGCATGCGACCGGCCAGCTTGTTGCCGCAATACACTGCCGGCACATTCGCCAGCATCATGCCGGACGTGGTACCCGCCAGTACCGGCCAGAACGCGTGGAATTTTGCTGCCAGCGCAATGGTCGCGACCTGCGTCTTGTCACCCATTTCCGCCAGGAAGAAGGCGATCAGCGTCGTCATGAACACACCGTACCTTGCGAATTTGGTATCGCCCTCATCGAGCTTGTCCGGGATCAGCGTCCAGCCCGCCATCAGCAGGAACGAGATGCCGAGTATCCAGCGCAACACTTCGGGTCCGAGAACCGTCGTGATCCAGGCGCCAACGGCCGCGGCGAAGGCGTGATTGAACAATGTCGCAACCAGAATGGCCGCGGCGATCGGTAACGGTTTGCGGAATTTTGCGGCGAGGAGAAAAGACAGCAGTTGCGTCTTGTCGCCGATTTCAGCGAGGGCGACGATGCCGGTCGATACGAAGAAGGATTCCATCGGGGTAAGACTTTCCTGGGCCGGACGAATAACCAAAGACCAAACAACGACTCCGGCCCAAAGCAAGTCGTCAGTTTGATCAATGGTCTCGCCAAGTCTTTCGACTATCTGCACCATGGCCTGCGGGCCAAGAATGTTGACGCAGATTCCCTTGTTGCCAAAGGCCGGCTACTCCCCAATGTTCGGTCGCCATCATAACAGAATCGCCCGGCGTCGCGAATCGTTTCGGGCGGGGAATTTTCTCTTGTTCTTTTACTCATACCAGATGAGCGACATGCAACGTTGCATGCGGTCAGGAATTTTACGCAGGCAATATATGAGGAGAACAGAGATGAAATCGACCATGAAGGAAGCGCATGTCAATACCGACAAGCAACATGACAAGACGGAAGAAACGCAGCATGCGGATGAACTGAAGTCTTCGCCGCGTCTGCCCCACGAGCGGGACGAATCGTTCGACCAGCAGAGCGATGCTGGCGGAGAGGTGCGCCAGAGCATCAAACAGGCGCACGATGATATCCAGGAAGGCCAACTCGATACCGATCGTCGCGGCATGCCCGGCGTGGAAGAAGTACGGCGCGACGATCCGGACGCCACGCAGAAGAAGGTGCCGGCATCGTCGCACATGCCTTCGAGCACACCGAAGAAATGAATTATTCTTGATGCGAAGAACAAAAAGCCCTCGTCACGAGGGCTTTTTTATGTCGGAGTCGGACGATGGTCTCAAACGAATCAGTCCGACACGCGCACATCACCCGACGCCGCCGAGCGGGTGCCGGGCAACGGCTGGTTGCTGCAGCCGTGATAGGCGAAAGCGACCGATGTCTTGACCTTGTCGGATGTGTTGACGCCAGCCGCGTGGAACAGCAGGCTGTGGAAGAACACGACATCACCCTGGTGCAGTTCGACGGCGGTTCCTTGCTGGAACAGTGCCTGGTTTTCCGGGTGTTCGGGGCGCAGGAATAGCAATTCGTCGAGTCGATCCGGTGCAATCGTCAAACGGTGCGAGCCGGGAATGAAACGTAGGCTGCCATTGCTTGTCACCTCGTCGCCAAGCGCCAGCCACACGCAAACCAGATCCGGCTGCGTGAACGACCAGTAGCGGATATCGCGATGCCAGCCGGTCGCCGTGCCGTATTGCGGATGCTTAGTCATCACGCAGTTGTGATGTGCCAGTGTCAGGCATACCGGTTCGCCGAACAGCTGATGTACCTTGCCGACCACGCGTGGATCTTCCGCCCAGGCGCGAAAGCAATCGTCGCGATCGTAGGCGCCGCGCAAGCGCCGCACGGTGCGACCGCCTTCGGCTTCGAGCGATGCCGGCGCACCTGCATAGCCGAGTTCCGCCTCGTACTCCAGCGGCTGTTGCGCTTCCTGCAATTGCCGTTTCGCCACCTTCAGCATCCGTTCGCAGGATGCGGTATCCAGCATGTTCCTGAAAACCAGATAGCCGTCCTTCTCGAATTGTGCGACCTGCGCAGCCGACAAGGCGGGTTCCGTTGCGTTGGTGGTGTTGCCCATGATTTTTGATGCGTGCGATGGAAGACGGTCAGTGTAACGCCGATTTTTTCAGCGTGCTGACCGGGAAAATCCTGTTTGTGCTTTCAGTCCGCTGCAGGCGCTTCGTCCTCGGTACTTTCGTTCCTCGCGGTTGCCGTCGGCGATACCGCGATGCGATTGCGGCCCTTGGCTTTTGCCTGATACAGCGCCTTGTCGGCACGTGTGAAGAAGTCGGCTGGCGTTTCCTCGCGTGCGTATTCGGCGATGCCGAGGCTGGCGGTCAGCAGAATGTCGCCGCCGCGCAGCGCGAAGTCGTGATTGGCAATGGTCTGCCGCATTTTTTCTGCAATCGCAATGGCTTGCTGCAACGGGCAATCTTTCAGCAGCACGAGAAATTCCTCGCCGCCCCAGCGGGCGACGATGTCGTTGTCGCGCACGGCACCTTTTGTGATGGTGGCGATTTCCTGCAGGATGCGGTCGCCGGCCAGATGACCGTGATTGTCGTTGACCAGCTTGAAGTAATCGATGTCGAACAGGACTGCGCAAAGCGGGCTGCCGCGCCGTTCGCTATCGAGTATCGCCTGCTGGAAAATCATCTCGAACGCCTGACGATTCAACAAGCCGGTCAGCGTGTCGGTACCCGCGATGGTTTCCATCAGCTGCTGCGAACGATTCACGATGAACAGCACGATGCTGAGGATCAGTAGCGTCACGAGCGCGCTGATTGCGATGTTGATGTAAAGAATGCGCTGCAACGGAACCACATCGTCCGTGATGTCCTGTTCCACCAGCAGATACCAGTCGAGTTCCGGAATGAAGCGGGAACTCAGCAAAATCGTTGTGTCGTTGCGCGTGTATTCCAGCTGCGTCGGCGTGATGCTCTTGTTCAGAATCTGTTTGGAGATGGCAGAAATGCCGGGCAGTCTGGTGATCGAACCATGCACGTCCTTCATCGATTTTCCGGTCATCTTGATGATGCCGTCGCGATCGACGAAGAAAATCGTGCGATGAAAACGTGTCTGGTAACTGTCGAGAATGTCGGTCATCGTGTCGAGCGTAAGACCTACGCCTGTTGCGCCGATGAAGTTGCCCTCGTAATCGAACACGCGATGGTTGATGAAGATCGTCATCGCGTCGCGGTTGGCCATGTCGATATCGACATTGGTTTCATAGTCGGTCTTCATGTCCCGCACGCGGTAGTACCACGCATCCCGCGGCTCCTTTTCCGCGACTGTTTTCAGCAAGCCGTCCGCATAGTAATAACGACGCGTGCCTTCCGATACGAGAAAGCTGCTGATCGTGTTGTATTTTTCCTTGACCTGCTTCAGGTAGCGGGCGATCTGGTCCGTGTCCTTTTCACCGTTGATCATCCAGTCGCGCAGGAAGGTATCGCTCGCCATCAGCGACGAAATGAAAACCGGCCGCAGGATGTCCTTCTGGATTTCGGAATAGATGTTGTCGCTGGTCAGTGGCAGCGCTTGCTCGACAACGCGCTGGCGGATGGTGTCGCGCGAGACAATATAGCTGGCGATGCTGGTGGTCAGGAAGCCGGCAACCAGCAGCAGGCTGATCCAGGTGAGCAGACGGTATTTTTCCGGAAGAGTGCGCATACGTTCGAGAAAGGAATCAGCTGCAGAAAACAGTGCGCGCACGGAGGAGCGGCATTCTTTCGGCATCGCGCATTATAAGGAGGACGGCTTGCGCGATGTTGAAAATTTGTGCAGCGTGTTGCCCCGGGATACCCGTCAGCCGGGCAATCCGTCCGGGATGTAGTGGTTGCCGGCGGCGTTCCATTTCTCGACATGCCACTTCCAGTGGATGCGGCCGGTCACGTTACCGTTTTCGTCCAGCCCTTCGACCGGTCCGTGGAACACGGCAAACATCACGCCCCCGTTCGGGCTGACCGGCTGATGCACGGCACCCTCGTTTTCCCACAGATAGCTGCCTGCATCGAAGCGCGTGTCCGGATCGTCCTTGTAATGAAAGCCGCCTTCTAGCATGTAGCCTTCAACTGCGCCGACATGACGATGGATGGGAGCTTCCGCACCGGCTTCGAACCTGATCAGCAACGCGAAGCCGCCGGTCGATGCATTTGCGTGCAGCAGCTTGAACTGCGCGCCCGGCATCGCCCAATCGAGCCATTCCATCTTGTCGGAACGGCAGGTGAAGAGTGTATCGAGGGGCATGTGTGAAGAAATATTGGTCATGGCATCAGGAAAGCGAAGGAATGCGGAGTGCATCGGGGACTGTGGCCACCGAAAGCATTCACATATAATAAAAATTCTATAACGATAGCCAACATCATGACGCGTATCTGCCCGAAGTGTTCGTACATCCGCAAACCGACTGACGAGGCGCCGGAATGGCAATGTCCGTCCTGTCAGGTGGCATACATCAAGGCAAGTGGCGAACCGGTCTCGACGAACTATGGCCGCTATGGCGCGCCTGTCATCAAAAGCAAACCGGCGTCATCGGGCGCGTTGAAATGGGTAATTCTAATTGCTGTCGTCGGTGTCGCTGTCATGCTCGGAAAACCGTTGCTGTCCCACAAGCAGCCGGTTGCGGCGGACGCATCGATTAGCCAGCCCGAAGTGACATTGTATGCGACCGAGTGGTGCGGTTATTGTGCGGCTACACGTGAGATGTTCGACAAGAACGGGATTGCTTACAAAGAACTGGACGTGGAAAAGAGTACGGCCGGTTATGAAGGTCACAAGAAATTGAACGGGAACGGCGTGCCGTTGATCGTCATCGGTGATGAAGTCATTCGTGGCTATAACGAAGAAAAAATTCGCTCCAGCCTGCAGCCGTGGTTCCATCGCGATAAACAGGGCGTGTGATACTGACGAGCCAGCAAGAGCAAAAGAGTAAAGGATTGATCCAATGCGTACGACAAAACTTCCTTCCGGCGAAGCCGTTCCCGTCCTCGGGCAAGGTACCTGGTACATGGGCGACGAGCCGCGCCGCCGCGCCGATGAAATCGCGACGCTGCGGCAAGGTCTCGATCTTGGCATGACGCTGGTCGATACAGCGGAAATGTACGGCGACGGTGCGGCGGAAAAACTGGTCGGCGAGGCAATCGCCGGTCGTCGCGATGAGGTCTTCCTCGTCAGCAAGGTGCTGCCGAGCAATGCGTCGCGCAGCGGCACGATTGCCGCATGCGAGCGCAGCCTGCGTCGCCTTGGCACCGATCGCATCGATCTTTATCTGTTGCACTGGCGCGGTCGCACGCCATTCGCCGAAACCATTGCGGCGTTCGAAGCGTTGCAGGATGCGGGCAAGATCCGGCACTGGGGCGTCAGCAACATGGATGTTTCCGACATGCAGGAACTGTTGCGTGCGCCGGGCGGCGATGCGGTCGCGACCAATCAGGTGCTGTACAACCTGACGCGGCGCGGCATTGAATACGATCTGTTGCCGCAGGCGCAGCAACGCGGTTTGCCGCTGATGGCGTATTCGCCGATCGAACAGGGCCGGCTCGCCGATTATCCGGAACTGGAAGAGATTGCCGAACGGCAGGGCGTGACGGCGGCGCAGGTTGCGCTGGCGTGGGTGTTGCGTCAGCAGGGCGTGATTGCGATTCCCAAAGCGTCTCGGCCGGAACATGTGAAACTGAATCGCGCTGCACTTGATCTGAAACTGACGCAGGAAGATCTGGATGCACTCGACGATGCGTTCACGCCGCCATCGGGTCCTGAGCCGCTGGAAATGATCTGACGTTCGATTGACGTTTGGTTACGCTGAATATGCGCCGCTTCGCCGGCGCATTTTTTAATCCGATTCGACCTTGACGGCGCCGCGCAGCAGATCGACCGCCTGCTTGCAGAATTCTTCCGCTTCACGGACTTTCATGCGCACGACCAGCGTGACGGCATCTCCGTACTGCGCATCGCAGACAATCGCATCGTGCTGTTCGCAATGACGACGCAGTGTCGACTCGTCGGCAAATTGCAGGATAAAGCGTCGATTGCACATGGGTTTGACTGGCGCCAGTTCGGCCGTTTTCACCGCTTCTGAAATGGCCTGACCATAGGCGCGCGTCAGGCCGCCGGCACCCAGCTTGATGCCGCCCCAGTAGCGCACGACCACCGCCAGCACGTTGAACAGTTCCTTGTGCACCAGCACGTTGTACATCGGTCGCGCCGCTGTGCCGGATGGTTCGCCATCATCGTCCAGCCCCGAATCGCCATCGCACATCAGCACCCAGCAAAAATGCACGGCGTTCGGATGCTGCACGCGCAATTCGGCCAGTTTTGCCTGCGCTTCGGCGCGCGTCGTCAACGGATACAGCAGAGCGATGAAGCGACTCTTCTTGATCTCGATTTCGGCAGAAGCGGGAGCGGCGAGCTGATACATGACGATGGGAAAAGCGGCGAAGACGCGATGATAAGCCATCCGCCATCTTTGCAGCCCGTGCGATTCATGCCGCAAGCGTCGTGACTGCGCAATTGATCAGGGCGCCGCCGGCAACCAGCCAGCCGAACAGCAAGGCGGCAAGAATCAGCGGTTTGAGGCCGGCGCGGCGGATTGCGGAAAGATGTGTCGTCAATCCGAGTGCGGCCATCGACATCGTCAGCAGCCAGGTATCGATCGCGGTAGCGTCGCGATGGAAGTCAGCCGACAGCGGCATCACCGTATTCAATCCCACGATCAGCAGAAAGGCAAAGGCGAACCACGGAATCGTTACGCGGGAAGCCTTGCCGTCGTCGCCGTCATGCGCTGCATTGCGGCGCATCCAGACAGACAGCGCGAGCAGAAACGGCGCCAGCATCATCACCCGCACCAGCTTCGCAATGACGGCACTATCGGCGGCCTGCGGACTGATGGAGCGCGCGGCAGCCAGTACTTGCGCCACCTCGTGCACCGTCGATCCGATGTAAATGCCGAAACCGGACATATCGGCAGGCAACAGGTGCCAGTTCAGATTCCACTGATACAGCAGCGGATAAACGACGATCGCCAGCGTGCCGAACACCACCACGGTGGAAACCGCAACCGTCACCTGCTCCGCACGTGCCTTGACGACCGGTTCCGTCGCCATCACTGCCGCCGCACCGCAGATCGCACTGCCTGCACCGATCAACACGGAAGTGTGACGATCCAGTCCCAGTACTTTTTGACCGAGCAACAACGCCAGCGCGAAAGTTGACGTCAGCACCAGCGCATCGATGACGACGCCGGCCGTGCCGACATGGGCGACATCATGGAAGGTCAGGCGAAAACCGTACAGCACAATGCCGGCGCGCAGCAGGGTCTGTTTGGAAAACGACACGCCGGGTCCGCAATATACGGCGATGCGCGGATAAATCGTGTTCCCGAGCAGGATCCCGAGCAGGATCGCGACGATCAGTGCGCTCAGTCCATGCGACTGCAGCCAGGGCAGATCGCCCAGCGTAATCGACACCATGGCAATGGCTGCACTCAATGCCAGGCCGGACACGCAATGCAATGCACGCGTGCCGACACTGTTGCGGTCGAAGATCAGGTTGGAAGAATGCATGACGTCTCCGATAGCGGCGGATAGCCGCGAGTTGGAGACAGTCTATGGAATGCCATTTAATTGATAAAACGATTTGTTTATCTATAATCGACCATAAAAACAGGTAAATAGACATGGAGCATCGGTATGCGTCTCACCTTGCGTCAATTGCAAATCTTTCTGGCGGTCGCCGATCGTGGCAGCACCATGGCCGCCGCCGAGGCGGTGGCGCTGTCGCAATCGGCCGCCAGCGCAGCATTGAATGAACTGGAAAGTCTGCTCGGCATACATCTGTTCGATCGCGTCGGCAAACGGCTGATCATCAACGACAACGGCCGCATGCTGTTACCGCAAGCGCGCCAGATGCTGGATGCTGCGGCGACGATCGAGGAGCAGTTCCACCAACCCGATGCCGCTGCTGCGAGTGGCTTGCATATCGGCGCCAGCACGACCATCGGCATTTACCAGTTGCCGCGCATGCTCGCGCATTTTGCGCAGATGCCGACACCGGCGGCACCACAGGTGACGATTGCCAACACGCGCGACGTAGCAGCCGCGGTGGCGGCTTTCGACGTCGATATCGGCCTGATCGAAGGTCCCTGTCATGAAGCGGAATTACATGCGGAACCCTGGATGACCGACGAACTGGTCGTGGTGTGCGCACCGCATCATCCGTTTGCGGGTCGGGATGGCAAGGTTCCGCTGGCCGATTTGCGACAGGCCGGCTGGCTGTTGCGGGAACCCGGTTCGGGTACGCGTGAAGCGGTCGAACATGCATTGCTGCCGCATCTGCACATGCTGCAATCCGCTGGTGAGTTCAGCAATTCGGAGGCGATCAAGCATGCGGCGGCGGCGGGGCTCGGGCTGGCTTGCCTGTCGCGACTGGTGGTGGCGGATCTGGTGGACACCGGCCGACTGGTTGAATTGCGTACGACCTTGCCGCGTTTGCAACGTCATTTCTATCTGATTGTTCGAAAAAACAAGCTGCTGTCTGCGCGGCTGGAATTTTTCATGCAGTTTTGCCGGCAGTGGGCCGGTTGAGCAGCAGATGTAAAGAATTCGTTAAATGTTTCTGCCAATTCATCAAGTCATTCACAAAGTTGCCGATAAATAACTTCTATGCCGCTCCCCCGCAAGAGAGCAAGGCGGGCGTCACGGCGTTGTCATAAGGGCCGAACGTCCGGGTAAGCAGGGCAGGATCGCCATTGTTTGTTAACCCTATGAAAGACACGTTCAAATGAAAAATCTTAAAATCGGCCAACGCCTGGCCCTGAGTTTCGGTAGTGTCGTCGTCGTACTGATCATCCTTGCAACAGTCGCTTTCTCCCGCATCGAACGCCTTGACCAGGCGATCACTCTGACCAACGAAGATCGTTATCCGAAAACGGTCCACGCCCACACCATCAAGGACGAACTCAACGAAACCGCGCGCAACATGCGCAATGCATTGCTGATGACGAACCCGGCCGAGATCAAGACCGAGCTCGACAACATCGGCCAGAGTTCGGACGTCATTTCCAAATCGCTCGGTGAACTCGATCGCACCATCCAGTCGGAAGAGGGACGTCGTCACATGACGACGCTGGTCGAGGCGCGCAACCAGTTTGCGCCGCTGAAGGACAAATTCGTCACGCTGATGCGTGACGGCATGAAAGAGGAGGCGCTGGTACTGCTGTTCGCAGAGTTGCGACCAGCGCAACTGGCGTACATGACCGGACTCGACAAGCTGGTGGATTTCCAGTCAGGTCTCATGACCAAGGCAGGCGATGAGGCACACGATATGGCGAATCAGGCACAGACGCTGGTCGGTGTGTTGTCGCTGATCGCAGTTGCCATCAGCCTGATTCTCGCATTTCTTGCCACGCGCAGCATTACGCGTCCGCTCAGCCAGGCAGTCGGATTGGCGCGCAAGGTGGCGGATGGCGATCTGACGGGCACGATTACCGTCACATCGAAAGATGAAACCGGTCAGTTGCTGCAAGCGCTGAAGGACATGAACGAAAGTCTGGTGAAGATCGTTTCGCAGGTCCGGGTCGGTACCGACACGATCGCCACTGCATCGACGCAGATCGCCACCGGCAATCTGGACCTGTCGTCGCGTACCGAACAGCAGGCCAGTTCGCTGGAAGAAACGGCGTCGTCGATGGAAGAACTGACGTCGACCGTCAAGCAGAACGCCGACAACGCGCGCCAGTCGAATCAACTGGCAATGACGGCGTCCGAAGTCGCCGTGCGCGGTGGCGATGTCGTCTCGCAGGTCGTCGACACCATGGGTTCGATCAACGATTCCGCCAGCAAGATCGTCGACATCATCGGCGTCATCGACGGCATTGCTTTCCAGACCAACATCCTGGCGCTGAACGCCGCGGTGGAAGCCGCACGGGCCGGCGAACAAGGCCGCGGTTTTGCCGTGGTCGCCTCGGAGGTGCGTACGCTGGCGCAACGTTCTGCCAGTGCCGCGAAGGAAATCAAGCTGCTGATCAACGACTCGGTCGACAAGGTCGCTATCGGTTCGCGCCTGGTCAACGATGCGGGCGACACGATGAAGGAAGTCGTCGAAAGCGTGCGCCGCGTTACCGACATCATGGCCGAGATCACCGCTGCCAGCCAGGAACAGACCGATGGCATCGAGCAGATCAATCAAGCCGTCATGCAGATGGATCAGGTTACGCAGCAGAATGCCGCGCTGGTCGAGGAAGCCGCGGCCGCTGCCGAATCGCTGCAGGATCAGGCCAGCAATCTGTCGCATGTCGTCAGTGTCTTCAAGCTGGATGGCAATGCGGTCGTGATGCCGGCTTCTGCACCGAGGGCTGCGCCAAAGCCTGCGGCAAAAGCGCCGGCTGCACAACCTAGATTGAAATCCCTGCCGGCACGGACCGAACGGAAGGAACCGCAGACCGTCACCGCCGGTGGCGACGAATGGGAACAGTTCTGATACCGGACATCGATCCGGTTGAATCGAAAAAGGCCATGCAATTGCATGGCCTTTTTCATGGAGTGACGAACGCAGGATCGCCGTCGTTCAACAGCCGGACATTACCAGCGCAGCACGCGTGGACCGATCAACACACCGATGACAGTCGGAATCATGATGCCGACCAGATACCAGAAGCCGACAAAGGGCGCGGCAATTTCAGGGCAATGCAGCGAATACACCATGGTCGCTGCCGCACCGGCCGCAAAGCCGGCCGTCGCACCGGCCAGTCGCAACCGCACCGGCGCCAGATTGCGCATGATTTTCAGCACGGCGACAAACAACGGCATTGACAGCAAGGCGATCAGGAACGGGCAATAACGCCAGGTCTGTCCCCAGAAAAGCTGTGCACGTTCTCCCGGTGCTGCATGCATCAGGGAGATTGCGCCCACGATCCAGATCAACAGCACCGGCAAGGCGATCAACAACGGCAACATCGTGATGCGCGTGCCGGGCGTCGACAGGCGTGCAGAAGCAACCCAGCCCACGGCTGCAAGGCAGACAACGAAGGCAATCTTGATCCAGAACGCCGGCATCATGATCAGCTCGTTCAGGTTCGGCCGCATGCCGAGGAAAGTCAGCATCATTCCAATGCTTGCCAGAAAGCCGAACGAGACGAGCAGGACGAATCGCTGCACCGGCATCGCCGGGGCAGAGACGTCCGGCCCGCTGGCCAGCATGTTGATCAGGTCATCTGTTTTCATGATTCATCCCGCAATTTTGCCGCCAGCGTTTTCAGCCCGCGGTGGACCGCCACCTTGACGGAGGCCTCCGATATTTGCATTGCTGCAGCCGTTTCCCGAACCGACAAGCCATCCACTTTTGTGTGGAGGATCGCGATACGTTGTTGTTCCGGCAGCAGGTCCAGCACCTTGCCCAGATCGCGCCGGGCATCGCTGCTGTCCGTATCCGCGGTCGAAAACAATTCGTTCTCGTCATCCAGCGGATCGTTCAGCATTTCGTGGCGCGCATGACGACGCAGCCAGTCAATGAGTTTGTACTTCGCGATCGCGTGAATCCACGCAGTCAGGGGCGCGTTCCGGTCATAGGTCATCCGCTGGTTGTGAATGGCCAGCAATGCTTCCTGCACCAGATCCTCGACTTCATCCGGCCAGCGGTTGAGCCTGCGCCGCAAGAATGCACGGAGATGGGTCGTCGTCGCCTGCAAAAAATGACGGTAGGCAACCGCATCGCCATCCATCCCCTGCACCAGCAGAGTGCGCAGCTTCGACTCCGCCTCGCTGAGCGCAGGTCGCTGTTCTCCCTTATGTATTCGCTGCATCTGCACTTTCGGTTACGCCGTAACGTAAATAAATATTTGGGGTTGAAACAGAAAATTCTTTTGATGACATGTAACCAATCCCGTTTCGGCCGCGAACTACCTTGCACATTCACTGAAACACGATGAAACGGTAGCGCAGATGAAACCAATCGCACTCACAGTCATGGCATGCATACTCGGCACGGGGGCGTCATCCTATGCCGGGAATATATCGGAAGTCAAAGGCACGGAAGTCAAAACCGCGGAAGTCAAAAGCGGTCCGTCAACCGCCGCGCTGGTCGAACTTTACACCAGCGAAGGCTGTTCGAGCTGCCCGCCGGCAGACAAACAGTTAAGCAAATTGAAGGAACAGCTTGGCCCCGATGCTGCCATTGTGCCGTTGTCGCTGCACGTCACGTATTGGGATGCAATCGGCTGGAAGGATGTGTTTGCGCAAAAAGCCTTCGATACACGACAAGGCGATCTGCTCGAAGGCAAGCCGAACCGTGTTGTCTACACGCCCCAGTTTTTTGTCAGCGGCAACGAGTTGCGTACATGGCGCAATGATTTGCCGGACACGATACGCCGAATCAATGCACGTCCTGCACCGGTTGCCATCACACTGAAGACGGCATCGGCAGAAAACGGCAAAGTCTCGCTGGATGTGCTGACGCAATCCGTCGGTGCCAAACAGGTCGATGGCGATCTGTACGTGGCGCTCAGCGAAAACGCTTTGTCTTCCAAGGTTCTGCGTGGCGAAAACAGCGGTGTCACGCTGCATCACGACAACACGGTACGCCTCTGGTACGGCCCGATCAAGTTGAAGCAGGGCACGGCGCAATTCCGTCAGGAAGTCAGTCTGCCCGGTGGCTGGAATCGCCGCAATCTGCAAGCCGTCGCGTTTGTCCAGGAACCGAATGACGGCAATGTGCTGCAAGCTGTTTCTACCGCGCGAGGCCTGTGATGAATCAATCGACGATGCAAACCGCGCAAGTTTCCGCACACGGCAATCGCACCATCCATCCGATCTGGCTGCGTCTCACGCACTGGTCGAATGCGCTTGCTGTCATTCTGCTGGTGACCAGTGGCTGGCGTATCTATAACGCGTCGCCATTCTTCGAATTCCGTTTTCCTTCCGACATGACCTTGGGCGGCTGGCTCGGTGGTGCACTGCAATGGCATTTCGCCGCAATGTGGTTGCTGATCATCAATGGCCTGATCTATCTGGCGATCAATATTTTTTCCGGTCGGCTGAAACGACAGTTTTTCCCTTTGACGCCGCGCCAGATCGCCGTCGATCTGCTGGCGGCGTTGAAAGGCAAACTGGCGCACGCCGATCCGCGTCATTACAACGCCGTGCAACGCGCTGCCTACCTGTTCGTCATTCTCGATATCGTCGTGATCGTGATGTCCGGTCTGGTGTTGTGGAAGTCGGTGCAGTTCCCGATGTTGCGTGAATTGCTGGGCGGTTACGAATCGGCGCGTCGTGTGCACTTCTTCGCGATGTCGGCACTGGTCGGATTCTTCGTTGTGCATGTCGTGATGGTGGCGCTGGTGCCGCGCACGTTGATTGCAATGATTCGCGGACGCTGAGGAAAACATCATGATCAAGAAAAAAATCACTTATTCCAAGGACAGCGAGTTGATGCTGGCCGATGCGATCCGCAAGTTCGCCCCTTCGCGTCGCGCCTTTCTGCAACGTACGGTCACGCTTGGCGGCCTGGCATTGCTGACAGGTTGTTCGCTCGATGACAACAGCAGCATTGAAGCTGCGCTCGGCAAGGTGTCGAGCCTGAACGATCGCATTCAAGGCGTGCTGTTCGATCCGAACAAACTGGCACCGACCTATCCCGATTCGATGATCACGCGACCGTTTCCGTTCAATGCCTTTTATGGCGAAGACGAAGCGCCGGAAGTCGATGGCGACGAATGGCGGCTGGAGCTGAGCGGCCTGATCGCGGACAAGACGCCATGGTCGTTGCGCCAGTTGCGCGCGATGCCGCAGGCGGATCAGATTACGCGTCACATCTGTGTGGAAGGCTGGAGTGCGATCGGTAAATGGGGCGGCGTTCCATTCGGAACTTTCCTCAAACGTATCGGTGCCGATCTGAATGCGAAATACGTCGGCTTCAAATGTGCCGACGACTATTACACCAGCATCGACATGGCGACGGCCTTGCATCCGCAGACATTGATGGCACTGACTTATGACGGCCAGACCTTGCCGACCAAGTACGGCTACCCGATGAAGCTGCGCATGCCGACCAAGCTTGGCTACAAGAATCCGAAGCACATCCACGCCATCTTCGTCTCGAACACCTATCCCGGCGGTTATTGGGAAGACCAGGGCTACAACTGGTTCGGTGGCAGTTGAGTTGCGCGTGTTGCGAATTCCGGCAATGCGGTTTCAAGCCTTTTGTTTTTGCAGTCCCCCGTCGTTCCCGCAGTATTTATTTGCAGTTCTTTTATTCACTTTGAGAGGAAACATCATGAAGAAAATCACTACCGCCATTCTGTCCGCAGCACTGTTGATGTCGACCGCAGCTTTCGCACAAGACGCCATGAACAAGGATGCGATGTCGCATGACGGCATGGCGAAAGACAGCATGTCCAAGGACGGCATGAAGAAGGATCACATGTCGAAAGACAGCATGTCCAAGGACGGCATGAAGAAGGATCACATGTCGAAAGATGGCATGAAAAAGGATGAAATGGCACACGACGGCATGAAAAAGGATGACGGCATGGCCAAAGATGGCATGTCGAAATAATTTTTGACAGAGCATCGATGCAACAAAAACGGCGCCGAGGCGCCGTTTTTTCCTTGTCTGTCGCGACTGACGATGAGGTCAGGTCAAGTAGTGAGCGGCTTGTAGCGAATCCGTTTCGGCTTCGCACCTTCCTCGCCCAACCGCTTCTTCTTGTCGGCTTCGTATTCCTGATAATTGCCGTCGAAGAACGTGACCTGTGAATTGCCTTCGAAAGCGAGGATATGTGTCGCGATGCGATCGAGGAACCAGCGATCGTGCGAGATCACCATCACGCTGCCGGCGAATTCCAGCAACGCATCTTCCAGCGCGCGCAGCGTTTCCACGTCCAGATCGTTCGACGGTTCATCCAGCAGCAACACGTTGCCGCCCTTGAGCAAGGTCTTCGCCAGATGCAGACGACCGCGTTCGCCGCCGGACAGGTTGCCGACGATCTTCTGCTGGTCGCCACCCTTGAAGTTGAAGCGACCGAGATACGCACGCGACGGCATTTCAAAACGGCCGACGCTCAGGATGTCGGCGCCGCCGGATACGTCCTCGAACACGGTCTTGGTATTGGCAAGATCGTCACGCGATTGATCGACCAGCGAGACTTTTGCGGTCTGCCCGATCACGACTTCGCCGTTGTCCGGTTTGTCGAGACCGGCAATCATCTTGAACAGTGTCGATTTACCGGCGCCGTTCGGACCGATAATGCCGACGATCGCGCCTGGCGGCACGATGAACGACACGTTGTCCATCAGCAGACGATCGCCGAATGCTTTCGACACGTTCTTGAATTCGATGACTTCATTGCCCAGACGCTCTGCGACCGGAATGAAAATCTCCTGCGTCTCGTTGCGCTTCTGGTATTCGTATTCGCTCAATTCGTTGAAACGGGCCAGACGTGCCTTCGATTTGGCCTGACGCGCTTTCGGATTCTGACGCGACCATTCCAGTTCCTTCTGCAGCGATTTCTGACGTGCCGATTCGGTCGCTTCCTCCTGCTTCAGCCGAGCCTGCTTCTGATCGAGCCACGATGAGTAATTGCCTTTCCACGGAATGCCGCTGCCGCGATCGAGCTCGAGGATCCATTCGGCTGCGTTGTCGAGGAAGTAGCGATCATGGGTGATGCCGACGACGGTGCCCGGGAAGCGCAACAGAAACTGTTCCAGCCACTCGACCGATTCCGCATCCAGATGGTTGGTCGGCTCATCCAGCAGCAGCATGTCGGGTTTGGAGAGCAGCAATTTGCACAGTGCGACGCGACGTTTTTCACCGCCGGACAGCACGCCGATCTTGGCGTCCCACGGTGGCAGGCGCAATGCGTCGGCCGCCATTTCCAGTTGCAGGTTCAGGTTGCCGCCATCGGACGACGAGATGATCGCTTCGAGGCGCGCCTGTTCGGCGGCAAGCGCATCGAAGTCGGCGTCTTCTTCCGCGTATGCAGCGTAGACGGCGTCGAGTTTGGCTTGTGCTTCGAATGCTTCGCCGAGGCCGGATTCGACTTCCTGACGCACGGTTTTTTCCGGATCGAGTTGCGGCTCCTGCGGCAGGTAGCCGATGTTCAAACCCGGCATCGGACGCGCTTCGCCCTGGATGTCGGTGTCGATGCCGGCCATGATTTTCAGTAGCGTCGATTTGCCGGAACCGTTCAGACCGAGCACGCCGATCTTGGCGCCGGGGAAGAACGACAGCGAGATGTCCTTCAGGATTTGACGTTTCGGCGGCACGATCTTGCCGACGCGATTCATGGTGTAAACGTAGTTTGCCATTGCAGTTCCGGTTGTTTGACGAGATACAAAACGAGAGGTACAAAAAGAGATACCAAAGTGCCACAAGGATAACCGATGGCGCGCTGCCGCGGTATGTGCGGTGCGGTCGCGCGGATAAATCGAGGTGGAAAATCCGGAACGAAACTTTTTGTATTTGTAAATACGGGCGACGGCGATTCGATGCCGATTCAACGCTGAAGCAACATCGTCCCGTGCAAGGCGGGCGATTTTCTTGCATTATCGAGTTGCTTGGCCTATTGTGCCTCGCACTATCTTAGCTAGTAGAGAGTGTTCTTTGGCTTCACCGGACAAAAAAAGCAGTCTCGCTGCATTGACCCTGGCCGCAGTCGGTATCGTCTACGGCGACATCGGCACCAGTCCTCTGTACACGATGAAGGAAGTGTTCTCGAAAGAACACGGCCTGCCCCTGACCCCTGAAAATCTGATCGGCGTGGTTTCGCTGATTGTCTGGGGCCTGATCATCATCGTCTCCCTCAAATACGTCACGCTGATCCTGCGCGCGAACAATCGCGGCGAAGGCGGCATCATGGCGCTGATGGCGCTCGCGCTGTCTTCCGTCGGACGGCATTCGCGCTGGTACTTTCCCTTGATGGCAATGGGCCTGTTCGGTGCGACGCTTTTCTATGGCGACAGTGTGATCACACCCGCCATTTCCGTGCTGTCGGCGATCGAAGGCCTGAGCGTGGCGACGTCGACCTTCGATCCCTACGTGGTGCCACTGACCGTTGTCGTATTGGGCGGCCTGTATTCGTTGCAGGCCCGCGGTACGGGTGGCATCGGCAAGTGGTTCGGACCGATCATGGTGTTGTGGTTTGCGGCGCTGGCCGTGATGGGCGTCATCAACATCATCGATGAGCCCTCAATCCTGTATGCGCTCAATCCGCTGAATGCGTTGCACTTCCTGGAAGGGAACAAGCTGCTCGCCTTCATCTCGCTCGGCGCGGTGGTGCTGGCGTTCACCGGTGCGGAAGCGCTGTATGCGGACATGGGCCACTTTGGCGCCAAGCCGATCCGCATGGCGTGGTTCATGATCGCCTTCCCGGCACTGGCGCTGAATTACCTGGGGCAGGGCGCGCTGCTGCTGATGCATCCGGATGCCGTCAACAATCCGTTCTATCAGCAACTTGGTGCATGGAGCATTTACCCACTGGTGATCCTGGCGACGATGGCCGCGATCATCGCATCGCAGGCGACGATTTCCGGCACATTCTCGATGACCAAGCAGGCGATTGCACTCGGCTTTTTGCCTCGCATGAAGATCGAATTCACCTCCGCCAGCCACATGGGCCAGATCTATATTCCAGCCGTGAACTGGCTGCAGATGATGGTCGTGATGATGGCAGTGATCGGATTCGGTTCATCTTCCGATCTGGCGGCGGCGTACGGTATTGCAGTGACGGCGACGATGACGGTGACGACCATCCTGACCTTCTTCGTGATTCGTTATCGCTGGCGCTACAGCCTGCTACTGTGTTTCGGCGCAACCGGCTTCTTCCTCGTGATCGACGTCGGCTTCCTGTCGGCCAACATGCTGAAACTGTTCCATGGCGGCTGGTTCCCATTGTTGCTGGGTACAGTGCTGTTTACGATCATGCTGACGTGGAAGCGCGGTCGTGAACTGGTGTTCGAGAATCTGCAAAGGCATGCGATTCCGCTGGAGGATTTCCTGTCGTCGCTGTTCGTTGCACCGCCGACGCGCGTGCCGGGCACGGCAATTTTCCTGCGCGGGGAATCGGACGGCGTGCCGCACGCAATGCTGCATAACCTGTCGCACAACAAGGTGTTGCATGAACGCGTCGTGTTCCTGACCGTGCACATGAAGGAAGTGCCGTACGTGCCGGTGGAAGATCGCGTACGCGTACAGACGCTGGGTGACGAGTGTTACCAGATGAATGTGTATTACGGCTTCAAGGATTTGCCGGATATTCCGCTGGCGCTGGAGCAGGCGAAGGACCAGGGACTGGAATTCGAAATGATGGAAACCTCGTTCTTCATTGCACGCCAAACTGTTGTTGCGCATCCGACGCGCGGCATGGCGTTGTGGCGCGAGCATATTTTCGTCACGATGTCGCGCCACGCGCGCGGTGCCGCCGACTACTATCAAATCCCGTCGAACCGCGTGATCGAACTGGGGACAAAGGTCGAGATCTGATCGCACGTTCTCGCGTAAGTCAAAAAGAAAAAGCGCTGTCGGAACAGCGCTTTTTTTCATGGACGTTCGGACAGCGTGGTCAGTTCGCCGACGGCTCGTCGAAGAAGAATTCGAACGAATCGTTCTTCTTGCCGTTGTCTATCAATCCGTCATTGATCAGTTCTTCGTAATAGCAGACGCGATTGCGGCCGCTTTCCTTTGCGTGATACAGCGCCTGATCGGCGTGGCCGAGGATGACGACCGGCGTTTCCTGCGTGATGGCGGCGAAGCCGACGCTGACGGTAATCTGTCCGACCTGCGGGAACGGATGCTGCTCGATGTTACTGCGGAAGCGGTCGAAGATCATGCGTGCATCGGCCAAGGTAGTGGAGCGCAGCAGAATCACGAATTCCTCACCGCCGAAACGGAACACACGGTCCTGCGAACGGAACGAGGAGCGCAACACGTTGGCGACGAGGATCAGCACTTCATCGCCGTACAGATGGCCGAACTTGTCGTTGACGCGCTTGAAGTGATCGATGTCGACCACGGCCAGCCACTGTGACTTGACGTCGCTGTGATGGCGTCGATCGTTGCAGTCGGACGGTTCGTGCGTCTTGCTGTTGATCATGCGCGCGAATTTTTCATCGAAGGTCTTGCGGTTCAGCAGACCGGTCAGCGAGTCGCGTTCGCTGTAATCGAGCAGACTCTGGTAATTGCGGTAGACGCTCAGGATGCCTTCCATTACCTGCAGCATTTGCGGCGAGAACGGCTTGTCGTTGACGATCTCGAGACAGGTCGACACCTTTTCGTTCTGCCAGATCGGAATCCACAATGCATGGTCGCCGTCCAGGCGCGCTTCCTCCATGCGGTTCTTGTGCTGCGCGATGCAATTCACCAGACACGGAAAATTGACGATGGGTTCGCACGGATGGTCGGCGGAACTGTTTTCCTCGTCGAACGTCTGCACCTTGTTGTCGGTGATCCAGACGCGCGGGCGGACCAGCAGGTCACCATGCGACTGGAACAGTTCCAGGACACGTGCCTGGGCAACGCCGACCATGTTCAGCAAGGCGCTCATGATCGAAATATCGAGCAGGTCGTGGTCGCGATGGCCGGTAATCTCCACCAGATGACCCAGCAGAGATTCCATCTTCAGCGGTTCGGAATCGATCACCCGGCGGTCCATGGTCGGGTGTCGATCGAAGTAAGCGGTTGAATCCAGTTAGGCATGCGGGCTTCAGGAAAAAAATCCGGTTGCGATCGGGAGTTGAAGCAAGGCAATAATTGTATGGCTGATTTTTATTGTTGCCCATCTTATATGAAGAGATTGTGGCAATCCCGTGCGCACCCAACGGGACACCATATTTAACGTTTCCATTCCTGTTCGGCCACAATCATTGTTACAGATGCAACAAAAAATTTCCGCAAGGAAATACTATGTCGCCACCCTGATCCTCTTGACCTTCCCATTGTGGCAAGCGTTAAAGTGATTCCGTTACTTACGAAAAGGAGTTTCCATGTACGAGCTACAGGTAGAAAACATGAGCTGCGGGCACTGCGTCAACGCGGTAACGAAGGCGGTGCAGGCGATCGACGCGCGGGCGACAGTCAATGTTGATCTGGCGCAGCGCAAGGTGCGTGTGCAATCCGCTGCGGCGCTGGAAAAAATCAGCGGCGCAATTGTCGAGGCCGGTTACCCGGTAACGGGCAGTTCGACGGTGTGACGACCCCGGGACGACGGGAATGACGTCCATGGCGCGTCAATGAAAAAAAGCGAGTCGTGATGACCCGCTTTTTTTGTTTGGGTGGGGAATTCAGTGCTTGCAGTGGCCGACAGCTTGATCGCCTGGTTCTGCGAGGCCCTGCAGGATCGGACATTCCGCGCGGGCGTCGCCGCTGCACGATTGCGCGAGGTGTTGCAGTGTGTCGCGCATCTCGCTCAATTCGGCGATGCGTTTTTCCAGATCGGTGACGTGATTCAGAGCGATCGTTTTGACATCGGCACTGGCGCGATGTGCGTCATTCCATAGCGACAGCAAATCCCTGATCTGTTCCAGTGAAAATCCGAGTGAGCGCGCACGCTTGATGAAGCGCAGTGTGTGCACGTCGTTGTCGCTATAGGTGCGATAACCGGCCGTTGTGCGCGGGCCGGGTTTGATGAGATTGATGCTTTCGTAGTGGCGGATCATCTTGGCGGAGATGCCGGAAGATTGGGAGGCCTGGCCAATGTTCATGATCTTGCTTTCCGGTTTGTTTGCGGTTGATTGTGTGTGATTGCTGTGATGCGATTGCTTGCTGTGTTCGTTCTTCGTTGATGCTTTCTTGCCGGGGGCGGCCCGGCAGCCGCTTACTTTCTTTGCTTCGCCAAAGAAAGTAAGCAAAGAAAGGCGACCGCAAGCCGTTGTCCCTGTGGGATGCCAAGTTGGCCCTTGCCTGATCGGGGCCGCAAACCAACTCGCTGCGCTCAAACATGTTTGCGTCCTTTATCCGACCAGCCAAGGGCCGACTTGGCAACGTCCCAGCGGCAACTGCACAGACGGTTCGCCTGCGGCATTGCCGTCCGGTTCGCTTGCCGTTGGCATCGCTTTTTTGGGCACGTTGATATTGGTTACTTTTTCGTTTTCCATCTTCTCAGCAGCAGTGCGTTGCCGATGACGCTGACTGAACTGAATGCCATTGCGGCGCCGGCGAACATAGGATTCAGTATGCCGAATGCTGCAAGTGGAATACCGACCACGTTATAGATGAAAGCCCAGAAAAGATTCTGGCGGATCTTGTTGTAGGTGCGTCTTGAAATATCGATCGCGTCGGCCACTAGTGCCGGATCACCGCGCATCAACGTGATGCCGGCGGCATGCATGGCAACGTCGGTGCCGGTGGCCATTGCGATGCCGATGTCGGCGGCGGCGAGTGCGGGGGCGTCGTTGATGCCGTCGCCGACCATCGCAACGATGTAACCTTGCGTTTTCAGTTCCTGAATCTTTGCGGTCTTGTCGGCGGGCAGTACTTGCGCAATGACCTGGTCGATGCCGAGAGCCGTTCCAACCGCATCGGCTGCGCTTTGATTGTCGCCGCTCAGCAGCACGGTATCGATGCCGAGTGCATGCAGGCCGGTAACGGCGCGCGAGGCGCTGTCCTTGATTGTGTCGCTGGTGGTGATAAAGCCGAGCAACTGCTGCGTCGGCGTCACCTGTGCCAGCCATGACAGGCTGCGACCGGTGCGTTCCAGTTCCTGCGCTTGCGTGTCCGCGGTGTCGAGTGCGACGCCGTGTTCGCGCATCAGGCGCGCGGTGCCGAGCAAATAGTGTCGGCCGTCGATGATGGCGCTGAGGCCGAGGCCGGCGAGCGCCTGTACCGCGCTGACATCGCCGGGCGTTATCTGCAGTTCCGCAGTGCGCTGCATGACGGCACGTCCGAATGGATGTTCGCTGCCGCGCTGAATGGTGGCGGCAAGTTGCAGCAGTTCGTGTTCGGTGATGCCGTATGGCTGCACTTCGCTGACACGTGCCTTGCCCTCGGTGAGCGTACCGGTTTTGTCGAATACGACGGTGGTGATGCGATGTGCATTTTCCAGCGCTTCGGCATCCTTGATCAGGATGCCGACCTTGGCGGCGACGCCGGTGCCAGCCATGATAGCGGCCGGTGTGGCGAGACCGAGTGCGCACGGACAGGCAATGACGAGCACGGTGACTGCATTGATGATCGCGGTTTCGGCGCCGACGCCGGCAATCCACCAGCCGACGAAGGTAAGCAATGCGATGACCAGCACGATCGGTACGAAGACCGCGCTGACCTTGTCGACCAGTCGCTGGATCGGTGCCTTTGCCGATTGCGCGTTCTCGACCATGCGGATGATGCGCGACAACACGGTTTCGGTGCCGATGGCGCCGGTGCGTACGAGCAGCAGGCCGTCGGCGTTGATCGATGCGCCAGTGACCTTGTCGCCAGGTTGCTTCGTTACCGGCAGGCTTTCGCCGGTGATCAGTGATTCATCGACCTGGCTCATGCCCTCGACGACGGTGCCGTCCACTGCAATGCGTTCGCCGGGGCGCACGATGACGATGTCGCCAATGCGGACCGCGTCAATCGCGATGTCTGCATCGATACCGTCGCGTCGTACCCGGGCAAATTCGGGTCGCAGTTTTTGTAGTGCGCGAATGGCGGACGCGGTCTGTTTCTTTGCGCGTGACTCCAGCCATTTGCCGAGCAGGATCAGCGTGATGACAACGACCGATGCTTCGAAGTACAGATGCGGCGCGTGCCCCGCATGTGCGGTCAGCAACAAATACACGCTTAATCCGTAGGCGGCGCTGGTGCCGAGCGCAACCAGCAGGTCCATGTTGCCGGTGCCGGCCTTGACCGCATGCCAGCCGGCGCGATAGAAGCGTGCACCCAGCCAGAATTGCACCGGTGTCGCCAGCAGCCATTGCAGCCAGCCGGGCAGCATCAGATGAATGCCGAACGGTTCCAGCAACATCGGCAAGGTCAGCGGTACCGCAAGTACGGCGGCGTACAACACCGGCAGCCAGTCCTTGTTGCCTGGCGGTTCTTCATGTGAATTTGCTTCGGCGGGCAATGCGGCGCCGTAACCGGCAGCTTCAACTGCCGCGATCAGCGACGACGGTGCGATGCCTGCGGCGGTTTGCACGCGTGCCTGGTCGGTTGCAAGGTTGATGCTGGCATCAAACACACCGGGCACTTTGCGTAATGCTTTTTCCACGCGACCGGCGCACGATGCGCACGTCATGCCGGTGACCGCGAGCGCCCATTCCTGTTGCGCCACGCCATATCCTGCCTGCTCGATTGCATGCCGGATCAGCGAGGCATCAACCGGTTTTGCGGTTTCGACGGAGACCGAATCGGTCGCGAGATTGACGCTGGCGCGTATGACGCCGGGAACGGCGGCGACGGCTTTTTCCACACGCATGGCGCAGGACGCGCAGGTCATGTCCTGCACGCCGATAGTGAGCCGGTCCGCGGTGGCCGAAACGGCGGGCAGGGATGAGGTCGAGGTTGTCATGATGAGACGGGTTGATGGAACACAGGATGAGTGTCGACCTTTACATGATGGGAAGGTCAAGTTCTTTCAAGGGATTCTCTCAAAAGCCTGTTCTTTTATTGTCTTTTGAAAAAGAAGATTGGACGAACAAGCGGACTATCTCGCGCTGAACAACTCCCGGCGAGTGCTGGCGGAAATTTTTTCGATAGTGGTCGCTTACTTCAAGGTGGCAAGGTAGGCCGCCATGTCACGTGCATGTTGCTCACTGACACCCATGTCGGGCATGGCTGTTTGCGGATCGACGGCCTGCGGGTTGCGTATCCAGTCGATCAGGTTATCCTGATTATTGGCCAGCCGGCCGGCGATCATCGGCCGCGAGGCAATCCCGTCGAGCGGCGGACCGACGAACACTTCGGAACCGGTAATGCCGGGAATCGTGTGGCAGGCGTGGCATGCATACTGGGTTAACGCAGTGCGACCTTTCTCAGGATTGCCCTGCAGGGATGCGACCGGTCTGTCGCCGCAGGCCGCCAGCAGTATCGGGGCAATGACGATCAGGCGCGGGAGAAATCGTCTCATGGCTGCCCACTCTTCTCGTCAGTTCCGCTCTCCTTCACCGCGGCGGCGTATTGCGCCGGTGTCAGTTCCGGCAGGCGCTGCATGAAGGCGACCACCTGCCACAACTGCTCATCGGACATCCGGTATTCCCATGCGGGCATGCCGCTCATCTTGATGCCGTGACGCACGATCCAGTACATCTGGTTGGGTTGCCATTTGCTGCGGGCATCGATCAGCGGTCCCGGTACCGGTTGCATTCCCATGCCGATACCGGCGGGCGCCACGCCCGGCGCGCCGTGGCACTGTACGCAGTGATCGCGATACAGAACGGCGCCGCGCGCGATCATTGCCTCATCGGTCAACGCGGGAGCGCTAATGTCACGTGCGTGGAAGCGTACCGAATGGTGCATGCCCTGTTCGAGAAATGTGTAGACGAACTGCAGATGCTGCGACGTTGCGGCGATGTTGTAGAAGCCGCTCCGCATGAATGCGTACGCACCGAGTGCACCGACAAGCGCCAGTATTGCCAGTGTGGCGCAAACGGTTTTGACGACGAGGCGGAATTCGGGTGAGCGCATCACGGCATCGTAAAGTGAGAGTGTCCTCGTCAGGCATGGCGACATCGTCAAAGTTCACAGGACAATGTGCGGTCGCGCACCGCCGACATGAAAAGTTTTGCCGAAACTGTGGTCAAACAAAGAGACACATTGCGCACCGGCAAGTCGCGACCGGAAATCGGTACGCGTGTTCCCATGCGAGGCCGTCTTATTACCCGACTGCCGCTCGAGGAAAAATCATGCACGATAACGACGTCGTCACGATCCGCTTGCGCTGCTGCGCAATGACGCTGGCCCTTGTTGCCATTGCCGGTTGCGATAACCGGTTCGCGGAAGATGTCGGCTCCGGCATCAGCATCGAGCGCGGCAAACTTCTGGTCGATCAATATCAGTGCGGTACCTGTCACGCGATTCCCGGCATACCGGCTGCACGCGGCACCGCAGGACCGCCACTGCAGGGTTTCGGTCGCCGCAGTTATATTGCCGGCCACATTCCGAACCAGCCGGACCTGCTCGCCAAATGGTTGATCGATCCGCGCGCCATGGTTCCTTCCACCACCATGCCGAGCATGGGTGTGACGCCAAACGATGCGCGCGACATGGCGGCCTATCTGCATTCGCTGCAATGACGGCGCGCATGGCAAACAAACACGGAGTCGCTATCGCAGGAGCCGGTGTGCGATCGCACGTGGTGCCGTTTGCTGCCGGCTTTGCCTTCCTGCTGAGCGGTTGCGAAAAAAACCGGCCGTTGCAATCGGTGCTGCATCCCGGCGGTGGCGATGCGCTGGTTATTTCCGATATTGCCTGGCTGTTGTTTGGCGGCGGCACGGTGATTTTTGCCGGCGTGATGGTGTTGCTTGCGTTCAGCCTGCGCGATGGTCGACGTTCGGTGCGGCCGGCAACCTGGCTGATTGGAGCCGGCGTCATTTTCCCTGTAACGGTATTGTCTGCATTGCTGATCTACAGCGTCGTGCGCAGCCAGCAGTTGCTGACGCCGATGTCGCAGGATGCGCTGGTGGTGTCGGTCACCGGCAAGATGTGGTGGTGGGAGGTCCGCTATCGCGATCCGGCAAGCGGACGCGACATCACGTTGGCGAATGAAATTCGCGTGCCCGCAGGTCGTCCGGTCTATCTCGCGTTGACCAGCGACGATGTGCTGCACAGCTTCTGGGTGCCGGCACTGGCGGGCAAGGTCGACATGCTGCCGGGCCGCATGACGCGATTGCGCATCCAGACCGACCGGCCGGGCGTGTTCCGCGGCCAGTGTGCCGAATATTGCGGCGAGCAGCATGCGCGCATGGCCTTGCATGTCGTGGTGGAAGAACCGCAGGCCTTCGATGCATGGCTGGGCAATCAGGCGAAACCGGCGTCGACTCCGAGCGGGGTGCTGGCCGAACGCGGACGTGCCATTTTTCTCGAGCAGCGTTGCAGTGCCTGTCACACGATACGCGGCGCGGCGGAGGAAACGGTCGCCGCCAACTCGCTCGCACCGGACCTGACGCACATCGGCAGCAGGATGTTCCTGGGGGCCGGCATTCTGCGTAACGATCCGCAGAACATGCGCGACTGGATCGCGCAGACGCAGTCCTTCAAGCATGGCGCACGCATGCCGTCGTTCAATGAGCTGGAGTCAGAAAAACTGCATGCGTTGTCGGCCTATCTGGAGCAGCTGAAATGACGTCCATCGACAAGAATCTCAGCGCACGGCCCGATGCGTCGGCAAACAATGCATTGCCGGAGGTGCAAACCGTGTCGAGCACGGCATTGCCGAATTCACTGCCGCGTCCGCCCGATGAAGTGAAGCGCTTGCGGGAGATCTGGCGTACGCCGCCCGGCTGGCGTTTCTTCAGTTCGGTCAACAACGTCAATATCGGCTTGCTGTACATCGGTACCGCGTTGCTGTTCTTTGTGCTGGCCGGCATCCTCGGCCTGATGATGCGTGCACAGCTTGCGGTGCCGGACAACACGCTGATTGCCGCGGGTTCGTACAACCAGATTTTCACGATGCATGGCACCGTGATGATGTTTCTGTTTGCGATTCCCGTGGTCGAGGCCATCGCCGTGTTTCTGCTGCCCGGCATGCTCGGCGCGCGTGATCTGCCATTTCCGCGCCTGAGCGCCTACGCCTACTGGGCTTATGCAATCGGCGGTCTCGCATTCTTCTGCACGTTGTTTGTCGGGCTGGCGCCGGACGGCGGCTGGTTCATGTACCCACCGCTGACGAGCAAGGAATTTTCACCGGGCATCAATGCGGACTTCTGGCTGCTTGGTATCGGGTTCATTGAAATTTCCGCGATCGCCGGCGCGATCGAATTGATCATCGGCATCCTGTTCACGCGTGCACCCGGCATGAGCCTCGGCAAAATGCCGATCTACGCGTGGTCGATGCTGGTGGTGGCGCTGATGATCGTGTTTGCGTTTCCTGCCGTGATCGCGGGCACCACGCTGCTGGAACTGGAGCGCGCATTCGACTGGCCGTTCTTCATCGCGGCGCGCGGCGGCGATCCGGTGTTGTGGCAACACCTGTTCTGGTTCTTCGGCCATCCCGAGGTCTACATCATCTTTCTGCCGGCAGCCGGCATGGTCTCGATGATGATTCCGACGATCGCGCAGACCAGGCTGGTCGGTTATCGCACGATCGTGGTGGCGCTGATCGGTGTCGGCGTGTTCAGTTTTGCGCTGTGGGCGCATCACATGTTTACCGCCGGACTGGGTGCGATGGAATTGAGTTTTGTCTCGGCGGCCAGCATGGCGGTTGCGGTGCCGACGGCAATTCAGGTCTTCGCGTGGATTGCGACGCTATGGCGCGGCAAGGTCAGGATGTCGACGCCGACCTTGTTCCTGCTCGGCTTCATGTTCATCTTCGTGCTTGGCGGCCTGACAGGCGTGATGGTCGCGGTACTGCCGTTCGACTGGCAGGTGCACGATACGTATTTCATCGTTGCGCATCTGCACTACGTGTTGATCGGCGGCATGGTGTTTCCGATGTTTGCCGGACTCTATTACTGGATGCCGCTGGTCAACGGCAATACCCTGTCGGAGCGATGCGGAACATGGGTGTTCTGGCTGATGTTCGTCGGATTCAATCTCGCTTTCTTTCCGATGCACCTATCCGGCCTGCTCGGCATGCCGCGTCGTGTTTATACCTATAGTGCCGACATGGGATGGGGCGTCTGGAACATGCTGTCGACCATCGGCGCGTTCATTCTTGCGATCGGTATTGCCTTGTTCTTCATCGACCTGATCCGGCTGGCACGCAAGCCTTCGCGATCCAGCAATAATCCGTGGCACGCTGCGACGCTCGAATGGCTGGAGCAGGAAGATCATTCGTCGCGCAGTCTGCCGGATGTGCGTTCACGTTATCCGTTGTGGGATCAGCCGGGATTGCGCGAGCAGGTCGAAGCAGGCCAGCACTGGCTGCCCGGTGCTGCGACCGATCAGCGCGAAACGATCATCACCAGTCCGGTGCGCGCCACGCCACTGCATGTGATGCCGTTGCCGGACGACAGCTGGTTGCCGCTGCTGGCGGCGGCGGGCACTGCGGGCTTCTTCCTGCTGCTGACGGTCGAGCAAACCCTGATTGCATTTGCCTGCGGCTTCATCGCCATTGCCGCCGTTGTCGGCTGGTTGTGGCAGGTCGACCGCGCGCCGACTGCTGCTTCCGTCAAGGTGGCCGATACGGTCTGGCTGCCGGTCGGCGCGGTCGGTGTCGCTTCGCATTCCTGGTGGGCCACCATCATCATGCTGGTGGTCGACGCGACCATCTTCGCAGCGTTTCTGTTTGCGTACATTCACGTCTCGATGCTGCTGCAGGTTTGTCCGCCGCCGAACGCCGCGTTGCCCGCACCATTGTGGCCGATACTGTCATGCGCGCTCCTGTTGTCTGGATCGCTGTTGTTCGAATTCGTGCGACGCAAATCGCGCACGATGACGGCGACGACGCACGCGGCATTTCAACCGTGGCTGCGTGTATGTGTGATCGGTGCGGTGGTGGCATTGATCGCGGCGTTCGCGGCAGACTTTAGCGGCCAGCGTCAGGCCGGACTCGATCCGACGTCGCAGGCGTGGAGCGCAACGGTTGCGGTGATGCTGGCCTATCAGGGTTTTCACGTGGTCGTGCTGGCGCTGGCCGGCGGTTATCTGCTGGCGCGTTCGTGGGCAGGACGATTGACACCGGCAAGTCGCGGAACGCTCGATAACACGGCGTTGATGTGGCATTACACGACGCTGCAGGGGTTTGTTGCGGCATTTGCAGTCAATGTGCTGCCAGGGTTGATGGAATTCTGATGAAGGGCAAAAGATGACGCGCGACGACGACATCCTTCGGCATTTTCTGGATGCGACAGCGCCGCTGTTGTTATGGGCACTGCATTTTTTTGCGGCTTACGCCTTCGCCGCAGCTGCGTGCGATTCTGCGCTGGCGCAGACGATCTGGGCCGGGCAACCGGCAATCCTGCTGATTCTTGCGGTTGCTACCGCAGCGACCTTTCTGGTGATTGTGCTGCTGGTGACACGTGCGGCGAGGTTGTGTCGAATTGCTCCCTGGCGATTGCTGTCCGGCGCACGACTCGGACTGTCGGTGCTGGCCTTGCTGGGCCTGGTGTGGGTGGCCATACCGTTGTTTGTGTTGCCGGTTTGCATGGAATGACGCGATTCTGTGCATTCGCCGCCGCGCAACTGCATCACGCTGACGGCGTAACTCGCGCTATCTAGCCTTATTTAGCGCCGCGTGTATTTCGGATCCGGCGTCAGATAGACGGTGACGCGGTGATCGAGAAAGCCGGGCGGCGTCACGCGATTGAGGTCGAACGACGCAATGGTTTGCGAATTGGTGAAAGACCACGTGAAGGTTTTGTTGCCGGCTACAAAACGCACGATCTGTCCGCTTTCGATATTCGTCCATTTTGTATTCGGATGGATGATGACGATTTGCGTCGCCGCAGCATCGTCGACTTGCTGGCCCAGTAACGAGACTGGCGGCAGCGCACCTTGCTGATCTCCCGTTGCACATGCCGACAGGATGGCCGCGGTGCAGATGGCCAATGCGCCGGCGCGAATATGATTTGCCATGATGTTCTCCTTGATTGCCATTTTTTCCGTGGAAGGAAGCGGCATTGCGTCCTGTCACTTTAGCCGATGCGGCATTTCTCCGTGCGTGACGCATGATTTTTGCGTACAGGCAAACTTCCCATCCATCATTTACATTATCGGCATGGCTGCATACCATGCGTGATCCTGAGCGACCCCGATGCGGCGGCAAGAACCACATGCGCATATTTTCCAGACTATTCCTGCTGATTGCATTGACCTTCCCGACGGGCGGGATTGTCGTTGCGCAGGCGGCTGACCTGAAAATCGCGCTCGCGGCCGATGTCTCGTCGCTCGATCCGCATTATCTGAACATCGCACCCAACGTCGGCTTCGCATCGCACATTTTCGATGCGCTGGTGAATGTCGATGCCAGCGGCCATTTGATTCCGGGTTTGGCGACATCGTGGCGCGCAGTCGATGCAACGACGTGGGAATTCACGTTGCGTCGCGGCGTGAAGTTTCACGACGGTTCCGACTTTACGGCGGAAGATGTCATCTTCTCGCTCGACCGTCCCGCGACATTGACGCGCAGCCCGGGTCCTTTTACCAGTTATACAAAACAGATTGCGACAAAGCAGATCGTCGATCCGTACACCGTGCGACTGACGACAAAAACGCCTTACGGTCCGCTGGCGCTCGACATGAGCGCGATCTTCATCGTGTCGAAGAAGGCTGCCGAGAACGCGACGACCGATGACTTCAACGGCGGCAAGGCGTTGATCGGTACCGGCCCCTATAAATTCCTCAGCTTCCGGCGTGGTGAAAAGATCGTGCTCAAGCGAAACGACGATTACTGGGGTGCGAAATCCGATTGGGACAAGGTCACCTTCCGCATTATCACCAGCGCCGCACCGCGACTGGCGGCATTGCTGGCGGGCGATGTCGACGTGATCGAAGGCGTGCCGACGGCCGATATCGCGAGGCTGAAAACCGATCCGAAGTTCAACGTTGAGCAGAAGATTTCATGGCGCACGATCTTCTGGCATCTGGATCAACTCGAGCACAGTTCGCCCGACATCACAGACAAGTCCGGCCGCCCGTTGAAAGTGAATCCATTGCGCGACGTGCGTGTGCGCAAGGCCATCTCGATGGCGATCAACCGCCAAGCGCTGGTCGAGCGCACGATGGAAGGACAGGCGATGCCCGCATCCAACATCGTCGCGCCCGGCATCCTGGGTTACAACGATGCATTGAAAGTGGAGACCTACGATCCACAGGGCGCAAGGAAACTGCTGGCCGAAGCCGGTTATCCCGACGGTTTTTCCTTGACGCTGCACGGTCCGAACGATCGCTACATCAACGACAAGCAGATCGTGCAGACGGTCGCGCAATTTCTTAATCACGTCGGCATCAAGACCGGCGTCGCCACGCTGCCGCTGTCGGTCTACTTTGGCAAGGCGCGCACCGGTGCGTTCAGCGTCTCGCTGCTCGGCTGGGGCACGCTGGCAGGTGATTTCGGTTTGCGCACGCTGGTCGGCACACCGGACCCGGCGATTGGCTGGGGTTCGTGGAACTGGGGCAAGTACAGCAATCCGCGAGTCGATCAACTGGTGAGGGCGTCGCTGTCATCCGTCGACCAGAAGAAGCGCGACGATTTCGCGCAGCAGGCAGCAGCCGTCGCCTTGCAGGATTACGCCGTCATCCCGCTGCACCACCAATATGCGACCTGGGCAATGCGCAAGGGCCTGAAGTACACTGCACGCACCGATGAATTCACTTTCGCCCATCAGTTCCATGCAGACTGAGCGCTGTCCGACATGACTTCCTTCCTGTTGCGCAGGCTGCTGCAAAGCATCGTCGTGCTGGTTGCGATGTCGCTGCTGGTTTTCATCGCGCTGTATGCGATCGGCAATCCGATCGACATCCTGCTGAGTCCCGACGCCGATCAGGCCGAACGCGCACGCACGATTGCCGCATTCGGACTCGACCAGCCGCTGTGGCAGCAATACTTCTTCTTCATCAAACAGGCATTGCACGGCGATCTCGGCCGTTCATTCTCGTTCGGTACGCCGGCGCTGCTGTTGATCGCCGAGCGTTTGCCTGCGACGCTGGAACTGGCGATCGGCGCCATTCTTCTCGCCATTGTGCTTGGCGTGCCGCTCGGATTGTGGGCGGGTTTGCGTCCGCATGGCATCGCAGGAAAAAGCATCATGACGATGTCCATCCTCGGCTTCTCGCTGCCGACGTTCTGGGTAGGCATGATGCTGATCATGCTGTTTGCCGTTCATCTCGGCTGGTTGCCGTCCGGCGGTCGCGGCGAAACGGCACTGTTGTTCGGCGTGCCGGTCAGCTTCCTCACGCTCGACGGCTTGAAGCATCTTGTGCTGCCCGCATTCAACCTCGCGCTGTTCAATATTGCGCTCGTTATCCGATTGACGCGTGCCGGTGCCCAGGAAGCATTGCTGCAGGATTACGTGCGCTTCGCGCGCGCCAAGGGCTTGCGCAACGCGCGCATTGTCGGTGTGCATGTGCTGAAGAACATCCTGATCCCGGTCATTACCGTGATCGCCTTGCAGTTCGGATCCATCATCGCCTTTGCCATCGTGACCGAATCGATCTTCGCATGGCCCGGCATGGGCAAGCTCATCATCGATTCGATCCGTGTGCTGGACCGGCCGGTGATCGTCGCCTACCTGATGCTGACAGTCGTGCTGTTCGTTGCGATCAACCTGATTGTCGATCTGCTGTATTCGCTGCTCGATCCGCGCGTGCGTTTGTCGGAAGTAAAGGGCTGATATGGAAAACCTTGTCGCCATCACCGACGTGAAACCGGAAACGCCGCTGCAGCGTTTCTCTCGCAATTATTTTTCCAGCCGCATTGCGCTGGCGGGTTTTGTGCTGTTGCTGCTGATCGTGCTGGCTGCCATTTTCGCGCCGCTGCTCGCACCGCAAAATCCGTACGACCTGTCGCAGGTCGATATCCTCGATTCGCGCCTGCCGCCGGGAGCGCATGCATCGCAGGGCAGCATGGTTTACCTGCTCGGCACCGACGAACAAGGGCGCGACATGCTGTCGGCAATTCTGTACGGTGTCCGCATTTCGATCACGGTCGGCGTCACCAGTACGGTCATCGCACTGGCACTCGGACTCGCGCTCGGCCTGCTGGCCGGGTATGCCGGCGGCCGCGTCGACAATCTGATCATGCGCATCGCCGACATCCAGCTTGCGTTCCCCCCCATCCTGGTTGCATTGATCCTGCTCGCACTGATGGGGCCGGGCATCGGCAAGATCATCGTTGCACTGGTGGCGGTGCAGTGGGCGTACTACGCGCGCACCGCACGCAGTGCCGCACTGGTCGAACGGCAGAAGGAATACATCGAGGCGGCACGCGGCCTCGGCTTGTCGTCGTCGCGCATCGTGTTCCGCCATCTGCTGCCGAACTGTCTGCCGCCGGTGATTGCGATTGCGGCGCTGCAGGTGGCGTCGGCCATTTCGCTGGAAGCGACATTGTCCTTCCTCGGCCTCGGCCTGCCGGTAACCGAACCGTCGCTCGGCCTGCTGATCGCCAACGGTTTCGAATATCTGCTGTCCGGCAAATACTGGATCAGTCTCTTCCCCGGCATTGCACTGGTGGCGACGGTGGTCGCGATCAATCTGGTCGCCGATCAATTGCGCGATGTGTTGAACCCGCGTTTGCAAACACAATGACGATCCACTCTACACAACCGGTGCTGTCGGTACGGAACTTGCAGATGCACTTCGCCACACGTGATGGCGTGGCGAAGGCGGTGGATGACGTGTCGTTCGCCGTGCGGCCCGGCGAGATCATGGGACTGGTCGGTGAATCCGGTTCCGGCAAATCGATGACCGCGTATTCGATCATGCGCTTGATCGATTCGCCTGGAAAAATCGTCGGCGGAAAGATTCTTCTGAATGGTCGCGACCTCGCTCAATTGTCGGAAGAAGAGATGCGGCAACTGCGTGGCAACGACATCGCGATGATTTTCCAGGATCCGATGATGACGCTCAATCCGGTGCTGCGCATCGATACGCAAATGATCGAGGCGGTGCTGGCACATCAGGATGTCAGCAAGGCCGTTGCGCATGCACTGGCGCGCGAAACATTGATGCGTGTCGGTATCGCCTCGCCGGACGAACGGCTGCTTGCCTATCCGCACCAGTTCTCTGGCGGCATGCGGCAACGCGTGGCGATTGCGATTGCCTTGCTCAACAAGCCCGACCTCATCATCTGCGACGAGCCGACCACGGCGCTCGACGTCACCATCCAGGGCCAGATCCTGCATGAGATGCAGACGCTGTGTCGCGAATCGGGAACGGCGCTGGTCTGGATCACGCACGATCTGTCCGTCGTCGCCGGTCTTGCCGATACCGTGGCCGTCATGTACGCAGGGAAGATTGTCGAAAGCGGCAGCGTGCGTGACGTGCTGCAAACGCCGCGTCATCCATATACCTATGGTCTGATCGCTTCATCGCCATCGAACAACCGGCGCGGCGAACCGTTGCGGCAGATCGCCGGCATGACACCGTCATTGCTGAATCTGCCGTCGGGCTGCGCGTTTCGCACGCGCTGCGACCGTGCGACCGAGGTATGTGCAACGCCGCCGCCGTTCGAGACCGATGGCGAACGCACGCTGCGCTGCTTTCATCCAATCGTGATTGCTGCGGGAGTCACGCATGGTTGATCTGCCTGAGCGCACGCCGCTGCTGTCGCTGCATGACGTCAGCAAGCGCTTCGTCAAACCGGCGGATGCAATCGATCGTATCGCCCGCGTATTCGGTGCAAAAAAAGAAGATGAAATCGTACATGCCGTCGATCGCGTCTCGCTCGATATCCATCGCGGCGAAGTCGTCGGTCTGGTCGGCGAATCCGGTTGCGGAAAATCGACGCTGGGTCGCATGGCCGTCGGACTGCACACGCTGTCTTCCGGTACGCGCACATGGCAGGGAGAAGACATCGACAAACTGCCTGCTGCGCAAAAACGTACGCGCCAGCTGGCGATGCAGATGATTTTTCAGGATCCTTACGCATCGCTCAATCCGCGCATGCGCGTACTCGACATTGTCGGCGAAGCGCCGGTCGCGCACCGCATGGTTGCCGCATCGCAGCAGAAGGAATTCGTGGAAGAACTGCTGCAACGTGTCGGACTCGATGCGGCATTGCTGCGCCGTTTTCCGCATCAGTTCTCCGGCGGGCAGCGCGCGCGCATCGGCATCGCACGCGCACTCGCGGTCAGGCCGGAACTGCTGGTCTGCGACGAAGCCGTCGCCGCACTCGACGTATCGATTCAGGCGCAGGTGCTGAATCTGTTCATCCGCCTGCGCGACGAATTGAACCTCACCTATCTGTTCATCAGCCACGATCTCGGCGTCGTGCGTCACGTCTCCGATCGCGTCGTCATCATGTATCTCGGCCGTATCGTCGAATCGGCGTCGACCGAAGAGTTGTTTGCGCAACCGAATCATCCGTACACCATCGGCTTGCTGGCCTCTGCGCCGACGCTGGACGTGAAGAAGATCGATTTCCATGCCGTCAGCGGCGAGATGCCATCGCCGTTGCATCCGCCATCCGGTTGCCATTTTCATCCGCGCTGTCCGCATGCGATGCCGCGTTGCCGCGTCGAGCAACCACTGCTGAAAGAAATCGCGCCACGCCATTTCTCCGCATGTCATCTGAACGATGACTGAGTGCGCTGACTGAGTACGCTGAAAGAACGCAGCGAGCCAAATAAGAGATAAGAAGAATGAACACAACGACAATACATCTTGTCGATCGTGCAAGGCTATTTGCCGCGAATAGTTTTTCTGGCGGAACTTCATCTTCGATCGCGACTCGCAGACATTCAAGGAGGAGGATCAATGAAGAAGTCGCGTGGTTTATTTTTTCTGATTGTTCTGCTGGCGGTCGCCGCTGCAGGCTATTTCTGGTGGCAGCACAATCAGTCCCGACCGGTAGCGCCGATTATCGATACACCTGCGGTCGAAGCGCCGCAGCCAGTCGAACCGCCGGCGACTGCTGCCGTGCCGCCGGCGATTCAGCATCCGATCGAACCGACGCCTGTGACGCAAGCATTGCCGGAAGTCGAGAACAGCGACCAGTTACTGGCGCAGTCCTTGCAGCCGTTGATGGGCAGCGAGTTGTGGCGCTTTCTGTTTTTGCCCGACATGATCGTTCGTCACATCGTGGCAACCGTCGACAACCTGCCGCGTTCCGAAGTATCGACCAAGGTGTGGCCGGTGCGTCCGGCAGGCGCGTGGCTGCAAACGGAAAACAATGGCGGCGAACTGCAGCTCGCCGCTTCCAATGCGCAACGTTATGCGCAATATGTCGAGCTGGTACAAAAGGTCGATGTGAAAAAGCTGGCCGATGTCTATCGTCAGTTCTATCCGCTGTTCCAGCGCGCGTATGTGCAACTCGGCTATCCGGACGGTTATTTCAACGATCGTCTGGTTGTTGCGATCGATGATCTGCTGGCGGCACCGGAACCGGACCAGCCGCCGTCGCTCGTGCAGAACAAGGTGCTGTACCAGTATGCCGATCCCGATCTGGAAAGCCGTTCGGCCGGTCAGAAAATCATGTTGCGTATCGGCGTCGATAACGAGCGCATCGTGAAGGCCAGGTTGCGTGCCTTGCGTGCGGAGATTGCAAAGGTGCGTCCTGCTTCACAGGCGACAACACCGGCAACGAATGTGCAGATGCCGAACGCACAACGCAAATAGGTGAATACGCGGGACGCGAATAAAAATTAATGAAGTCTGTCGCGGCCGAATCAATTGCGGTTGATCATGCGCCGCGACAGGATTTCAAGCGGGCCCTGCTCGTGATGCGCGAACCACCAGCGACTCCACACGGTCTGCAGCAACATGATCGCAAACGCCAGCGCAATCAGGCCGGATGGCGACAAGGTCGCGCCGAGCCCGAAACCGAACCCCTGCAACAGTACCGCACACACCAGCGACTGCGTCAGATAATGGGTCAACGCCATGCGTCCGACCGGTGCCAGCCATCTCTGCAATGGCTGCATGATGCCGTCGCCGGCCAGCATGAATGTCGCAACATAAGCGGCAGCGAGACAACTGCCGCCAACCGCCAGCAATGAATACAGTGCGTAATCCAGCATCGATGGATCCAGTGGATCGATGACTTCAGTCAGCTTCAGCGTTGCCCATAGCAGGTTGAACGGAATGCCGATCGCAAGGCCGATCCATTGCGTCCTGCGCCAGAATGTCCGGTGCCGCCAGGGTTGTGTCAGCCAGCGGCGACGCACCGACAACACACCGAGCAGGAACAGGACAGCGACATGCGGCAGGATGAAAATCGACTGCGTCGTCACGGCAGCATAATCGTTCAGTCGCTGCCAGGCGATGCCGAAGAGGCTGCCCTGGGTATAGATGAAATTCGCCATCTGCACGCTTTCCACTGCGGCTGCCGCCTGCGACGCCATGCTGCCGGCATTCAGCAGCAGGACGTTCAGCAGGAAACCGCTCACCACCAAAATGACGAACACGATTGCCCAGTTGCGCAGCGATGCCACGATTGCGCGCAGCCGCGCACCGGCCAGACCGGCCAGCACCCAGAAGCCGGCGATGCTGTACAGCGTCAGGACATCGCCGAACCAGATCAATGTGCCGTGCAGCACGCCGCAGCCGAGCAGCCAGCGCAGGCGACGACGATACAAGCGTTTCGCGTCGCTCCATTTGCCGGTACTGCGCTTGATCGATTGCGTGATCAGTACGAAGCTTGCGCCGAACAGGAAGGCAAAGATCGGATAAAACTTCTGCTCGGCGAAAAACGCGACAAAGGCAATCGACAGCATGTCGGCCAGCGTCGCATCCGGTTGCAGGATGCCGTAACGCATCGGCTCGAAGCCCCAGACGAAGGACCAGATGTTGACCAGCAGGATGCCGAACACGGCAAGGCCGCGCAACGCATCGATGCGGGTGTAACGGTCGGCGGGAAGATTCATGAATGAAATTGGCGGAAAGAAAAATTCCCGACAGCATAACGGTAATTGCGGCCGGCGCGTCGCGATGTAGGGCGCGAAAGAATCATCGAGCGTGGCAAGGGGCGGGACTGCTATGCTGGGGCACATTTGTTCTTCGTGAATCTTTCAATGCCGCGCCACCATCATCATGTCTACGTTGTCGAGCTGTCGCCGGACGTGCTGTACGAGCCACGCTTCAGGAAGGCCAATCCCGATTACATTCCCGGCAAGCCGTGCGTCTATGTCGGCATGACCGGACTCGATCCGGACCTGCGTTTCGACAAGCACAAGGCCGGCATTCAAGGTAACAAGTACGTCGAGAAATACGGCCTGCGCCTGTTGCCGGAACTGTATGCGATCTATAACCCGATGCCGTATCAGGCGGCGTGCGAGATGGAAGTCGAACTTGGCATTGGCTTGCGCGAAGCCGGATATGGCGTGTGGCAGGCTTGATGCATGGAGAGTTGAATCGGGATAGTTGAATCGGGAGCTGATCGGCACGATAATCGCCGGATAGCAGAATTCAGATGGCACGTCGTCCGAATTTATCCAGCAGGGCCGGCACTTCATCGGCGATTTCTCGCGCCAGGTAACCGAGCGAACCGATCCGCTTTGCCAGATTCTGCCCGGCCTGCGCATGCAGCAACACACCCCAAGCCGTTGCCTGCTCCAGCGTCGCACCGCGCGCTGCAAGACCGGCGATGATGCCGGCCAGCGTGTCGCCCGAGCCGGAAATCGCCAGTCCGACATTGCCGCCTTCGTGCTGCCACACGTCGCCGGTCGGCGAAGCGATAAAGGTGACGGCGCCTTTCAGCGCAACCACGGCATTCCAGTCCGATGCGGCATCACGCGCAGTGGTGTGCGGATCGGCCACGATCGCGTGTTTCTCGTCACCGAGCAAATGCGCCATTTCCCCTGCGTGCGGCGTCAGGATCAGGTGCGCGTCGCGGATATGCTCGACATCTTCCTGATACGACTGGCTGCCGCGCACGACCGCCATCGCACACGCGTCCAGAACGATTTTTGTATCGGGAAACTTCGGCAACAGTGCATGTACAAACGCGCAGATCGACGGTTCGTCCTGCATGCCGGGACCGATCAGGATCGCATCGATCTTTCCGGTCAGGTTGTCGAACAGCTCTGCCGATTCGGTGCGAATGCCGCCGTCATCGGTTTCAGGCAAACCGATGACGCGCGATTCCGGAATCGCCGATGCGACGAGTTGCGCCACGCTCGCACCGGTCGCAACGGTCAATTTTCCGGCACCGGCACGCAATGCCGCGTTCGCCGCGAGGATGACGGCACCCGGCATTTCCCGCGAACCGCCGATGACCAGCACGCGCCCCCGCGCTTCCTTGTCGCCGTCGCATGACGGCATCGGCAGCGGCCAGTCGCGCAGCAGGTCGACGTTCAGTTTTATCGGTTTGGCAGGAGGATGCGTCATGGTCAAGGTTTCGGTGCGCCGGAGATGTCCGGTTCGGCGGTGACCGGTGCGCCGGCTTCGAGCAGCGGCACGACGAAATTGACCAGACGTAGTTCGAGTTGGCCGAACTTGCCGACGGCGGGGTTGAATTGATATGACGTGACCGAACAGTTCGGGACATCGCTGGCGCGGTCGATCGTCAGGATCTTTTCTTCGTCCATGTGTTCCAGCAGATAGCGAAAACAGTTGACGATGACCTGATGGCCGACGATCAGCACGCGCTCGCCCGGATATTCACGTGTGATCGTGTCGAGTACATTGCGCAAGCGCAGGATCACGTCACACCAGCTTTCACCGCCAGGCGGGCGGAAATAGAATTTGCCGACATGCGTGCGCTGTTCGTGCAGTTCGGGATGCTTTTGCGCAATGCCGAAACGCGTCAGGCGATCGAGTATGCCGAATTCCTTTTCACGCAGACGTTCATCGCTGATGAAGGTGTGAACCTGGTCGGCCTGTTTTTTGCCATGAAGTTTCATGCCGTCAAGAATGATCCGGGCGGTGTTCCATGCCCGCAGATAAGGCGACGACAGCACGACGGTAGGGCGTTCTTCAACAGGCAGGTCGCGAAACCAGCAGCCGAGCGCCTGTGCCTGCTGTTCGCCCAAGGGAGAAAGCGGCACATCGATATCGCGCTCGGCAATATCGATCAACTCCAACCCGTTGGACTCGGCCAGATCGCGCGCCACATTGCCTGCGCTTTGACCATGACGCACCAGCCAGATCTGGTTCGGCCATTTTTGATTTGCCATCGAAGACGTCATCCTTGATCCTTGCGGCCGCAATTCGGCCTGCTGTAAGAAAAAATCCAGTGTCTTCCGATTGCAGGCGGCGGTCTGTACGAAAGACCGCATTTTCATGACTGCTGCCCGGCGGAAACTTTTTTGGCCTTCAAAGGAACCTTTCGGGTCCTTTTCAATCCATTCCCTCATTAAAGAGTTGCAAGGGTTGTCTCTCGGGCGCTGTTCGCGCCTGTCTGTCCCTGTTACGGTCGCCGGTACGCGGACGATGACAGGGAGTCAATGTAAAATCCGGTAATCTTGTCTGCCAGTTAATGCCGTTTACCCACGGCCCTCGGCTGCGGGTCTGCGCTGGCGATGACGCCATGACAACCTAGCCGGTAATGGCTGACGATTTGCAACATGCCTTCCCGCACGTATCGACGGGCAGGCTGCGATGTCTTTGATTGGAAATCATGTTCTTGAATGTTTTTAAACTGGTACTTCACCGTCGGGCGCTGGTCCTCGCGCTTACGCTCATCCCCTGCATTCCCTCCCTCGCATTCGATTTCAGCACCGTCGCCAAGAAGGCAAAACAACTCGCGGACAGTTCCTACAAGGAGCCGCAAAAGAATATTTCACAAGGACTGGCGAACCTGAATTACGACCAGTACCACCAGATCACTTACAAGCGCGACAAGGCGTACTGGCATGCACAGAACCTGCCGTTCGAACTGACGTTCTTCCATCAGGGGCGGCAGTACGACACGCCGGTGAAGATCAACGAAATTGCCAGCGGCCGTCCGCGTGCGATTCCGTTCGATCCGCGTGCATTCGATTACGGCAGCAACAAGCTGACGTCGCAGGATCTGCGCCATCTGGGTTTCGCCGGTTTCAGTGTGCATTTCCCGCTCAATGCGCAGAAGACGAAGGACGAGTTCCTGGTCTTCCTCGGCGCCAGCTATTTGCGTGCCGTCGGCAAGAACCAGGCATACGGCGCATCGGCGCGTGGCCTGGCAATCGATACGGCGCTGAACTCGGGTGAGGAATTCCCGCGTTTCGTCGAATTCTGGATCGAGCGTCCATCCGCCAAGAGCCGGCAACTGACGATCTATGCACTGCTCGATTCGAAGCGCGCGACCGGCGCCTATCGCTTCATCGTCAAGCCGGGCGATGAGACGGTGACCGACGTCAAGTCGCAACTGTATCTGCGCGAGAACGTGACCAAGCTCGGCATCGCGCCGTTGACCAGCATGTATTTCTTTGGCGAAAACCAGCGTGCACCGGTGGAGGATTACCGGCCGGAGGTGCATGATTCGGACGGACTGTCGATTGCCTCCGGCACCGGCGAATGGATCTGGCGTCCCCTCGTCAATCCGAAGCGTCTGCTGGTAACGTCCTATGCATTGAGCAATCCGACCGGTTTCGGCCTGATGCAGCGCGACGAACGCCAGAGCAGTTATGAAGACCTGCGCTCGCGTTACGAAACGCGGCCGTCCGCCTGGGTCGAGCCGACCGGCAAATGGGGTTCGGGTCGCGTCGAACTGGTACAGATTCCTTCCCCTGATGAAATGAACGACAACATCGTCGCCTACTGGGTGCCGGATCAATTGCCGAAACCGGGCATGCCGATCAATTTCGATTACCGCACATCGTGGGGCAAGGAAGCGCAGCAGCATCCGCCGCTGTCGTGGGTGACGCAGACACGGCGCGGCCAGGGCATGCCGCGCAAGCCGGATGGCAGCGTTGCGCTGTACATCGATTTCGACGGACCGATTTTCAAGAAACTGCCGCGCGACACGAAGGTGACCCTGCGCGTATCGGCCGATGCCAACGGCCAGATCGTTGAATCGCATGCGTATCCGAACGATGCGACCGGCGGCTGGCGTGCGGCGGTGCGCGTCAAGCGCGTCGATGACAACAAGCCGGTCGAGATGCGCGGCTTCCTGCAAACCAACAACACCACGCTTTCCGAAACGTGGAGTTACATTCTGCCGGTGGATTGATGGACGCCTCCAGAATCCCGCCGCCATGTCGGCATTATCTCGAACGCCTGTCGCTGCCGCAGGCGATGCGCGACGACATTGAAGAGCAACTGTCTGCCTTGCCTTCTGCATCGCCACGCGAAGCGATGGCACGATTGCACCGTTTGCTGGCCGGTGAAAATGCCGATGCCGGCAATCCGGCATTCGGATCGATCGCCGCCCGAGCGCAACTGGACGTTGCGCAGGACGCTGCATGGACCAAGCATGAAGCCGACGTGCCTTCGCAACTCTGTATCGCACCGCCCATCAACCGTGCATCGATGGTGCCGGAACCATGGGGCGCATTGAATCCGCTGGTGCGCTGGGGCAGTGCGCTGTTCGGTGGATCGAAGGAATCAGCAGGCAAGACGCCCGACGCACCGCCGCCGGTTCGTCCGGCAAACGGCGGCCTGCGCCGTCTGGTGCTGCTGTTCCTGATGATCGGGCAGACGGCACTCGCTACTTTCTACATGAGTCGCGTGCTGCCGTATCAGGGCACGACGCCGCTGGAAATGGGATTGCTTGCCCTGTTCGCATTGCTGTTCTGCTGGGTGTCGGCCGGCTTCTGGACGGCGATGACCGGTTTCCTGTTGCTGGTCACCGGCAAGGATCAATACCTGATTTCGAAGACCGCCATTACCGATGGTCCGATCGATCCGGCCGCGCGTACGGCGATCGTCATGCCGATCTGCAACGAGGACGTGACACGCGTGTTCGCCGGTTTGCGTGCAACCTATGAATCGGTGCAGAAGACGGGCAAGCTCGATCGTTTCGACTTCTTCGTGTTGAGCGATACCAACGGCAGCGATACCGCGGCTGCCGAAGTCGCTGCATGGACGCAACTGTGCAAGGCAGTCGGCGGCTTCGGACGCATCTTCTATCGTCGTCGCCAGCGCCGCGTGCGGCGCAAGAGCGGCAACATTGATGATTTCTGCCGTCGCTGGGGCAACGATTATCGCTACATGATCGTGCTCGATGCCGACAGCGTGATGAGCGGCGATTGCGTCACGAAACTGGTGCAGGCGATGGAAGCGAATCCCGATTCCGGCATCATCCAGACCGCGCCGCGTGCTGCCGGACGCGATACCCTGTATGCACGCATCCAGCAGTTTTCGACGCGCGTCTACGGTCCCTTGTTCACCTCCGGCCTGCATTACTGGCAGCTTGGCGAATCGCATTACTGGGGCCACAACGCGATCATCCGGATGAAACCTTTCATTGCGCATTGCGCATTGGCGCTGTTGCCGGGCAAGGGACCGTTTGCCGGAGAAATCCTGTCGCACGATTTTATCGAGGCAGCGTTGATGCGCCGCGCCGGCTGGAAAGTCTGGATCGCCTACGACCTCGACGGTTCGTATGAGGAAATGCCGCCGAACCTGCTCGACGAACTCAAACGCGATCGTCGCTGGTGTCAGGGCAACCTGATGAACTTCCGCCTGTTCATGGCGCGCGGCATGCATTCGGTGCATCGCGCCGTGTTCGTCACCGGCGTGCTGGCCTATCTGTCGGCGCCGCTATGGTTCCTTTTCCTGATTCTCTCCACCGCGTTGCTGGCGCAACATACGCTGACCGAACCAGCCTACTTCACCGAGCCTTGGCAATTGTTCCCGAACTGGCCGCAGTGGCATCCGGAAAAGGCACTCGCGCTGTTTTCGGCGACGGCAACATTGCTGTTTCTGCCGAAGGTCCTGAGCGTGCTGCTAGTCTGCATCCAGGGCGCCCGGGACTTCGGCGGCCGTTTCCGCGTCGTCATGAGCATGCTGATCGAGATGCTGTTCTCGATGATGCTGGCGCCGGTGCGCATGCTGTTCCATACGCACTTTGTCATTGCTGCGTTCATGGGATGGGCCCTGCGCTGGAAATCGCCCTCGCGCGAAGATTCCGAAACCACGCCGGGCGAAGCGTTTCGTTATCACGGCTATCAGACGTTGCTGGGACTGGCATGGGGCGGCGCAATCTTCTGGCTGAATCCCGCATTTCTGCCGTGGCTGCTGCCGATCTGCGGCTCGCTGGCGGTCGCGATTCCGGTTTCGATCTATTCAAGCAAGGTATCGCATGGTGTGCAGTTCCGTCGCGCCAAGCTGTTCCTGATTCCGGAAGAAAAGCAGCCGCCGATCGAACTGGCGGAAACGGTGCGTTATGTGAAGGCAGCGGAAGAGGAGGCGGATTTCGTTCAGGCTGTGGTCGAGCCGCGCTTCAACGCTGTCGTCTGCGCAACCGGCAAGCTGCATCCGCATCGTTCGCCACTGGCGCAGGCCATGCGTGCAAATCTGGTGCAGACAGCCTTGCTGAGCGGCCCGTCGGCACTGGCCGATGTGCAGAAGAACAGTCTGCTGAGCGATCCGATCTTCCTGTCGCGCCTGCATCTGGATGTATGGACATCCGACGATGCCCATCCGCACTGGTTCCGCGATATTCGTCCGGAGATGGCAGATCAGGAAGAGCAGCGCGTATTACGTCTGCGACGCGCTGCTTGAACCCCATCATTTGAATTTGCTGTTGTTCAGTGCGCACCGAACAGGATGTGCACGCTGGACAACAGCAACATCGATCCAGTCAACACGACACACGCTGTCGGCAACAACGTCACGATGAAAATCAGGCTCTGGATGACCACGCGTCCCGTGGGCGATTGCTGATGTCCGAAGCGGTCGGCGAATTTTTCCGACAGCAAGGTCGCCAGCGGCATCACCATCCACAAGATCAGTCGGCCTGTCGTTTCCAGGATGTTTCTCCTCTTTTGTTTGCGATCAGAACTGCAGGTGTTGCCGGCTTTCGAACTGATGCAGTTTGCCTGACAACGGATCGGTAAACCGGATCGACTTCGCCAGCAGTTGCAGCGGCCTGCTGTAATCCTGATGTTCACCTTCGTCCGGATACAGGTGGGGGTAGATACGGTCGTTGACGATCGGAATGCCGAGCGACGACATGTGTACACGCAACTGGTGCTTCTGTCCGCTGACCGGATGCAGGCGGTAGTGCGCCAGTTCCCCTTTCACTTCCAGCAGTTCGATCATTGTCTCCGCGTTCGGCTCGCCTTCGACTTCCTGCATCTGCATGAACGCCTCGCTTTCGATCAGGCGGCTGCGATGGGTGGTCGGCAGAATCAGGCTGGGACGCCACGGCGCGATTGCTTCGTAAACCTTGCTGACGGTGCGTTCGCGAAACAGCGTCTGATACAGGTTGCGCGTGGACGGCTGGATCGTGAACAGCACGAGGCCGGCGGTATCGCGATCGATGCGGTGCATCGGCGTCAGCGTGTCGATACCGAGCTTGCGCTTCAACCGTACCAGCAAGGTTTCCTGCAGATAACGGCCGGCCGGGGTCACCGGCAGAAAGTGCGGCTTGTCGACCGCCACCAGATACGCGTCTTGGTACAGCACGACTTCGTCGAACGGAATGCGCGGTTCAGTCGGCAGATTGCGGTAATAGTAGATCTTGCTGTTGGCGCGATACGGGCTGGTCACGGTCAACGCGTTGCCATCGGCATCGAGCACGTCGCCGCGTTGCATGCGCTGCAGCCATTCGTCGCGCGCGATGGCGGGGAAATGATGCATCAGAAAATCGATCAGCAGCGTCCACGTACCGGCCGGCAACGCGACGCTGCTGGCACCGACGCCGTCACGGTCCGGCGGGCGATAGACGCTTGCGGGATGTTCCCTTGCGTCCTTCAATCGCTTTCCTCGTCAAGACGCTTCGCACGCTGCAATCGCCATTCCCAGTCGGGTTCGCCGCCATAGACGTCTTCCGGCGTGGTGCCGGTTTCCTGCAGGTGCGTATCGAGCGCAATGCGGTTGTCGAAGACGAAGCACTCGCCTTGCCAATCCTTGTCCGCGTCCGGCATTTGCTGGAAGTAGTTGAGGATGCCGCCTTCGAGCTGATACACCGGCACGCCCATCTCCAGCATCCATGCGCTGGTTTTTTCGCAGCGAATGCCGCCGGTGCAATACATCGCGACACGCTTGTTCTGTTTTTTCCACTCCGGCACATGGTCTTCGATGAATTTCGGGAAGTCACGGAAATTATCGACGCCGGGATCGATCGCGTTTTTGAATTTGCCGAGTTTGTATTCGAAGCTGTTGCGATTGTCGATGACGACGACATCGTCCTGGGCAATCAGCTCGCGCCATTCCTGCGGGCTGACGTCGATGCCGGTCTTGCTGACTGCATCGACGTTATCGACGCCGAGGAAAACGATTTCCGATTTGCGATGGACCTTGATGCGTGCGAACGGCGCAGTCTTGCAGGCACTGCGTTTGAAGACGATGTCGGCAAAGCGTCCGCCGAACAATGGGTCGTCGCGCAATGCCTGTTCGAATCTGTCGAGCGCAGCGGCATTGCCGGCAAGCACGCCGTTGATGCCTTCATCCGCGACCAGGATGCTGCCGAGCAAATCCTGCGTCAGTTCGCGCAGGCGCATGACAACCGCATCGGCATCGTCGAGACGGACAAATTTATAGAAGGCGATATGGAACAGTGGCGCAACGTCTTCGGTTGCGGAGGAAAGCGGTGAATTCATGGGCGGAATTGTCGCAGATTTGATCCGCTGCGGCACAGACGTTGTTGCGTAACGGAAATGAAGCGATGGTGACAGCAAGAAGACACACGTTCAGGGACATAAATAAGGAGGAATTCTGACAAGAACTGACGCCACTGTCTGATACGCGCGGAACGTGTGCAGGACTAAATTTGCTACAGACATTTCACTGCATGGTGAAAGTCCCATACCAATTTCAATTCAGGAGACATCATGTCCAAGACAGCAAGCAAGCCAGCCACAAAGTCGTCAGCCAGCTCCGATGCAATTTCACTGCTGATGGACGATCACAAAAAAGTGAAAAAGCTTTTCAAGGAATTCGAAAAGCTAGCCAAGGCGGAAGACGTCGATGGCAAGGTCGAAATCGCCAACCAGATCTGCGAAGAGCTGACGGTTCACGCGACGATCGAGGAAGAAATTTTCTATCCGGCCGCGCGTAACGCGATCAATGATGAAGACATGCTCAACGAAGCGGAAGTCGAGCACGCCACTGCGAAAGATCTGATTGCACAGATTCTCGAAATGGCGGGCGACGATCCGATGTACGACGCCACCGTCAAGGTGCTGAGCGAATACATCAATCATCACGTCGAGGAAGAAGAAACGGAAATGTTCCCGAAAGCCAAAAAGGCCAAGATGGATCTGGAAGGTCTCGGCGTGCAATTGATGGAACGCAAGGAAGAACTGAGCGCAGAAGCCGTCGCCTGATGAAGGTGGCGTTCGCTCACGATGCACGGCAACGTGCATTTTGTGTGTCGCGCATGCGTCGCTCGCGGGCGGCGCAAGGAACACTATTCCGGGATGCAGGAGGAGGGCTCATGTCGAAAAAGAACAGTGGCATCAATGATCGCCACGACGCGGGAGGAGAACAGAGCCATATCGACGGCAACTCGGGTCTGGATAATCTGATCGATGGCGAGGCGTTGCCCGATCCACCGGATCAGATGAGCGGGGAAGAGGCGAGAGAAATGGAACGGCGCGCCAAGACGCCGACCAGACGCAAGAGCGAAATTGTTTAAACAAAAATTCTTGATACGGCGTCGTGCGCAACCCGCATGCATCGGGAGCCCGCGATGACCGATACAACGCCAAGTGACGTTGTCGGCTGGGCCAGTGCGTTGATCCTGCTGCTGACCGTTTCGTCACAGGTATGGAAGCAATGGCGCAGTAAAACCAGCGCCGGTGTATCGCAGTGGCTGTTCATCGGCCAGATCAGTGCGTCGCTCGGCTTCGTCGTCTATAGCCTGGCGGTCGACAATCTTGTTTTCGTGTTCACCAATTCACTGTTGCTGCTCGCTGCGATCGTGGGCCAATGCCTGTATATGCACAACAAGCGGTGTGAGCGTAAAGCCGGCCAGTCACAAAACAGGAAAAGCGGGACAGGTCAACGCGCAGTTACTTCATCGACAAACTAGTCCGGGCGCCGCAAGCGATCCGCGTCCTGTTTCTGATTGCCATGCGAAAACATGTTCCACAACGTGATGAACATCGCGGCGATGACAGGGCCGATGACAAAGCCGTTCAACCCCAGCAGTGCCATGCCGCCGACCGTGGAAATCAGCACGATGAAGTCCGGCATCTGTGTGTCCTTGCCCACCAGTATCGGGCGCAGGATGTTGTCCACCAGGCCGATCACAAGCACACCGAATGCAATTAACGTGACGCCTTGCCAGATTGCCCCGGTCAGCAGAAAGTAGATCGCGACCGGCGCCCAGATCATTGCGGCGCCGACTGCTGGCAGCAAGGACAGGAAGGCCATGATCACGGCCCACAAGAGTGCGCCCTGTACACCGAGAAACCAGAACGCGACACCACCCAGCGCGCCTTGTACCGCGGCGACGATGACGTTGCCTTTCACCGTGGCGCGAATGGCGGCCGTCAGATTGTTGAATAACGCGCGCTTGTGCTCGTTGTCCAGCGGCGTCGCCTGCTTGATCTGCACCGCCAGCTTGTCGCCGTCGCGCAGCAGGAAGAAGAGGATGTACAACATGATCGTGAAGCTGACCAGGAAATTGAACGTGTTCTGGCCGATGTTGATTGCCTGCCGCGTGAAGAATTCGCTGCCCTGCACTGCTGCCGATGCCAGCTTGGCTTGCAATGCGCTCAGGTTGCCGACACCGAAGCGGTCAAGGATGTTGACCAGCCATCCAGGCATTGCAGAGAACGCCTTCTGGATGAAGCCGGCGAAATCGATCTGGCCGGCGCGAATGTCGTTGTAGGCCACCGATGCTTCACGCACCAGGGAAATCGAGATCAGCACCAGTGGCAGGATTACCACGACCAGGCAGATGAGCAGGGTGGAGGTCGCCGCCAAATTAGGCCTCTTCGGCATTTTTGTCAGCAGTTTGCGATGAAACGGTGCAAACAGAATGGCCAGCACGATGGACCAGAAGACCGCGCCGTAGAACGGCAGCAGGATCACGACGAAGGCAATCGTGAAGGTAACCAAAAGAATCAGGAAAGTCTTTTGGCGGATTTTTGGATAGTCCATATATAGGCGTTTGAGCGGCTGTCAGTGTGCACCAATCGTACCTGAAGTTGAGCCGCGTGCGAGGTAATCCGTGTGGAATCCGTGTGCAATCTGCGACTTGCGGAACACACGACGCGCCAGGCTGTCCCACGCATGATCCGTTTGTCGTCGTTGCCATTACAGGAGAACGCCATGTCCTACCTGATGAAGCCCAATCTGATCCTGTTGCCGGGTTTGCTCAACGATGCGCGCCTCTGGCAGCATCAGGCAGATCGGCTGATGGAAATCGCCAACGTTTCGGTAGCGGATCTGACGCAGAGCGACACCATCGCCGGGCTTGCAGCGGATGTGCTGGAACAGGCGCCGACCGGCATGTTTGCAATGGGCGGCTTGTCGATGGGCGGTTATGTCGCGCTGGAAATCATGCGGCAGGCACCGGAACGCATCAGCGCGCTGGCGCTGATCGATACCAGCGCGCGACCGGATACAGAGGAAGCGAGCGCCAATCGTCATCGCCTGATCGAACTGGCGCAGAACGATTTTGCCGCGGTGCCGCGGGATCTGATGCAGAAGCTCTTGTATCCGCCGCATCTGGACGATCACGGCATCGTGGCCTGCGTGACTGAAATGGCGGCAGCGGTGGGCAAGGATGCATTCATTCGCCAGCAGCATGCCATCATGCATCGCATCGACAGTCGACCGACGCTGGCGCGCATCGATTGCCCGACGTTGTTGCTGTGCGGACGGGAAGACAAGGTCACGCCGGTTGACGTACATGAGGAAATGGCGGCGCTGATTCCGCGTGCGACGCTGACGATCGTCGAACATTGCGGTCATCTGTCGGCACTGGAAAAACCGGAGGCGGTGACCGAGGCATTGCGCAATCTGTTACAAGCCAGGCCGCGCTGAACTGTCGACCGGCGCAGGCAATGCGCTGCGCAACATAACGTAATGCAGCACTGAAAACGAACATGCAAAGCAAACGTGCATAAAAAAAGACCGGCGCGAGGCCGGTCTTGAAACGCTGCAGGTACGCAGTGATTACAACAATTACTCAGGCTTGCTCATGTGCTTGGCGCGCATTGGCTTCAGCACGAACCAGGCCATCAGTGCAGCAGCGCCGTTCAGCACGCTGGCCAGCACGAACACCGAGTACCAGCCGCCGCTTGCCGACGCCAGAACAGCCGACAGAGGAACCAGCAGCGATGCCGTACCTTTCGCGGTGTACAGCAGACCGGCGTTGGCCGATGCGTACTTGGAGCCGAACGTGTCAGCGCAGGTCGATGGGAACAGCGAGTAGATTTCGCCCCATGCAAAGAACACGATACCGGTCAAGATAACGAATGCGTATGGGTTGTGGCCGTAGTGGAACAGAGCCAGGATACCGACTGCTTCGATTGCAAACGCAATGAACATGGTCGGTTCGCGGCCGATCTGATCCGATACCCAGCCGAAGAATGGACGGGTCAGGCCGTTCAACACGCGGTCGATTGCCAGAGCAAACGTCAGTGCAGGCAAGGTCAGGCCCATCATGCTGACATCGATGTCGAACACTTTGAAGTCACGAGCGATCGAACCCAGTTGCGCAGTTGCCATCAGGCCGCCCGCTGCAACCATCACGAACATCATGTACATGATCCAGAACACTGGCTGACGCAATACTTCGCTAGGCTTGTATTCACGACGGGTTTGTTGGACGTTGGCGACTTGTTCCGCTTTCTTGTGCTCTGGAGCACGGGCGAGGAACAGCGAAACCAGCACAACGATGATGCCCTGACCCAGACCGAAGTACAGGAACGCAGCTTCGTAGCCCTGGCTCTTGATCATTGCCGAGATCGGGATGATCGTCACAGCCGAACCGGCACCGAAACCGGCAGCGGTCAAACCGGCAGCCAGACCGCGACGGTCCGGGAACCACTTCAACGCGTTACCGACGCAGGTACCGTACACGGCGCCAGCGCCGATACCGGAGATCACCGCAGCGAAGTACAGCGTAGGCAGCGAGTCAGCGAACGAGTTGATGAACCAACCCAGACCGCACAGGATACCGCCGACCAGAACGACAGGACGTGGACCGAATTTGTCGACGAACCAGCCTTCGATAGGAACCAACCAGGTTTCGGTCAGAACGAAGATCGTGAATGCGACTTGAATCGCAGCACGGCTCCAGCCATGTTTTGCAGCGATCGGATCGACGAACAACGTCCAGCCGTACTGCAAGTTTGCAATCATCGCCATGGCGACGATACCCAATACCAACTGCCCCCAACGGAAACCGTTTGAACGGTTAACAGCATCAGCACTAATCGTAGCTGTGTTCATATTGCCTCTCAACTCTCAAGTATCAAAACGCTCGAAGCGTATGCTTCGATGCCCTCGTTGCAATAAACACCTGATTCACTCGATCACTTGTAACGCGCCTTCATCATGTCAAGATTTCGTTAAGAAAAAAGACAATGTGAATTCGGTCCTGTGTTTATTAAATTCAACGAGTTCACTATCAATAAACGAGGTGTTGCGGGCAATGGAAAAACGCAAGATTGCGTGATATTCAGATTGTGGATATCACGTATTCACGTTGAAACAGCCGAATTGAATTGTGGATACCACGTAAGAAAAATGTGGATAGTACGTAAAACACAGGAATATGCGATTGCGCGGCGTGTCCAAGTGTGTTCGTTAGGATTTCGTTAAACACATTTCTCGCACGTTCGGGAAATTAACAATCGATTGTTCGAGACGTACTTTTGAACATGTGCTGATTTTTTAAGCAGTTTGTCTGCCTGTTTTTTAATCAGTGCTGTCGAGAAAAGAATAGCACCTCGCGGAATGGACGTTAGCTTCCAAAAGTGTCTGCCGCGCGAAACGATGACGTCGCCGACGCACAGAAGATCGATATCACACGCCAAGCTTTTCGACCAGAAAATCGATGAAGGCCCGCACGCGTAGCGGCAGATGACGGCCATGCGGATACATCAACGAAAACGCGCGCGTGCCGCCTGAATACGGTTGCAGCACTTCGACCAGTGTGCCGGCGCGCAGATCTTCTTCGACGATGAAACGATAGGTCTGGAACAGGCCCGCGCCTTTGCGTGCCAGCGTGACGGCACTGACGTAATCGCCGGACGTGCGATAGCCGCCTTGCGTGGCGATTTCTTCGACAATGCCGTTCTGACGGATCAACCACGGAATATCGCGCCCGCTGCTCGGCAACTCGAACTGGATGCAATCGTGTTTTTCCAGATCAGCCGGTGTACGCGGCGCGCCGGCGCGTTTCAGATAAGCGGGTGTGGCGACGATAACGAGTGGCGCGTCTTCCAGCTTGCGGCCGATCATGTTGGAGTCGTTCGGCAAGCGTCCGCGAATCGCGAGATCGTAGCCTTCCTCGATGAAATCGATATTGCGATTGCTGACGTGGGTTTCGATCGTCACGTCCGGATACTTGTTGCGGAATTCCGCCAGCAGCGGCAGCACGCGATAGTGCGCGTACGGCACCGGCAGGCTGATACGTAAGTGACCTGCGGGCGCGGTCTGTTTGCCGGTGACTTCGTTCTCCGCATCGACCAGTTGCGTCAACGCCTGGCGACATTGATCGAAATACGCCTTGCCGCCATCGGTCAGGCGGATCTGTCGCGTGGTGCGGACAAACAGTCGTGCACCGAGACGCTGTTCCAGTCGCGAGACGGAACGGCTGACCGCCGCTGGCGTGACGCCCGCCAGCGTCGCTGCCGCGGTAAAGCTGCCGAGCTCTGCCGCGAGGCAGAACAGCTCGATGCTGCCCAGCAGAATGTCGTCGAATTGTCGTTTCATCTCATTCCATTCATTACATCATGTATCAAGTAATTTGCTGATTCATGTATTTATCACTCCGTTCAGCATAAGTAAAGTTCGTTTCACGGTCAGCGCTGCAAATCATGCACGGCGGCCGCGGCAAGGACATCCGGTCCGGCTGCCATTGCAAACCTACTTTTACTTGAAGGAATAATCATGAACACAGCATCGAAAAACAACGCAGAAAACAAAACCGTTATCGTCACCGGCGCATCCAGCGGCATCGGTCTGGCCGTTGCCGAGGCTTACATCAAGCGCGGCTACAACGTGGTCGGCAACGCGCGTACCCTGTCGCGTCTGCAAGAGGTCGCCGAAAAACTCGGCCAGCGTTTCGTCCCGGTCGACGGCGATATCGGCGATGCCGCCGTCGCCAAGCGTGTGTTCGATACCGCCGTCGCGCAATTCGGCAAGGTCGATATCCTGATCAACAACGCCGGGATTTTCCTCGCCAAACCGTTTGCCGAATACACGACCGATGACGTTGATCGCATTTTCGATACCAACCTGAAAGGCTTTCTGTACATTACGCAATTGGCAGGCACGCACATGGTTGGCAATCGTGACGGCCACATCGTCAATGTGACGGCCAGCGTCGCACTGCAACCGTCGGCCAAGGTGCCGGCACTGTTGCCGGTATTGGTAAAAGGCGGATTGAATCAGGCCACGCGTGCACTGGCGATCGAGCTGGCACCGCACAATGTGATGGTCAACGCCGTCGCGCCCGGCGTGATCGATACGCCGATGCATCACCCTGATTCGCATGGTTTCCTGAAGGCGCTGCATCCGGTCGGCGCAATGGGCACCAATCAGGACATCGTCGATGCCGTTCTGTACCTGACCAGTGCGCGTTTCACCACGGGCGCGGTGCTGGCGGTGGACGGCGGCATGAGCGCCGGTTCGTTGTAATCAGCCGTTTCGCAGTCAGTTCGTCTTACTAATAGAGATTTATTTTTCAGGAGATCGTCATGCCATTCGTCAATATTCAAATCACCCGCGAGGGAAATGTCACCGCTGAACAGAAAGCCGCGCTGATCAAGGGCAGCACCGAGTTGTTGCAAAAGGTGCTGAACAAGAATCCGGAAACGACCTTCGTCATCATCGACGAAGTCGATACCGACAACTGGGGCGTCGGCGGCGAATCGGTCACCGTGCGCCGTGCGTCCGGGAAATGACAATCGATTGTTCGATCGGATAAATCGGTTGTGTGACAGCTGCGAGGATAGTTGCGCTGTCTGTTTTTGATTCGCGTCATTCGATGTCATCCCGATGACCTGTGACGGACGCATCTTGCAATTGCGTCCGTCGTTTTGGATCAGTACGACTTGTACGCCAGATACTTGCCGCTCATGACAATCTTCACGCGATCGCCGTTCGGGTCTGGCTCGCGCTGCAGATCCATCTTGAAGTCGATCGCACTCATGATGCCGTCGCCGAATTCTTCATGGATCAGTTCCTTGAACGTGGTGCCATATACCTGCACCAGTTCGTAGAAGCGATAGATGGTCGGATCGGTCGGCACGGCGGTCGGCAGCGAACCGCGGTATGGCACCACCATCAGCCATTTCTTTTCTTCATCGGTCAGGCCGAACAGTTTTGCAGCGGCGTCGGCTTGCGCCGCGTTCATCGTCATCTGTCCGTGGCAGGCGGCGGTGACCCATTCCTTGCTGAGGCCGACCTTGGTCGCGATCTCGGACCATTTCAGGCCTTTCGATACTTTGGCGGTGATGATTTTTTCGGTTACATCGAGTCGATTCACGTAATACTCCTCAAGATGGATGGCTTTCAATGTGGCGCTGGACGGAGATACCGGTTGACCTGCATCGGACCGCCATCATGGGGAATGCAAGATTCATGCGCATACGCGCCGGGATGAAGCGGAAACGGATAGGGAGGCGACGCGGCGTTCGGGAATGTCTGCACAGCAACAGGACAATGAGTGGCCGTTAACGCGATTGAACGCAATGGAATGCAGCGGAAATTATTTTTAATGAAAGTGGGAATAAACTGGCCGCTTCCACGTTTACGTCCATGTCAGCGCAGTATGCGCAATGACGTGACGGCGATGGATACGTATGTTTCGCTGCCGTCCTTTTATCGTCTTTTCCGGATTTTCCCATCTCAACGAAAAGGAATCACCATGAAAATTTCCCATCTCCTGTTGTCCGGCGTTGCCGCATTCGCATTCTCCAGCGCCGCTTTTGCCCAGAGCGTTCCGGTCAAGAAGGCCGACGGCATTCTCGTCACCAGCGAAGGCATGACCGTTTATACCTTCGACAAAGACACCGCCAACAGCGGCAAGAGCGTTTGCAACAGCGGTTGCGCAACGGCATGGCCGCCGGTTTCCGCTGCCGGCGTCAAGGCTGCCGAGCCGTATTCGGTCGTGACACGTGACGACGGTTCCGCACAACTGGCGTACAAGGGCAAGCCACTGTATCTGTTCGCGTCCGACAAGAAGGCCGGCGATCGTAATGGCGACAACTTCAAGGACGTCTGGCACGTCGTCAAGGATTGATCGGCTCATCCAATTAACAGCATGAAGAAGAATCGCCATGCAGGATGACCGCGAGCATCTGATTGCCTGCATTCCGCGCCTGCGCCGTTACGCGCGGGCGCTGGTCGGCGACCGAACGCGTGCGGACGATCTGGTGCAGGACACGATGGAGCGCGGCTGGAAAAAGCTGGCGTCGTGGCAACGCGGCAGCGACATGCGTGCCTGGCTGTTTGGCATCATGCACAACCTGCATGTCGACCAGGTACGGCGGCCGTCCATACAGACCGAAGTGCTGGACGAAGATTCGCTGCATCCTTCAGTTAGGGAATCGCATGTGGGCAATCTGGAAATGCGCGATCTCGAGTCCGCACTGCATGCATTGCCTGCCGAGCAGCGAGAAATCCTGCTGCTGGTTGCGCTTGAGGAAATGTCGTACGACGAGGTGGCTGCGACGCTCGGTTTGCCGATCGGCACCGTGATGTCGCGCTTGTCGCGCGCGCGACAAAAGATGCGCGCACTGATGGAAGGGCGACCGCTGGTGTCGCAATTAAAGGTAGTCAAATGAATCAGCTTCCCGTTACCGAAGCAGATCTGCACGCATACGCCGATGGTTTGCTCAGCACGACACGTTGCGAAGAGATTGCGGTTTATCTGGCAGTGCGTCCGGAAGAACAGGCGCGTGTCGATGCCTGGCGTGCGCAAAACGAAGGCTTGCGCCGGTTGTTCGATCCGGTGCTGGACGAGCCGGTGCCGGCACGTCTGTCGTCCGGCATGCTCGGGTGGTCGCAGCGTTTCGGTTCTTCTGTGAGCCCTTATCTGGTTCGTTATGCGGCGGCGGTGCTGCTGGCACTGAGCGGCGGCGTTGGCGGCTGGACCCTGCACGGCGCGATGCAGCCGGACGGCATGCTGGCGCGTGACGATATCGCGGCGCATATCGGCATCGCACCAGTGGATGCTGCGTTCGCACGCCAGGCGGCGATTGCACATGTGGTTTACAGCCCGGATGCGCGTCGTCCGGTCGAGATCGGCGCCGATCAGGAAGAGCAGCTGGTGGCATGGCTGTCGAAACGGCTCGGCACGACGATGCGTCCGCCGCATCTTGGCAGCCTGGGGTACGAACTGATCGGCGGGCGTCTGCTGCCGGGCGACAACGGGCCGGTTGCGCAGTTCATGTATCACGATGCCGGAGGCCAGCGCTTGACACTCTATGTATCAAACAAGGAACAGAGCGGGCGCGACACCGGCTTCCGCTTCGCTCAGGAAGGCTTGGTCAATGTCTTTTACTGGATAGACGGCCGCTTCGGCTACGCGCTGTCGGCCGGTATCGACAAGGGTGAACTGGCACGCGTTGCCAATGCCGTCTACGAACAACTGGAGAAAAAATCCTCATGAAGAAAACAATTGCGGCAGGCGCGCGCGCGTCTGCTACGTGGACGGCGCTCGCCTGTGCATTCTGGATGCAGGCATCGTTTGCACACGATATGGCACACGACATGCAGCACGACATGCCGGGGGCGCATATGCAAACACAGGCGCCGCCGCCGTTCGTTGCCAGCACCGCCAAGCCGTTCGACGACCTGATGAACGATGCGATGGTGGTTATGGAATACAGCATGACCGACGCACCGATGACGGGCAACGCCGACCACGATTTCGTCACGATGATGATTCCGCATCACCAAGGCGCGGTCGACATGGCGAAGGCAGTGCTGCTGTACACCGCCGACCCGGAAATGCGTAATCTGGCGCAGGGAATCATCACCGAGCAACAGTATGAAATCAAGCTGATGCAGTTGTGGCTGCAACGGCATCCGGCTGACGCCGCAATGGCACAGCCGGCGCAATGAACATCAACGACACAAGGAATCATCCATGAACATCTTTTCTGCATCGATGAAACAAACGGCTTTGGCTATCGCCATCGCCGGGATTACTGGCACGGCGTTCGCCGCTCCATCGGCACAGGACCGCGTCTATACGGCCGACCAGAACAGCAACACCGTCTCAGTCATCAACCCGGCGACGAATACGCTGCTGGGTCAGATTCGCCTCGGCAACGAACGGCCTGACGTGCTGTCTCCGCTGTACAAAGGCGAGATCAATGTGCATGGCATGGGTTTTTCGCCGGATCACAAGACCTTGATCGTCGTTTCCAACGGTTCCAATTCGGTGACCTTCATCGATACCGCGACGAACACGGTCAAGGGAAAAACCTATATCGGCCGTTCGCCGCATGAGGGATTCTTCACTGCCGACGGCAAAGAGGTCTGGGTTGTCGTGCGTGGGGAGGATTACATCTCTGTTATTGATCCGAAGACCTTCAAGGAGACGCGTCGCATCGAGACTGCACCGGGTCCGGGCATGGTGCAGTTTCTGCCGGACGGCAAGCTGGCGTTTGCCGTTTCCAGTTTTACACCGGAGGTCGATGTAATCGATGTGAAGAAGCACAAGATCGTCAAGCGGATTCCGGTCGTCAGTCCGTTCTCGCCATTCCTGCAGTTCACGCCGGACTACAAGGAAATGTGGATGACGCACAAGGACGTCGGCAAGGTTACCCGCATCGACACGAAGACGCTGGAAGTGAAGGGTGTCATCGATACCGGTTTCATCACCAATCATCTGTCGTTTGCAAAAGTCGGTGGCCAGACTTATGCGTACGTGACGATTGGCGGCGAGAATCTGGTGAAGGTCTATACCACCGGCGACGCACCAAAGCTGATTGCATCGATCCCGACCGGCGCGCTACCGCACGGCATCTGGACGTCGGACGACAGCAGTCGCGTTTACGTCGGGCTGGAGAACGGTGATGCCGTCGAAGTGATCGACACCGCCGTCAACAAGGTGACAGCGCACATTGCGATCGGCCAGGCGCCGCAAGCGCTGGTATTCCTGTCGCATGCGGTGCCGCACGGCGACGGCACGCAGAATCTGGTGGCACGCACGAATGGCGAGTCGATCAACGTCACACTGAAACCGGTCAATGGCGAGGCGAAGGGATTCGTCGTATCGCGCAATCTCGGCGTCGTCGATGCGCTGGAAGTGTCGCTGTTCAAGCTGAAGCCGATGACCAACTACAGCGTCTATGTCAGCGGACAGGACGCACCGGTCGCGCGTTTTCGCACCAATCCGAAGGGTATGGCAAACGGCACGGCTATCGGTCCGTTGCGCAATGTGGCGGCGACGCTATCATCCGAACAGGTCGGCGCCAGCCGTATCGTCGTGATGGAAGGCGATGCGCCGGCCGACCCGGCACAGGCGGTCCTAGTCAGCGCGAACGCCGCATAATTTTCTCGTCATTGCTGTTGCCGGCCATTGCGGATGTTTCGCGATGGTCGCCTTTTCATGGCAACCGTTGCGTTAGAATTGGCTCCGGAATGACCTTAAACCGGACGGGTGCAACGAGGAGACGACATGCATTATCAAGGTTCCTGCCATTGCGGCGACATCACGTTTGAAGCGGATGGCGAAATCGATCACGCGATCGAATGTAACTGTTCCTACTGCAGTCGCAAGGGGACGTTGCTGTGGTTCGTGCCGCGTATCAATTTCAAGCTGAAAAGCGGCGAGGACAAGGCCACCGTCTACAAATTCAACAAGCACCGGATCGAACATCGTTTCTGCACGACCTGCGGTTGTCAGCCGTTTGCGTTCGGCACCGATCCCGCAGGCAACGAAATTGCCGCGATCAATGTGCGTTGCGTGGATGGTGTCGATCTGGCGACGTTGAAGCGGCATCAATACGACGGCCGCAGCGCCTGACGTAATAAAGCGTTATTACGGATAGCCCACCGGCTTACCGGGAATGTCCGGCATCGGGATGAATTCGGTTTCGCCCGGCACGGCGGCAAAGCGTTGATGCTTCCAGTCTTCCTTCGCCTGCTCCAGACGATCCGGAGAGCTGGACACGAAATTCCACGATACGTAGCGCGAGCCATCCATCGGTTCGCCGCCAAGCAGCATCAGGCGTGTCGTACCCGGTCCTGCACCGCGCAGCGTGACCGCGGTATTTGCCTTCAATGCCAGCAACTGGCCGGCCTCGAACACGCCATCGCGGCCAAGGTCGAGTCTGCCTTCGACGACATACATCGCCTGCTCGGGATATTCGGCCGGTACGTCGAGCCTGGAACCTGCAGTCAGCGTCACATCGACATAAAACAGATCGGACAATGTCGGTACCGGCGCAGTCTTGCCGAAGAAACTGCCGGCGACCACGATTGCCGAAGCGCCATCGCCTTCCAGCTTCGGCAATGCATTGGCCGCGATGTGCGCAAAACCGGGGTCGGTTTCTTCGTGCTTTTTCGGCAGCGCGACCCAGCATTGCAATCCATACAGCGACGATGCCTGTTGGCGCGTCGTCGCATTGGTGCGCTCGGAATGCACGATGCCGCTGCCGGCCGTCATCCAGTTGACGGCGCCCCGCTGGATGGTCTGGACCGAACCGACGCTGTCGCGATGCTCGATCTCGCCATCGAATAAATAGGTGACGGTCGCCAGCCCGATGTGCGGATGCGGTCGCACGTCGAGGCCGTGACCGGCGGTAAATCCATGCGGCCCCATCTGGTCGAGAAAGACGAAAGGGCCGACCATGCGTTTTTGCGTCGTCGGCAGCGCACGACGGACTTCGAAGTTGTCGCCCAGATCGCGCGTACGCGGGACGACGACGATTTCCAGTGCGCTGTCGTTTTCCATGATCAGTTACCGTCGGTGATGATCTCGATCTTGCCGGACAGGATCTTGTGGATCGGGCACTTGTTGGCGATACCGATCAGGCTTTCCTTCTGTTCGGCTGTCAGGTCACCGTGGAAAGTCAGGTGACGGTGGAAGACATACGCGCCATCCTTGTCTGCGTGTTCGACTTTTACATCGACTTTTTGCAGGTCCATGCCCTTGCGCTGTGCATACATGTTCAGCGTCAATGCGGTGCAGGCACCGAGCGAAGAAGCCAGCAGGTCGTGCGGCGTGAAGCCGGCGTCGTCGCCGCCGTATTGCGACGGTGCGTCGGCGATCAGTTTGTGCGGGCCGACTTCGACCACATGTTGCAGCTTGCCTTCACCTCGGGTTACTAGTACGTCCATCCGGAAATCTCCAATCTATAAACAGGGAACATGGGCGGCAGAACAAACGCGCCGCCGACTGACCGTACTATAACGTACCGGCAGGTCGCAGTTCGCACAAAAAACTTTCATCTTCCCGGCATGAACGCGACGCGCAGGATCGGAATACACTGTCCGTCATTGCTTATCAACAGAGAGGAACACTCATGGCGAACGCAACATCCCCCGGCATTCCAGCGACTCTGATCCCCGGCGACGGTATCGGGCCGGAAATCGTTGATGTCGTCGTGCGTGTATTCGACACACTGGGCAGCCCGTTCGCATGGGAAACCTGCCAGGCCGGCGTCAATGCGCTGGAGAAAAGCGGTGACCTTCTGCCGCCCGAAACACTGGCCAGCATTCGTCGCACCGGCCTCGCGCTGAAAGGTCCGCTGACGACACCGATCGGCGGCGGCTTCCGCTCCGTCAACGTGCGACTGCGCGAAACTTTTCAACTGTATGCCAATGTGCGTCCCGCACGTACCATCGTCCCCGGCGGCCGCTACGAAAAAATCGATCTGGTGCTGGTGCGCGAAAACCTGGAGGGTCTGTACGTCGGACATGAACATTACGTGCCGATCGGCGACGATGCGCATGCCGTCGCGATGGCGACCGGCATCAACACGCGTGCCGGTGCACGACGCATCGCGCGCTTCGCCTTCGATTACGCGGTGCGCAACAACCGCAAGAAAGTCACCATCGTGCACAAGGCGAACGTGCTGAAGGCGCTGACAGGACTGTTTCTGGAAACGGCTCAACAGGTCGGGCTCGATTATGCCGACCAGCTTGAGTTCAACGACCGTATTGTCGACGCCTGCGCGATGCAACTGGTGTTGAACCCGTGGCAGTTCGACGTGATCGTGTCGACCAACCTGTTCGGCGACATTCTGTCGGATCAGATCGCCGGCCTGGTCGGCGGCCTCGGCATGGCGCCGGGCGCCAACATCGGCGAGGGTGCAGCAATCTTCGAAGCGGTGCACGGCTCGGCGCCGGACATTGCCGGTCAGGGTTTGGCGAACCCGACGGCGTTGCTGCTGGCCGGTGCGCTGATGCTCGATCACAAGAACCTGCATGCGCCGGCAAAAAAACTGCGCGACGCGATCGACGACGTACTGGGAGCGGAAAGCGGCCGCACCGCCGATCTCGGTGGCAAGACCTCGACGTCGAAATATGGCGATCTGCTGATCGAACGACTGCGCGGCTGAGGGCGATATCAATCGATATCAGGTCTTCGGAACAGGATCTGCAGAAAATAAAAAAGAGAGGAGAACGGTAGCGTTCTCCTCTCTTTTTTCATGGTGCCGGTAACGGCTGCATGTTCGCAGCGCAGGCGGTTTTCAAGGAATGATTGCAGGTGTCGGCGCAGCGGGTGCCGACATGGCGGTCGCGGGAGGAGCGGGCGCAGGAGCGGGGACCGGAACCTGCGCTGGAACCGGGGCTGCAATCGGAACCGGAACGGCAGTTGGTGCCACGACTGGCGCCGCAACGACTGGCGCTGACGGCAGCGTTGCCACTGGTGTTGCTATCGCTGCCGGTGCTTCGCTTACCGGTTTTGCCGAAATGCTCGGTGGATCGATCGGTTCCTGTTCCGTGTCGGGGCCGTTATCCAGGAATTTTTCGACCACATCGAAAAAGCGCGCATAAAACCCTTCCGCCGAAATCGTTTCACTCGCGACCTTCACCAGTGAGTCGTCGCTGGCAGAGAACGGTACCGATACCGAACCCAGCACGCCGACACCGAGGCTGGCGACATTGTTCACCTTCTTCAGCGCATAGCGATCTTCCAGCGCATTGACATAGACCGACGACTTGTCGCCCTTGGCATCGTCATCGGTGCAGACCACACGGAACGCAATCTGTACATGCGCATCGCTGCGCGGCTGGAAGCTCTTGGTGCCGTTGATCTGGTTCGCCGTGACGGCGCCGATCACATAGCCCTGGCTCAACAGCGTGCGCCGCACCGCCTCGCAGGCAACCGTGGAAGACACCTCGAAGCGACGCGAATAGATATCGGTCGAATCGAATTTCTCCTCCTTGTAGACGGTCGGCGGCGTCGACGAACAGCCGACAACGACGAAAGGAACGACGAGAAGCAGCATTGCCTGCAGCAAAGTGCGCGAACTGAATTGCATGAAGGATTCCCCAGAGTGACGCTGTGCGTGCGAATGGCGCTCGCGCCTTTCATTGACTGTGCGGAAGGGTAAAGATTCCAGGCAATCGCGGCTGCCGCGGGGGTGATTGCCGCAGGCAGACAAAAGGTTATCCACAAGTTTATTAACGGATTGCAAAACAATATCGGCGTTATTTGATGCGTAGCGCATATGGTATTCCATCCTGGACAACGCGCCTTCCCTTGCGGGCGATGACATCGCGTGCATCGAATAAAACGCAATGTTGATAAACCGCCATTCGCAATCTCGGTTAATCTTCATGCTTTGTCGTTTCCAACATGAGAAAAGAATGGGCAATCTGGTAATTGTTCGCCACGGCGAGTCGCAGTGGAACATGGAAAACCGTTTCACCGGCTGGACCGATATCGACATTACCGAAAAAGGCCGTCAACAGGCGCGCCGCGCCGGACGGGCACTGGCAGACGCCGGTTTTCATTTCGATCTCGCCGTCACGTCGGTGCTGAAACGGACCATCCGCTCGCAATGGCTGATCCTCGACGAGATGGATGCGATGTACACGCCGATCCTCAAGCACTGGCGGCTGAACGAACGGCACTACGGTGGCCTGACCGGGTTACGGCGTGATGACACGATTGCCCGATTCGGCGAAGACCAGGTCTGGAAATGGCGACGCGGTTTCGACAGTCGCCCACCGTTGATGGACGCAACCGATCCGCGCGCGCCGTTTCGCGAGGCGCGTTATCACGATATTCCGCAACAGCTGCTGCCCCTTGGTGAATCCCTGAAGGATACCGTCGAGCGGGTGCGCGTGTATTGGGACGAGGCCATCGTGCCGGTTCTCAAACAGGGGAAAAACGTGATCATCTGCACGCACGGCAACAGCCAGCGCGCGCTGGTCAAGCTGGTGGAGGACATGCCTGACGACGAGGTCGCCAGTTTCGACGTGCCGAACGGCGTGCCGCTGATCTATAAGCTGGACGCCGACTTGCGCGTGCTGGACCGGCATTCGATGCAGATCGCGGAAGCAACAGTATCGGCAATCCTCTGATCGTGTAACACCGTGATGCGGCGATGACCTCAACAGTCGTCGCCGCTTTTTTTTGCTCAATCGGGCGACGTCAGTCCGAGCCGTTCATGCCAGTCGGCCAGCGATTCCTTCGGATAGACGCCGAACTTCCTGTCTTTTTTCCCCGCGTCGATTTCCACCCACGGCGCCTTGAAGTCCAGCATCAGGTGCGTGGTTTCCGGCGGTACCGGCAGTGGCGTATCGATCGCCGAGGCGAACGGATGAACGAGGTCCGGCCATTCCGGATCGTACAGCCATAGCGCGCTGCCGCAGCGCCGGCAGAAATGGCGTTCGGCCCCGCTGGCATGCGTGCGTTGTCCCTCGACGCGCATCACCGCGTGATAGACGCTGATGTCGTCCTTGCCTTTTACCTTGAGAGTTTTCGCGTCGCCGCCGATATTGATGGCATAACCGCCACCGCCTTGCGTCTTGCGGCAGATCGAGCAGTAGCAGCGCTGGTAGGGAACAGGTGTTTTGCTATGCAGCGTAAAGTGCACGGCACCGCAGTGGCAGGAACCTTCAAGTTGCATAATGCCTCCTAATCATGAGGGGATCGGCAAAAGAGAGGGATTGTTCACCGATGACCGGTTCGGTTCGATTCGCAGGAAGGTAAACAATTTCAGATATTTTCCAAACAATCGTCAAATAGCCGTATAAATAGTCATGTAAATAACGTTTTATGCTGCAAAGCTGTTCAATGTATGCCTCGCCTTGGGTTACCATTTTGATGACTCGCCTACGTGGATACTATCTTGACGAATGCGCATCGTAAAATCGATCACCGCCTTTCAGGACCATTGAAAAAGTACGGCTACCTGAAAGACCATCTCGGCGCTATCCTCCTCTGGCCCGCAGGCTGCCTGCTGCTGGCATTGATCGTCTGGGGCATCACGCTCAGCAAGATCAGCATGGACAGGGAAGCGGCTGAAAAGAATGCCTACGCCACGGCGACTTCGCTGTCCGATGCCTATTCTGAACAGCTTGCCCGCACCGTCGAACAGATCGATGCGCTGACACTCAGCCTCAAGTACTACTGGGAGCACAGCCAGGGCAAGATCGACCTGCAGGACCAGTTGCGCGAAGGCCTGTATCCGCCCTCCACCGATCTGTACCTGACCGTCATCGATCGTAACGGCGTTGGCATTGCCAGCACGCTGGGCGGCCCGCAGATCAACGTCTCCGACCGGCCGTACTTCCGGTTCCACCGTTCCCATCCGGAAGCCGGCCTGCGTGTGGATCCGTCACTGAGCAAAGGCCGCCGTTCCGGCCGTTCCGTGATTCGGTTCACGCGCCGCCTGAATACATCAGGCGGCGTGTTCGACGGCATCGTCTCGGTCGGCGTCGAACCGGCATTCCTTGCATCCTTCAATGACGAAAGCAGTCTCAAGCCGCACGACTTCATTTCGGTGCGTCATGACGACGGCACCCTGCTGGTCAGCGAAAAAGGCGAGGAAATCCGTGGCGGTCAGGTCCATCTGCAGCCTCCGGTTTTTCCGACCGATAGCGGCGTGATCCGCATGTCGGCAGACAAGTATCGCGACAACGAGGCACGCATTCTTGCGTGGCACAAACTGCACGGTTATCCGCTGGTGTCGTATGTCGGCCTGTCGGAAAAGGACTTGTTCGCGGCACAGAGCGAGACGGCGGAAAGCTATCGTCAGATTGCCGCCGCAGCCAGCGTGCTGTTCCTGATCGTGGCGTTGATCGGCATGCACTTTTCGACACGGCTTGCGTGGCGCAAGAAACAGGCGGAAGAAGTCAAACGCACGTATCACCTCGCGATCGACGATGCGCGCGAAGGGTTCTACATGGTGCGGGCGGTCTATACCGACAACAACGTGTTGCAGGATTTCGTGGTCGAGGATTGCAACGAGCGCGGCGCTTCGCTGGTCGGCCACCTGAAGAAAACGCTGATTGGTACCAAGGTGTCGGACGTCAAACTCGGGCAGGATCCGCAACAGTGCCTGTCGGTGTATCGGCGCGCGATGGAGGTCGGATTCTATGAAGATGAATTCCAGTTCGTCGACCCCAAGCCCGGACAGCCGAGCTGGCTGCATCGTCGGCTCGTGCGTTCGCAGACCGGACTGGCAGTGACGTTGCGCGACATTTCAGAAACCAAGGAACACGAGCAACTGTTGCTGACGATGGCCAACACCGATGCGCTCACGGGTTTGCCGAACCGGTACTGGCTCATCAACTATCTGCCGACCGCACTGCGTAACGCCAAGAGTCGCGACGGCATTCTCGCCGTGCTGTTCATCGATCTGGACAACTTCAAGAACGTCAACGATTCGCTCGGTCACGCGATGGGCGACAAGCTGCTGCGTCTGGCGGCGGCACGGCTCAAATCGGTGCTGCGGTCGGAGGATCACGTCATCCGCCTCGGCGGCGACGAGTTCACGGTGCTGCTCGGTTCCGTCGCCAATCATGAAGAAGTCACGCATGTCGCCACCCGCATCACCGAAGCCTTCCGCGAATCGTTCGTCATCCTCGGCCGCGACATGCGCATCGGTACTTCGATCGGCATCAGCATGTTTCCGCGCGACGGCGTCGAGCCGGATGCACTGATCCAGAAGGCCGATATCGCAATGTATGCCGCCAAGGACGAGGGCAAGGGCACGTTCCATTTCTACGATCAGCAGTTATACGAAGGCATACGCACCAAGCTCAATGTCGAGGCCGAACTCGTGCGTGCGATCGGCGAGAACCAGTTCGAGATGTTCTACCAGCCGCGCGTCGATACCTTTACCGGGCAGATCACCGGACTGGAAGCGCTGGTGCGCTGGCGGCATCCGCAACGCGGCATGATCCTGCCCTCCGAATTCATCCCGTTGGCCGAAAAGAACGGCTGTATCGTGCAGCTCGGCGAGCTGGTGATCGATCAGGTCTGCGCACAGATTGCGCAATGGCAGCGAGAAGGCGAGCCGCTGGTGCCGATCTCGATCAATATTTCGCCGCGCCAGCTCAATGCCGGCGGCGTCGATACGCTGATTGCGGGTTTGCTGAAGAGTCATGGCGTGGCGCCGAGCGCGATTGAAGTCGAATTGACGGAATCGGCCATGATGAGCGAAGCGTCGGATGTGATCGGCCAGGTCGCCGCGATCAGTAACGTCGGCATCAAAATCCATCTCGACGATTTCGGCACCGGCTATTCATCGCTGTCGCGCCTGCAGGAAATCAACATGCACATCATCAAGGTCGATCGCGCGTTTACTTCCAAGCTCGGCCTTGGCAGGGAAGGCGAAATCCTGTTCAAGACCATCGTGTTGATGGCGAAGGCGCTCGACATGGGCGTCATCGCCGAAGGCGTGGAAACGGAAGAGCAGTTGCGCGTTCTGCGCGAACTGGGCTGCGACGAGATACAGGGATATTTCGTCTCGCGTCCGTTGCCGGCGACGGATATTTTGCCGTTGATGCGTCAGCAGATTCTGCTGGCAGATGCGACCGTTCCATAAGCGATCGTCCATAAACAACTACGGCATCGATACGAAGACATGATCTGACGACGCATGTCTGATCATGCCCCACATTCGCAGTATTTCATGCTGCGTCATGCACATGCCTGTTTCAGGCAATCCTGATTCAATTCCTCCTGCCAAATTTCCTTGTCGAAAGACGATGATGAGGAAACTCGTGAAGACCCTCATTTCGTCAGAACCAATTTTTCATGTCGGACTCCCATTAGCCTGAAAACGTTTTGCATTTATTTCTTCAGGAGAACCGTTCATGAATAAAAGAAATCTGCTTCAGCTAGCCGGTGTCGCATCCGTGGTCGTCACACTTGGCCTTACTGCACATGCGCAAACATCGACGTCCAAGGATCCTGCTGCTGCCACCGCAGAAGCCCGTGTCAGCAGCGGTGACCGTGAATTGATGCAAGACATCGCGCAGGCAAATCTGGCTGAAATCGATACCGGCAAGCTTGCGCTGGAAAAATCGCAAAACCCTGAAGTCAGGAAATTTGCGCAAATGATGATCGACGATCATACGAAGGCGCAACAGGACCTGCTGACGATTGCCCAATCGAAAGGAGTGACCTTGCCGACGGAGCCCGACATTCAGCACAAAACCCTTGCCACTGCGTTGAAGCTGCTGAGCGGCAACACGTTCGATAGCCAATATATTTCGCGTGTCGGCGTAGGGGATCACGAACGTGCGGAGAAGCTGCTCGACAAAACGATCAAGGAAACATCGGATCAGGACTTGAAGGCCTACGCGGAAAAAACCATCAAGGGCGTGCAGCACCATCTGGGCGTGGCGCAGGGTATGGAAAACAGCCAGAAGAAGTAACGCGCCTGATTGATTGCCAGCCGCTCACGCGGCGGCTGCGTCGGGAAACGTCGGTGCATTCAACTCAAGCCTGACGTATTCCGGTCCTATTGGAAGAATTCCTTCATCAGAAATTCCTCCAGTTCGGCATTGTCCTTCTGACGTGCCGACAGCGTGACAACGCGGCCCAGGCGATCCGACTCCCACGGAAAATCGCCCGCCTGCGTCTGCCGAATCACCTCGATGATCTTGCGGATGATCGCGCGATCCACGTCGCCGTTCGGCCCCGCATCTACTTGAATCAACTGACGCATATCGCTTCTGCGTCGCACATTCCAGCCGCGGAAGATGAACTCGGCGTTGCGCACGCCTTTATAAGTGATCTGGAACACGCCGCCCGAATCGTTGCGGCCGCGTGACTGCATCTCCATCATGTGCTGGATGTTCTCTCGTGCAATCGCGTTGTCGTCCTGCGGCGGTGCGCTTTCCGGTTCCACGATGCCGGCGGCGCGACGTCGCTCACGCGCGGCGGCCAGCATGTCGGAAATGTCTGCGGCAGGCGCAACCTGATTAGGGGCTTTCGGCGACGGTGGCAATTGCAGTTTGGCGACGCTGGATGATTTGGGCGCGTCGGATTTTTTCTGTGCGGTGCGTACTTGTGACGGTTTTTGGGGCGTCGGTTTTTTCGCCATGGGCGGCGGTTCCAGCACGGTCTTTTTCGGCGGTGCGGCCGGCGCGGGCCTGGCGGGCGGCGACATCGGCAACAGGCGCACGGTCAGCGGCTGGTTGCCTTTTGGCCCCGGTGCGCTGAGATCCATGGGCGGCGACTGGTCTTCCGCCGCGTGGAATAGGAGCAGGCCGTGCAGCAACAGGGAAAGCGCAAGGCCGATCGCGGTACGTGCGCGGTGGTTGGCAAGAATCGGTTGGGACTTCATGTGCAGCAACAGGTGAAAACCGCTCCATTATGGGCCCGCCACGATTTTTGCGTGGTGTGGCGTATTTGCGCGGACCGCAATAAGAGTGGCCGCGCCGTGCTTGGTTCATTCCTTTTCCGCTCTCGACAGATCTCTAATATGCCTTTGGACATACGTATTAACACGTAGTGAATTTACGTACTAATACGTATTGTTGCCCCCGACCTAAATCCGTATCGTCACGAAATCTTAACGACGGCCTAACTCTATCCTGAGATAAAAGGCTTGGCTGAAGAAACGGCGTGTCTTACAAAGATGGCAATTCTACTCGGCAATGATGGCAAGACTTGGTTGCTTCACCGCGGAACGGTTGTTACGAAAACGAGGTGCAGCAACCGATTGACAGACCGCCAGGACGATCGGTAACGATTCGTGCCAGCGGGGGCGGAACGGCGATCGACCGGACCAGATATGGCCGCCTGACAAAAAATATGCGCCGCCGTTGCAATTGCATCAGCGACATTAAACAAGCAATCGTCTTCCGGGCCGTTCCCCACGCGGCTCCAGATGGCATGAGGATACAAACATGACAGAAGTAACAACCATCCGGTCGGATCGCGTTTCTGCGCGTGCATCCGCCACATTCGTTCAGTGCGATTTTGCCCTGCAATTCAACCCATCGATTCAAGGAGCTGGCAAATGAGCGGCGGACCTTCGGCAACATTAGACAAACCAGTATCCAACAAGCGTTGGTGGCAGCTGGTCGTCGGCGTGATCTGCATGATCGCGACCGCAAACATTCAATACGCATGGACGCTGTTCGTTCCTGAGATTCAAGACAAGTTCGGCTGGGCGCGTGCAGAGATCCAGATCGCGTTTACGCTGTTCGTCCTGGTTCAAACCTGGCTGGCACCGATCGAAGGTTACTTCATCGATAAACTCGGCCCACGTCTGATGGTGGCATTCGGCGCGATCTTCATCGGTCTCGCATGGGTCATCAACTCGCAGGCTGATTCGCTGATGGGCTTCTACATCGGCGCGGCATTCGGTGGTATCGGCGTCGGTTCGATCTACGCTACCTGTATCAACAACGCGTTGAAATGGTTCCCGGACCGCCGTGGTCTGGCAGTCGGCCTGACCGCTGGTGGTTACGGTGCCGGTTCCGCTGCAACGATTCTGCCGATCGCGGCAATGATCGAAAAGTCGGGCTTCCAGGAAACCTTCCTGTTCTTCGGCCTGCTGCAAGGTGGTCTGGCATTTGCTGCTGCATGGTTCCTGCGTTCGCCTGCAAAAGGTGAAGTGTCGGTGTCGGCAAAACTGGCTCAAGCCAGCCGCGACTACACGTTGAAGGAAGCGCTGAACACCAAACTGTTCTGGCTGATGTTCTTCATGTTCATCTGCGTCGTCACCGGCGGCATGATGGCAGTTGCACAGCTGGGCGTGATCGCAACCGATCTGGGCGTCAAGCACTTCGAAGTCGACATGTACTTCTTCGTGATGGCTGCGTTGCCACTGGCACTGATGCTCGACCGCATCATGAACGGTATCTCGCGTCCGCTGTTCGGCTGGATTTCGGACAACATCGGCCGTGAAAAAACCATGGTCATCGCGTTCACGCTGGAAGGCTTCGGCATCATCGCTCTGGGCTACTTCGGTCACAACCCATGGGCGTTCCTGATCCTGTCGGGCGTCGTGTTCCTGGCCTGGGGTGAAGTGTATTCGCTGTTCTCGGCTCTGGCTGGTGACGCGTTCGGCACCAAGCACATCGGCAAGATCTACGGCGTGCTGTACACCGCGAAAGGTATCGGCGCACTGTTCGTTCCAGTCGGTAACCTGATGATGGAAGCAACCGGTACGTGGTCGACCGTTCTGTACACCGTTGCGTGTATGGACATCACTGCAGCGATTCTCGCGGTCGTCGCCCTGCGTCCGACCCTTGCCAAGCACGTCGCCAGATCCAAGGCGCTGCAGCAAGAGGAAAACGCAGCGCGCGGTGGCGCACCGGCTACGGCCTGAAGCAATCTGTAGTTAGTACGATCTCAACTTTCATGGGCCCTTCGGGGCCCTTTTTTTTGTTTGGCGCAAATGGAAAAAACGAAGGCGGCTCTATTTGAAAACAATAGAGGCCGAAGTGTCTGATTGTTGAACAAACGAGATCAGCGTTGAAATTCCGCCAGAATCTCTTCTACATACGCGACGAACGCTCGGGCTTTTATGCTCGCCATTCTTCCGGTCGGATACACCGCCCAAAGTTCAATCGTGGGAAGCGTCCATTCGCCGAGCACGACCTGCACTTCTCCGCTGCGCAGTTCCGGCACGAACATCCATTCGGAAGCGATGGCCAATCCCATGTCGGAGAGAACCGCCGCGCGCACGCCTTCGGCCGCATTCAACGCGATACGTCCCGACACTGCAACAACGACTTCTTCGTCATCGCGCTTGAATGCCCACACGCCGCCGCCGCCGCGCTGCTCATAAACGATGGCCTGGTGATCGAGCAAATCCTTGGGTTGGGTGGGAATGCCTGCTGCAGAAAAATAGGCGGGCGTGCCGACGACAAAGCGTCGGCTTTCGCTGATTTTTCGTGCGGTCATGGCGGAATCGTCCAGCGTGCCCATGCGCAGGGCGACATCCACGCCGGCTTCCAGCAAATCGATGTTCCGGTCGTCCAGTACGATCTCGATCACCAGATCGGGATGCATTGCCAGAAAATTTTTCATCGCCGGCACGATATGCAGTCGCGCGAAGCTGACTGCAGCGCTGACTCTCAGCCTGCCGGATAAATTCGCGCCCGCGCCTCTGGCGGAAAATTCGGCTTCATCCGCCTCTTCGATCGATCGTTTGGCGCGCTCATAAAATCGCTGGCCTGCTTCGGTCGGCGTCAGTCCTCGCGTCGAGCGCGATAGCAGGCGCACGTTGAGTTTGGCTTCCAGTTGCGCAATCGCTTTTGAAACGGCAGGCTGGCCCACATTCATCCTGCGCGCGCCACCGGAAAACGATCCCGTTTCAAACACCGCGACATACGTTTCCATCACCGCCATGCGATCCATAGGCCATTCCCCCTTGGAATGGATGATAGCACTCGTTCTTCGCATTCTATTTGAAGGCGAAGCACTGTTTAAAGCGGGGATGGCCGTTCTTCGTAGATTTGGCTAAGAGTTTTATTCCTTGAAGGAATAAGTGATATTGCCATTGGACGGCTACCTAGGTGCTGATGAACTTGCGACTATCGTTCTCACCAACTAACCCAAAAGGAAAAATCATGATCCGTTTAAAAGATAAAGTCGTTGTCATTACTGGCGGCAGCAGCGGCATCGGCCTCGCCACCGCGCAGCGATTCGTTGAAGAAGGCGCGTACGTCTACATTACCGGTCGTCGCCAAGGTGAACTGGATAAAGCGGTGGCTTTGATCGGCCGCAACGTGGCAGCCGTTCAGGGCGATGTTTCGAAACAGGAAGATCTGGATCGTCTCTACGCAAAAGTGAAAGCGGAAAAGGGACGTATCGATGTCCTGTTCGCCAACTCCGGCATCATCGAACACAAGACAATCGATGCAGTGACAATGGAGCATTTCGACAAAACGTTTGACGTGAACGTGCGCGGACTTCTTTTCTCCGTACAAAAAGCGTTGCCGCTGATGTCGTCCGGCGCAAGCATCATCCTGACCAGTTCCATCGCTGGTTACAAAGGCATGCCGGCGCACGGCACGTACAGCGCGACCAAAGCCGCCGTGCGCTCGTTTGCTCGTACGTGGACATTGGAACTGAAAGACCGCGGCATCCGTGTCAATACCCTGAGTCCCGGTGCCACCGATACACCGATCATCGATGGACAGGTCCAGACGAAGGAACAGGCTGCAGCGTTACGTGCAAATTTTGCCGCAGCAATCCCACTGGGTCGCCTTGGTCGCGCAGAAGAAATCGCTGCCGCCGCACTGTTTCTTGCGTCAGATGAAAGCAGCTATGTTGCAGGCATTGAACTGTCGGTCGACGGCGGTCTGGCGCAAGTTTGATCTTGCTCGCGGTTGAGCATCGAGCAGCGGCTGTCAAGTTGAGCGTTGCAGCGTGCTGAATAAAAAATCGATGGCGTCATTGCCATCGTTTTTTTATTTACGCCGCTATGTTCGATGCAAAGAGGATGCACCGGGATGCGGTCAGGCTCCATTATCATGGCGAAAGGCCGTGATCGATGCGATTAGTTCGTGCGGCATTGGTTGGTATTTCATCCGATTGCGCGGTGATCTGATCGATTTCCCCTGCTTTTGCCATTTGCAGCGCTTGCAGGCGGATAAACGTGTTTATTCGCGGGTTTTCGACGGCAAGAGAGTAAACTGCGTGCCATCTTTCGCATTCCTGCGAAACGAGCCTTCTTGCGAGCAATTATGTCTGAATCATCCTTCCCCCTCTTTGCCGACCTGAACCTGAGCGAGCCGCTGCTGCGTGTGCTGAAGGAACTGGGTTACGAATCGCCATCGCCGATTCAGGCCGCGACGATCCCGCTGTTGCTGAATAACCGCGATGTGCTGGGTCAGGCGCAGACCGGTACCGGCAAGACGGCAGCATTTGCTTTGCCGATTCTGTCGCGCATCGACATCAGACAGACTGCGCCGCAAGCGCTGGTGCTGGCGCCGACGCGCGAACTGGCGATCCAGGTGGCGGAGGCTTTTCAGCGTTATGCATCGCATATCCCCGGCTTCCACGTATTGCCGATTTATGGCGGCCAGAGTTATGGTGCACAGTTGAGCGCATTGCGTCGTGGTGTGCATGTGGTTGTCGGCACGCCGGGTCGCGTGATCGATCATCTGGAAAAAGGCTCGCTCGATCTGTCGAAGATCAAGACGATGGTGCTGGATGAAGCCGACGAGATGCTGCGCATGGGCTTCATCGACGATGTCGAAATGATCCTGCAAAAAACACCGGCGACACGCCAGACCGCGTTGTTCTCGGCGACGATGCCTTCTGCGATCAAACGCATTGCGACGACATATCTGCGCGATCCCGATCTGATTACCGTCGCGGCCAAAACCGGTACCGCCGACAATATCCGCCAACGTTACTGGCTGGTCAGCGGCATGCAGAAGCTGGACGCGCTGACGCGCATTCTGGAAGCGGAAGCCTTTGACGGCATGATCATCTTTGCGCGTACCAAACTGGGTACCGAAGAACTGGCGACCAAATTGCAGGCGCGCGGCTTCTCCGCGGCAGCGATCAACGGCGACATTCAACAGCAGCAACGCGAGCGCACGATCCAGCAACTGAAGGACGGCAAGATCGACATTCTGGTCGCGACCGACGTCGCCGCGCGCGGCCTCGACGTGGAACGCATCAGTCACGTCATCAACTACGACGTGCCGCACGATCCGGAAAGCTATACCCACCGCATCGGTCGTACCGGCCGCGCCGGTCGCAGCGGCGAAGCGATCTTGTTCATCGCACCGCGTGAACGCAACCTGCTGAAAGCGATCGAGCGCGCCACGCGCCAGCCGATTTCGGTCCTGGAATTGCCGAGCATCGAAGCGGTCAACGACGTGCGCATCGCACGCTTCAAGGATCAGATCGCCGAGACTTTGGCAGGCGGTGGACTGGAAGCATTCCATTCGCTGATCGAGGATTACGAGCGCGAACACAACGTGCCGGCGGTCGAAATCGCCGCCGCATTGGCGAAGATGGCACGCGGCGACGTGCCGCTTCTGCTGGATAAAAAAGCGCCATCGCGTGAACCATCATGGAGCAACGACAAGCCGGTCAGCGGCGGTCGCTTCGAACGCGCGGAACGTTTCGAGCGCAGCGATCGGCCTGAACGTTTTGAACGACCAGAGCGCGCAGAGCGTCCCGACCGCGCCGAACGTTCACCCATGCCGCGCAAGGAACGCGTGATGCGCGCACCGGACGAAGGCATGCAAACCTTCCGCATCGAAGTCGGCCACGCGCACGGCGTCAAGCCGGGCAACATTGTCGGCGCGATCGCCAACGAAGCGTCGCTCGATTCCAAATACATCGGCCGCATCGAAATCTACGACGACTACAGCACGCTCGATCTGCCCGATTCGATCCCGGACGACATGCTCGATCACCTGAAAAAAGTCTGGGTCGCCGGTCAACAGTTGAACATCAGCCGCGACGGCGAAACACCGGCCGCAAAACCTGCGGCCAAATCGGATTTCAAAAAGCCGTCGTTCGACAAGCCTGAACGTGCAGAGCGCAGTGAACGTACCGAACGTTCTGAGCGTACCGAGCGTCCGGCCCGTAGCGAACCACGCGCGGAGAAATCGTCGTTCGCCGAAAACAGCGGACGTCCGACGCGCGACACCTTCGCCGAAATCGCCGCCGTGCCGAAGAAGGAACGTGTCAGCAACAAGCCGGGTGCAGTCGACATGCAGTCGTTCCGCATCGAAGTCGGCAACACGCACGGCGTCAAGCCGGCCAACATCGTCGGCGCGATTGCCAACGAAGCCGGACTGGAAGCGAAGTACATCGGCCGCATCGAAATCTTCGACGACTACAGCCTGCTCGACCTGCCTGCCGGCATGCCGAATGAAGTGTTCGAACAATTGAAAAGCGTCGTCGTCGCCGGCAAGCAAATGCGCATCAGTCACTCCGGCGTGGCGCCAACGCAGCAGGAAAATTCCGGCAAGAAGATCGCGCTGACCGGACCGAACAAGGGTGCCGACCGTCGCATCGCCGAAAAAGCGCGTGGCGCCAAAACGCCATTCCGTAAAACCGGCGATGCGACTGGCCGCCCATCCGATGCAAAAGACAAACCGAAGACACATCGCAAGGGCGGCAAGTCTGCCTGAGGCCCGCAACGTTTTATCCAATCGGATTGCGGAATTTTTGCGCGCGGCTGCGCACCGGGCTGACCTGCCAGGGCACAGTAGATAAAAAAAGAGGACGATGATTCGTCCTCTTTTTTTATCGGTATGGAGACTGTGATCTAGACCAACCCCAGCGCCTGCACCACCAGCCACAGATTGGCAGCGGAAATCACCGAGAACAATGTCCACGCCAGCAGTATCGTCAAACGCGAATTCGCAAAGCTGCCCATGATGTCGCTGCGCGTCGTCAGCCTGATCAGCGGATACATCGCAAACGGCAATTGCAGGCTCAGCACCACCTGACTCAACACCAGTAACTGGCCGACCGAATGTTCGCCCAGCATCAGCACGCCGATCAATGCCGGACCCAGCGCCAGCAGGCGCGTGATCAGGCGTCGCTGCCAGCATGGAATGCGCAGCTTCAGGAAGCCGTCCATGATCACCTGTCCCGCAATCGTGCCGGTGAAGGTCGAACTCTGTCCCGATGCCAGCAGTGCCAGGCCGAACAGGATGGCCGCGGCCGCGCCGGCAAACGGATCGAGCAGGTGGTACGCGTCGTCGATGCCGATCGCAACCGGATTGCCCGGGTTGAAAAACGCCGTGCCCGCAAGAATCAGGATCGCCGCATTGATCACCAGCGCCAGCAGCAGCGACACGATCGTATCGATGCGCGCCAGAGAAATCGCCTCGCGGCGTGCGCCGTCGTTCTTCGCCACCACGCGCGTCTGCACCACGGAAGAATGCAGGTACAGGTTGTGCGGCATCACCGTCGCACCGAGGATGCCGATCGCCAGATACAACGGCTCCTGACTGGAGATCGCCTGCAACGACGGCACCGCACCGGCCAGCACGCCGTGCCAGTCCGGCTTGATGAACAGCAGTTCCGCAAACAGGCAGACGCCGATGGTCACGATCAGGCCGAGGATGATCGCCTCGATCTGGCGGAAGCCCTTGCCCTTCAATCCCAGCACGATCAGCGTATCGAATGCGGTCAGCAACACGCCGACCGGCAGTGACACGCCCAGCAACAATTTGAATGCCAAGGCGCTACCAAGTACTTCCGCAAAGTCGCAGGCGACGATGGCGACTTCTGCAAAGAACCACTGCATCTTGCCGACCCTGGGTCCGTACTGCTCGCGGCAATGCACCGCCAGATCCTTGCCGGTCGCAATGCCGAGCCGCATCGACAGGCATTGCAGCACGATCGCCGCCAGGCTCGACAGGATCACCACGAACAGCAACTGATAACCGTATTGCGAACCGGCCTGGATCGACGTCGCCCAGTTGCCCGGGTCCATGTAGCCGACCGAAATCAGCAGGCCGGGACCGGCAAAGCGTGCGATCTTTTTCCAGAGCGGTGCGTTTTGCGGAACGGTGACGGTGCCGGCGACTTCGGCCGGACAGAAGGGGGCAGTGGCGGTGGTGGGCAGGCCAAACATGATGATTCGTCGTAATTGTTCGTTGGGATTTGTCATGCGCCGGATGGCGCATGCGGAAACACACATGATTCCACAGCGCAAATTTCCATGCAAAAGAATGTCGCTATTGTCGCGATAAGAAAAAACATGAAAGTACCCGCAACGTTTCGTTTCCTCTGGCACGCTATGTGCAATTGTGTAAAGCGACACCCTCTATATAATGAGCAGCTTGTGATTGTTCCGCGGCCCCTATCTTGAAAACCCAACTTCCCCGCTCATCCACCGTTCCGCTGTATACACAGATCAAGGAAGCATTACGGGCAAAGATCATGGATGGCACCTATGTCGCGCATGAGCGCCTGCCGTCCGAGAGCGAGATGATTGCCGCCTTCGGCGTCAGCCGCATCACGGTGCGTCAGGCCATCAACGATCTGCAGAAGGACGGCTTGCTGTTCAAGGTGCACGGCAAGGGCACGTTCGTGGCCATGCCGAACGTGTCGCAGGAACTGACGCACTTGCAAGGCTTCGGCGAAGCCATGCGCCTGCTGGGACATGAAACCTTTTCCGAAGTGTTCGGCCTGAAAACAGTCAAGGGCGGCGCCATTGCCTGTGCCAAGCTCGGGGTTCCGGACGGCACGCCGCTGACGGAAATCCACCGTGTGCGCTATTTGAATAGAGAGCCCGTTTCGATCGACCATTCCTGGGTGCGTCACGAAGTCGGTTCGCGCCTGACCGAAAAAAACCTGCGTGAAAAAGACCTGTTTTCCCTGCTGGAAAACGAACTGCATCAACCGCTGCATTCTGCCGATGTCGAAATCGATGCAACCTCGGCAAGCGCAGAAGTTGCATCGCGCCTGCATGTACAGACAGGTGCGCCGATCCTGCGCATCGAACGGTTGACCTATGCGGCGGAAGACCGGCCGCTCGTCTTCGAATACCTTCACTATCGCGCCGAAACCTTCAAGTACAAGATGAAGGTATTGCGTTAGCACGTTGCAGAAACTCGTACAGAAAACTTATGCGGAAAATGCATATTCAAGTTTGAAACGATTCGTTCCGTTTCCATCCTCGCGCCGTTAATCTCTTCCTTCATTGCACAGCATCGGAAGAGAAATGAAACAGTACGGCCATTCCGGCAGATTCACGTCAATACAAATCTCCATACAGGAGATGTCTGCTCGAACGCGACAGCCATCCACCGCAGAAAATAGTCATCACATGTATGTGCACAGCGAAACAAACCGTGCGCTGACATGACACATCCGCCCCACTTTGGCATGTCGTTCACCATAAAGACGATTGTCTTTGTGTGCGCGCACTGTTCCTGACCACTCTTTCGTTTAAATCGCCGCAATAAGCGGAAAAAATCGGCAAAAAGCATTGGCACATGTTTTGCTATAACTGGTTATGACGAGTTATGACTAGATGTTGACTGAAGCCAACGTCTGCCAACTTGATCTGCTGTATCGATCTGCTGAATTGCAAGCGGCTCCTTGATGTGTGCACTTTTTAACATGCATCGTCGCGCCATCTATTTGACTGAAAGGATGACATGAAAACCATCGAACTTGAATACGACGTCGTGATCGTCGGCGGCGGTACCGGCGGCCCGATGGCGGCCGTCAAGGCCAAGGAAAAAAATCCGAAGCTGCGCGTGCTGGTGCTGGAGAAAGCCAACGTCAAACGCAGCGGCGCGATCTCGATGGGGATGGATGGCTTGAACAACGCCGTCATCCCGGGCCATGCAACACCCGAACAATATACAAAGGAAATCACGGTCGCCAATGACGGCATCGTCGATCAGAAAGGGGTGTACGCCTACGCCAGCAACAGTTACGCAATGATCGAGGAGCTGGATCGCTGGGGCGTGAAATTCGAGAAGGACGAGACCGGCGATTTTGCCGTGCGCAAGGTGCACCACCTCGGCAGTTACGTGTTGCCGATGCCGGAAGGGCATCACATGAAGAAGGTGTTGTATCGGCAGTTGAAGCGCCAGCGCATCGAGATCACCAACCGTGTGGTCGCAACGCGCCTGATTACCGGTGCGAACGGCGAGATCGCAGGCGTGATGGGTTTCGATTGCCGCACTGCCGATTTCTATGTGATCAAGGCGAAGTCGGTGGTGCTGTGCACAGGCGCGGCAGGTCGTCTCGGCCTGCCTGCGTCCGGCTACATGTTCGGCACCTACGAGAATCCGACCAACAGCGGCGAGGGTCACGCGATGGCCTATCACGCCGGCGCCGAACTGACGAACCTCGAATGCTTCCAGGTCAATCCGCTGATCAAGGATTACAACGGTCCGGCCTGTGCGTACGTCACCGGCCCGTTCGGCGGCTACACCGCCAACTCGCAGGGATCGCGTTTCATCGAATGCGATTACTGGAGCGGCCAGATGATGCTGGAGTTCTACAACGAACTCGAAGGCGGACGTGGTCCGGTCTTCCTCAAGCTCGATCATCTGGCAGAGGAAACGATTGCGGAAATCGAACACATCCTGCACACCAACGAACGTCCGAGTCGCGGTCGCTTCCATGAGCGTCGCGGCAACGATTACCGGCAGAAGGCGATCGAGATGCACATCTCCGAAATCGGTTTCTGCAGCGGACACAGCGCATCCGGCATCTGGACCAATGAAAAAGGCGAATGCTCGATTCCCGGTCTGTATGCGGCGGGCGATTGCGCCAGCATCCCGCACAACTACATGCTCGGTGCTTTTGTATACGGCAAGTTCTGCGGCGAAAACGCAGCGGACTACGTCTCTGGAAAATCCGAATCGGTCATCAATACCGACATGGTCGAAGCCGAACGCCAGCGCATCATGGCGCCGCTGTCGCGCAGTGAAGGCCTGACGCCGTTCCAGGTCGAGTACAAGACGCGTCGCATCGTCAACGACTACCTGCAACCGCCGAAGATCACCCGCAAGATGGAAATCTCACTGGAACGTTTCGGCGAAATCAAGGACGACCTGAACGACATGAGCGCGGAGAACCCGCACGAACTGATGCGAGCGATGGAAGCGCACACCATTCGCGATTGTGCCGAACTCGCTGCGCGCGCCTCGCTGTTCCGCACCGAAAGTCGCTGGGGTCTATACCACCTGTGTGTCGATCATCCGGAGAAGGACGACGAGAACTGGTTCTGCCACACCAACGTCAAGCTGGGCGGCGACGGCAAGATGGCTTTCCGCAAGCGCGAGATCGAACCGTACATCGTCGAATTGAATGCAGAAGAGAAAGCCGCCTATCAGCGCCTGCGCGTCGCCGGTGGCCAGGCCGCCAGCTAAACGAACATACAGCGAACATAAAACGAACGCGAAAGGAAAGACCATGACCATTGCAACCACCAGAACGCAGGCGCCCGTCGTCGTCGATCAGTCCAAATGCATCGCCGAAAAAGGCTGCACCGTTTGCGTGGACGTTTGTCCACTCGACGTGCTGGCCATCGACTTTGTCAGCAACAAGGCCTTCATGAAATTCGATGAATGCTGGTACTGCATGCCGTGCGAACAGGACTGCCCGACCGGCGCAGTGCACGTCAACATTCCGTATCTCGTGCGATAGGAGTGCCGACGATGATGACCACAAGCATTCATGAAAGGCTGCAAAGCGACGATCCCGGCGTGCGCCGGATTGCGGTGATCGATCTGCCGTACTCGGAAGAAGAGGACGACATCGTGCCGCTGCTGGTCGCAGCGCTCGCCGATCCGGACGCCAGTGTGCGCCTCGAAGCGGCGAAGGCGATCGAGGGATATGAAGAACCGGAGGCGCTGGAAGCGCTGGTGCCGTTGCTGAAGGACGCAGATGCAGATGTGCGGCTGGCGACGGCGATCACGCTGGCCGAATTGAAGGATGCTGCATCCGCCCCCTATCTGCTGCCGTATCTGGCTGACGAGGAAGCGTCGGTGAAAGTGGCCGCGCTGCATGCGATTCGCGCATTGCGTGTCGAGGCCGCGTTCGCACCCGCCTTGCAGGCACTGCAGGACGAGGACGCCGGCGTGCGTCGCGAGGCGGTCGGCGTGCTCGGCTATCTGAAGAAGCCGGAAGCCATCGGGGCACTGACCAACGCTGCCGCCAACGACGCCGATCCTGACGTGCGACGGACTGCGGTGGGCGCGCTCGGTTACGCGTCGGAGGTCAGCATCCAGCCGACGCTAAGCCGCGTGCTTGCCGATCCGGCATGGCAGGTGCGCGAGGAAGCCGCGGTCACGATGGGCAAGCTCGGCCTGACGCTCGGCATTCCGGATCTGGTCAAGGCAATGGAGGACGAATTCTGGCAGGTACGGGTGAAGGCGGCACGCAGTCTCGGCAAGCTGAAGGCCAGGGCCGGCGTCACCGCATTGTGCGACGCCTTGCAGCATCCGATGAGCAATCTGCGCAAGGAAGCCGTCATTGCGCTGGGCGAGATCGGCGACACCCGTGCCATCGCGTTTCTCGAACTGTCCTTGCGCGATGTGGATTCGGATGTGCGCAAGCTGTCCAAGCTCGCGCTGACCAGCATACAACTGAACGGAGGTGCGTCATGACACACGTCGTCGGCGAATCGTGCATCGGCTGCAAGTACACGGACTGCGTTGCGGTCTGCCCGGTCGAATGCTTTCACGAGGGTCCCAATTTTCTCGTCATCGATCCGGAAGTCTGCATCGACTGCGGTGTCTGCGTCGCCGAATGTCCGGTGGAAGCGATCTTCGACGAGAAGGTGCTGCCGGCGGAGCAGAAAGAATATGCCGAACTGAACGTGCGACTGGCCGCGCAATGGCCGTTGATCACGCAATCGATGGAACCACTGCCCGACGCCGACAACTGGGCGGACCGGCAGGGCAAACGCGAGCATCTGATGGAGACGGCTTGAACCGGCGCCGCCAGTGCGCACGACCATTCATCGTGAACCTAACCTTGAAGGAATTCAACATGGCACTCTCGTATTCGAACATTCGTTGCACCGCGAAGGGCAGGGTTGCTGCCGCCACCCTGACATTATCTTTTGCCCTGCTGGCCTGCGCTGGTGCGCACGCCAGGGAAGTGGTCACCATCGGCATCGGCACGCAAAACACGACAACCAATACGGTAACCGGCGGCGTCGTCATCAAGGAATTGGGTTTGCTGCAGAAGTTTCTGCCGAAGACCGGCAAGTACAGCGATATCGACTTCAAGCTGGAATGGCAGAACGCGACGTCGGGACCGCCGATCACCAACGGCATGATGGCCAACAAGATCCAGATCGGCATGATGGGCGACTACCCGTTGCTGGTGAACGGCGCCATCGGACAGAACAGCAGCGGTAACGAAACCGAACTGATCGCCATCATCGCTTACAACCAGTTCGGTGCCGGCAACGGCGTGGTGGTGCACAAGGACAGTCCGTATTATCAGCTCTCCGACTTGAAGGGCAAGACGGTGTCGGTGCCGTTCGGTTCGGCAGCACACGGCATGCTGATGCAGGCGATGCAGGCGCGCGGATGGAAGGACGACTACTGGAGTTTGATCAGCCAGTCGCCGGAAGTGGGCACGACGAACCTGCAGGAAAAGAAGATCGACGCACATGCCGATTTCGTTCCTTTCCCCGACCTGCTGCCGTACCGCGGTTTCGCCCGCAAGATCTTTGACGGCGTGGAAACCAGGGTGCCGACCTTCCACGGGGTCGTCGTCCGCAAGGATTTCGCCGAGAAATATCCGGAAGTGGTGGTGGCTTACATCAAGGCATTGATGGCCGCCGACGACTGGCTCCGGAAGAATCCGAAGCTGGCCGCGGAGAACATCGAGAAATGGACCGGCATCGAGAAGGAAGTGGCGTATCTCTATCTTGGCCCTGGCGGCATTCACACACTCGATCCCACCATCAAGCCGATCCTGGTCGATGCCATCAAGACCGACCATGCCGTGCTGGAAAAACTCAATCGCGTCAAACCGCTCGACGTGAAGGCATGGGTCAACGAAAAGTATGTGCGCGACGCCTTCAAGGAAGGCGGCCTCGACTATGACGCACAGAAAAAATCGCTGGACAACTATTACAACGTCAGCGGTCGTGATCCGATTTGCAACAAGGACATCACCGACTCCAGGGTTGCGGCAGAAATCTGGGTAGACGGTGGCGACATCGTGCCGGTCAGTTCGCCGGTGTGTGCATTCAAGGGCATTGCGCAGTACCAGAAGGCAGGCAAGAAAATTGCTGTGACCTATGTGTACGACCAGGCATTGGGCATCAAGGTCTTCGGCAGCAAGGCGTTCTATTCGATGTCGGGCAGCACCCCCGCCAAGCTGGACATCGTGCCCTTCCTGCTGAAGAAGGATGCAGAAGCGTACGCGCAGAAGAACGGCGGCACCGTTGTTACCTATGAGCAGGTTCTTGCAAAAATGGAGAAATAATCATGGCCATGACCGATCGAGCCATCGAATCGCCCGCTGAGGTGATTCCTTCGGCGCACAAAAAAAGTGCTCCGGCATCCAGACCGCCGTTGCAGGCGATACAAGGCGGCATGAGCGACGAATCGTCCATGCGGGCAAGACAGGGATGGTCATGGACGACGGTGCTGTCGTCTGCCTGGATGCAAACCTTGCTGGGTGCGGTGTCGATCGGGAGTGTGTTGCTGTTCTGGCATTTTGCGACTGAATACCGTTGGGATTTCTATATCCGATTCAGCAATATTCCGACCCCCGGCGATGTCTGGCACACGATGGTCGAGGTCAATCAATCGACCAAGTTCATGACCAATGTGTGGATGAGCCTGCGCCGGATTCTGGAAGGATTTTTCATCGCCGCTGTGCTCGGCGTATTCCTCGGCATTCTGGTCGGACGCTACCGGCTGTTTCGCTCTTTGACGATGCCGGCGATGGAAGTATTCCGCCCGATTCCGGCGATTGCATGGGTGCCGATGGCGATCATGATCTGGCCCAGCAATGAAGGCAGCATCATCTTCATTACCTTCATCGGCGCCTTCTTCCCGATCCTGCTCAACACCATCCACGGCGTGGAAGAGATCGACGACGTGCTGTTCCGCGCCGCCGCCAGCCTCGGCACGAAGGAAAAGGACCTGATGCTGTACGTGATTCTGCCCGGCGCGCTGCAGCACATTTTCACCGGTCTTGCGGTCGGCATGGGCGTGGCGTGGGTGTCGCTGATTGCGGCGGAAATGATCTCGGGCCAGTACGGCATCGGCTACTTCACGTGGGAGGCGTATTCGCTGATCGAGTATCCGAAGATCGCACTCGGCATGCTGACCATCGGCGTACTGGGTCTGCTCTGCAGCAAGGTCATCCAGTTGTGTTCGAAGTGGTCGACACCGTGGATCGGTGCAGCAGCGGGAGGTAAAAAATGAGTGCGGCGCTAGGACATGTCAATGTGCGCGATGTCAGCATCAGCTTCAAGTCGCGCGGCAGTACGGTGCGGGCTGTCAAATCAGTCTCGATCAATGTGCAACCGGGCGAGTTCGTTTCCATCATCGGGCCTTCGGGTTGCGGCAAGTCGACGTTGATGAATGCCGTTGCCGGTTTCACGCAAGCCAACACCGGCACGCTCACGCTGGACGGCAAGCCGATCACCGGGCCGGGCGCCGATCGCGGCGTGGTCTTCCAGCAGTACTCGCTGTTTCCGTGGATGACGGTGCGGAAGAATGTCGAGTTCGGCCTGAAGATGCAGGGCATGGCGGCGACGCAGCGCGAAACGCAAGCGCGCACGCTGCTCGGACTGGCCGGTCTGCTGGCGTTCGAGAATCATTACCCGTCGCAACTGTCGGGCGGCATGCGGCAGCGCGTCGGCATCGTTCGCGCGCTGGCAACCAGCCCGCAGGTGCTGTTGATGGACGAACCGTTCGGTGCGCTCGATTCGCAGACGCGCACCGTGATGCAGGAAATCCTGACCAACATGTGGCAACGCCTGCGCCTGTCCGTCCTGTTCATCACGCACGATATCGAGGAAGCGATTTTCCTGTCCGACCGGATCTATGTGATGACGGCGCGACCGGGTCGCGTGAAGGCGGAGATTCAGGTGCCGCTGCCGCGTCCGCGCAAGCCGGAAATGATGGATACGCCGGAATTCAATTCGCTGCTGCGTTCCATCAAGAAACTGATCCGCGAAGAAAGCCTGGCGTCGATGGGCGGCGAACTGTCCGCCGGCGGCTGCGAAGGCCTCAGCATGGAAATCGGACCGGAAGGAGTACAGCATGTTCTCTGACGTTCTCTGTGCCGAAACCGTGCGCGCACATGCCGCGGCTGTACTCGGATGGCCGTCCGACATCCGCATCGATCGCGAGGCCCGTACGCTGGAACTGGTATGGACAGAGCACTCCGCCGAGCTGTCGCATCGTGTGCTGCGCCGTTCCTGCCGCTGCAGCGAGTGCGAAAGTACGCGACGTCGCATCGATGATGTGCTGCCGGTTGCAGCCGATGTGGAATTGCTGAAAATCGAACAGGTCGGCAGCGTCGGACTGCAACTGTTTTTCTCCGATGGGCACAGTCGCGGCATTTATCCGTGGGCCTATCTGGAACAGATCGCCTTCGGCGTCCAAACGCCGGGCTTTACCCAATCCCTGATGAAAGGTTGGCGCGATGAGTAACTTCTACCAGGCAGAAGTCCTGTCGGTACATCACTGGACGGACCGTCTTTTTTCCTTCACCACCACTCGCGAATCCAGTTTCCGATACCAGAGCGGACAGTTCGCCATGATCGGACTGGATGTCGACGGCAAGCCGCTGATGCGGGCGTACAGCATGGTCAGTCCGCATTACGAAGAGCAGCTCGAATTCCTCAGCATCAAGGTGCCGGACGGCCCGCTGACATCGCGCCTGCAGAACATCAAGGTTGGCGATTCCATCCTCGTCGGGCGAAAGGCGTCCGGCACGTTGCTGAGCCAGAATCTGCTGCCCGGCAAGCGACTGTATCTGCTGGGAACCGGCACCGGACTGGCGCCGTTCATGAGCATCATTCGCGATCCGGATATCTACGAAAAATTCGAGCAGGTCATCCTCATGCACGGCTGTCGCCAGGTAAGCGAACTGGCCTATCAGCAGCGCATCATGGATGAATTGCCGAAGGACGATTTTCTCGGCGAGCTGATCGGCACGCAACTGATCTACTACCCGACCGTGACGCGCGAGCCGTTCGAGAACCAGGGGCGCATTCCCGACCTGCTGACCAGCGACAGTTTCTACGAAAAGATCGGCGCACCGCCCATGTCGATGCAGGACGATCGCTTCATGCTGTGCGGCAGTCCGGCCATGTTGAAGGACACCGTGCAGGTGCTGGAAACACGCGGCCTGACCGAAGGCAACATGAGTCATCCGGGCCACTACGTGATCGAGCGTGCGTTCGTCGACAAGTAAGCCCGTGCAGGCGCATCGCACGCGCCTGCACATTCTTTGCAACATCCCTCTTGCTGAAAAGACGGCGGTACGGCCGCCGGGGGAGCGTGTTGTCTCCTGTTTTGCAGCAGAGGCAGTCAAGTTAAAAGGAGCAGGCATGAAGATTCTCGTTCCCGTCAAACGTGTGGTCGATGCCAACGTCAAGGTCCGCGTCAAGGCGGATGGCAGCGGTGTCGAACTGGCGAACGTCAAGATGGCGATCAATCCGTTCGATGAAATCGCGATGGAAGAAGCCGTGCGCCTGAAAGAAGCAGGCAAGGCAACCGAAGTGATCGCCGTATCCTGCGGCGTCACGGCCTGCCAGGACGTTCTGCGTACGTCGCTCGGTATCGGCGCCGATCGCGGCGCACTGGTCGAGACCGATGTCGAGCTGCAACCGCTTGCAGTAGCCAGACTGCTTGCCGCCATCGCGCAACAGGAAATGCCGCAACTGATCATCCTCGGCAAGCAGGCCATCGATGACGATTGCAATCAGACCGGGCAGATGCTGGCGGCATTGCTCGACTGGCCGCAGGCGACCTTTGCATCCGCCATCCGGCTGGAAGACGACAAAGCCATCGTCACGCGCGACGTCGATGGCGGTTCGGAGACCGTGCAACTGACGTTGCCGGCCGTCATCACCGCCGATCTGCGCCTGAACGAGCCGCGCTTCGTCAGCCTGCCGAATCTGATGAAGGCGAAAAAGAAGCCGTTGCAAACCATCGCCGCTGCAACGCTCGACGTCGATATCGCGCCACGCTGGCGCACGTTGAAGATCAGCGAGCCGTCGGTGCGACAGGCCGGCGTAATCGTGCGCGACGCCGGCGAGCTGCTGCAACGATTGCGGCAAGAGACCAACGTCCTTTAAGCCGACGGCTTGAAGCAGGTTCGTCACGCCGCGTCCTCTCAACCAACTTCTTCAAACTGGAGCAAACATGACAGCATTGATGACCGCACTGGTGATTGCCGAACACGACAACGTGTCACTGAAGGGGGCGACCTTGCACGCGGTGACGGCGGCACGCGAATGCGCCGCGCAAGTCCATCTGTTGATTGCCGGTCACGCTTGCCATCCCGTCGCAATGGAAGCTGCAACGCTGGCCGGTGTCGATCGCGTATTGCTCGCCGATTCGCCGGCCCTTGCCGACGGCCTGCCGGAAAACATCGCCGAGCAAATCGTTGCGCTGGCTGCGCATGGCGCTTACACGCACGTCGTGGCGCCGGCCAGCGCATGGGGGAAAAGCGTGTTGCCACGCGTCGCTGCCCGGCTCGGTGTCGGCCAATTATCGGAAGTGACCAAGGTTGTCGCATCGGATACGTTCGAGCGTCCCATCTATGCCGGCAACGCGATCGCCACCGTGCAGTCGCTCGATCACATCAAGGTGCTGACGGTGCGCACCGTCAGTTTCGACCAGGCGACAACCGGCGGCGCGGCGGGAGTGGAGGCCATCACGCCGATTGCCGATAGCGGCAGGTCGACCTGCATTGCACGCGAACAGACGCGATCCGAACGTCCCGAACTGACGTCCGCGCGCATCGTCGTCGCGGGCGGCCGCGGGTTGGGATCGACAGACAATTTCCGCCTGCTGGAGCCGCTGGCCGACGTGCTGAACGCCGCCATGGGCGCATCGCGCGCTGCGGTCGACGCCGGATTCGTGCCGAACGATCTGCAGGTCGGGCAGACCGGCAAGATCGTCGCGCCCGATCTGTATATCGCCGTCGGCATTTCCGGTGCGATCCAGCATCTGGCCGGCATGACCGGCTCCAGGGTCATTGTCGCCATCAACAAGGATGCGGAAGCGCCGATCTTCGGCGTTGCCGATTACGGCATCGTTGGCGATTTGTTCGACGTGGTGCCGCAACTGGTCGAGTTGTTGCAGGAGCAGCAGGGTGGAATGGCAGCCTGATTTCGCGTTTCCCAACTCATTATAACGAGTTATAATGTCGGACTTGCCACCCCTTGATCGGACCCCCATGCTGACGCACGCCGGCCTCGTACTGATATCCATTGCAATCGGTGCGATGGTCGGCGCTGCCGGCGTAGGCGGCTTCTTCATGCCACCGGCGTTGACATTGCTGATGGACGTGACGATTCACGAAGGCATGGCGACGTCGCTGTTCACGTTCATTTTTACCGGCGTGGTCGGCACGTTCTATTTCCATCGCAAGGGCAGCATCGACTGGTCACTTGCATGGCCGTTGTGTCTGGGTGCGGCATGCACCGGATTCTTGGGCGCATGGGTCGGCCATCAATTAAGCACGGTCACGCTGTCACTGATTCTGGCGGCGGTGATCCTGATTGCAGGGGTTTACACGCTCAGCACCGTCAGCCGGTGCTGGACGCTGCAACTGCCGGACGACGCGCGGTCGCAGCAACTGACGATGGCGATCATCGGCGCATTGACCGGATTCCTTTCCGGCTTGACAGGCATCGGCGGCCCGGCCTTGTCGGTCCCGTTGATGGTGTTGTGCGGCTCGTCCATTCTTCCCGCCATCGGCGTCGGACAGGTATTGCAGATCGTCGGCGCACTCTCCGGTTCGGCGGCGAATCTGCGCTACGGCAGCATCGATTTCGGCCTCGCTGCGTTCATCTCTGCGTTTGAAATCGTCGGCGTGCTGGTGGGCGGTTTTATCGTTCATCGCGTACGGATCGTGCTCATCAAGCAACTTGTCGGCGGACTCTGCCTGATCGCCGGCTGCACCTTCATCCTGCGCACACTGTGAACCACGATCCCCGACGTGAAGAATCAATCGTGACGAATCAACCATGACGAATCGACCATGAAGAATCGACCATGACGCAACAGACTGCCCCGCGCGAAGCAATGGAATACGACGTCGTGATCGTCGGCGGCGGTCCGGCAGGGCTGGCAGCGGCAATCCGGTTGAAGCAACTGGCAATCGCGCAGCAGCGTGACATCACGGTCTGCGTGCTGGAAAAAGCAAGCGAGCCGGGCGCGCACACGCTGTCCGGCGCAGTGATGGATCCGCGCGCACTGAACGAACTGTTTCCCGACTGGCAGCAACGCGGTGCGCCGCTGCATACGCCGGTGAGCGAAGACCGCTTCCTGTTCCTGACGCAGACCAGTGCCTTGCGAACGCCGAACTTCCTGCTGCCGGCGTGTTTCATCAATCACGGCAACTACGTCATCTCGCTGGCCAACGTCGTGCGCTGGCTTGCACAGCAGGCAGAAGAACTGGGCGTCGACGTGTTCCCCGGCTTTCCCGCATCCGAAATCCTGTACGACGATCAAGGTGCGGTGCGTGGCGTGGCGACCGCCGATATGGGCGTCGGCCGCGACGGACAACCGACGGCGGCATTCCAGCCCGGCATGGAACTGCTCGCGAAGTACACTCTGTTCGCCGAAGGCGCGCGCGGTCACCTGGGACGTCAACTGATCGCGCGCTTCCATCTGGATGCCGGCCGCGCACCGCAAACCTATGCACTCGGCATCAAGGAATTGTGGGAAATCGATCCCGCCAAACACCAGCCGGGCCTCGTGATCCACACCGCTGGCTGGCCGCTGCAGCGCGACACCTACGGCGGTTCCTTTCTTTATCATCTGGAAAACAACCAGGTCGCGGTCGGCTATGTCGTCGGCCTGGGATATGCGAATCCCTATCTGTCGCCGTTCGAGGAATTCCAGCGCTACAAGACGCATCCGGCGATTAGCGGTTTTTTCGAAGGCGGCAAGCGCATCGCGTATGGCGCGCGCGCCATCACCGCCGGCGGATTGCAGTCGTTGCCGGAACTGATCTTTGCAGGCGGGGCGTTGATCGGTTGCGAAGCGGGATTCCTGAACGCCAGTCGCATCAAGGGCAGTCACACCGCAATCAAGAGCGGCATGCTGGCAGCCGAGGCAGTCTGTTCAGCGCTGGCACAAGGGCGGCAGCACGATGTACTGACCGATTACCCGACTGCATTTGAACAATCGTGGCTGCATGAGGAACTGCATGTGGCGCGCAACTTCAAGCCGTGGATGAGCAAGGGATTGCTGATCGGTGCGCTGATGGTCGGCATCGACCAGTTGCTGCTGCGTGGCAAGGCACCGTGGACATTGCGTCACACGCACACAGATCACAGTCGCCTGCAACCCGCAGCGCGGCACCAGCCGATTGCCTATCCGAAGCCGGACAACACGCTCACCTTCGATCACCTGTCGTCGGTTTTTCTGTCGGGCACCAATCACGCGGAAGACCAGCCGGCGCATCTGAGGTTGAAGGACGCGACGGTGCCGGTGGCAGTCAACCTGAAAACATACGCCGGGCCGGAAGCACGTTACTGTCCTGCAGCAGTGTATGAATTCATCAAGAACGATGCCGGCGAAGACCGCCTGCAGATCAACGCGCAGAACTGTGTGCATTGCAAGACCTGCGACATCAAGGACCCGACGCAAAACATTGTCTGGGTCGCGCCCGAGGGCGGCGGCGGTCCCACTTATCCGAACATGTAATGCCGTCGCCTGCGTTGCACCGCATTGCACACTGCACTTTTTCCTCTTCATGATTGTTTTGTTCGGGGTTTGCTGCCGGACTGACAAGGGTATTCGCGTCAAAGCGGGATAAAATCGTTGCCGTGCACCGGCGTATCGGTGCCACTGCATTACTTTTTTAATCGCTTCGACCGGATCGCAAGACATCATGCAAACACTTCCCGCCTGCCCGCAATGCCAGTCCACGTACACCTACGAGGACGGCGGCAATTTCGTCTGTCCCGAATGTGCGCATGAATGGTCGGCGCAAGCCGCAACCGAATCCACAGGCGAATCGGCAACCGGTGCCAAAGTATACAAAGACGCCGTCGGCACCGTATTGCAGGACGGCGATACCGTCAGCATCATCAAGGATCTGAAACTGAAAGGATCGGGCGGCACGCTCAAGATGGGAACCAAGGTCAAGAATATCCGTCTGGTAGATAGCGATCACGACATCGACTGCAAGATCGACGGCTTTGGTGCAATGAGCCTCAAGTCCGAATTCGTCAAGAAAGTCTGATCGCGTCCATGCTCACCTGAACCCAACACTGATTCGTCGCCATGTCGCAATTGTTCACCGTCCCCCTCCGCGTCGAATGCCCGCCCGGCGCATGCGGCTGCGAGCGCGAGATTCTGCTGAACGATCCGGCCAGCGACCGACGCGTGCTGATGCTCACCAGGCAGGAAGAAAAAAAACTGCTGGCGCGCATCGAAGCCATCGCCAATTACGCCGAACTGCTCTACATCAAGGAGCGCATGTTCGAACAGCTTGGCATCGTGCTGCAGATCGGCCCCGGCGACAACGAAGTGCGCACCGTGCGCGGCCTCAACATCCAGTTGATCGAGCAACCCGGCTTGTGCAAGAAGACGCGACAGACCGTGCCCGCTGCCGTGCGCAAATGCCTTGAAAAGAACCCGGGTATTGTCTATGCGATTCTGGATGCAGACGGATTGTTTGGGGCAGGTTGAGTGCGGAGGCGGTGTTAGGGCGTTGCTCTGTGATGAATCAAGTCCGGGAACACTGAGAACAAATAAAAAGGCGACCGATCGGTCGCCTTTTTATTTCATCATCCACATCCAGATGCATGGTTCGCCAAAACGTCCGACCCACCTTCAGTGATGCCGCAGGTCGGTATTCAAGGACGAAGCTTCTATGCGGTCACGCTTGCCGGATGAAGAGGTGAATGATGCTGAATGCAAACCTAATGACTTGGATTCATGGAATGGTTCCCCTTGCCTTCGCCGGTAATTGCCCATTCCAGCTTCTGAATCAGGGTATCGAGGTTAAAGGGCTTTCGTAGCACGGTGTACGAGCCGGTGGAGGTGATCAACTCTGGCGTCGAACTCATAAATACGAACGGCGTCGCGTAGTTGTTATGCGAGCCTCTGACCCTGTCGAATAACTCCGACCCGTTCAGGTTCGGCATTTGAAAGTCAGCCAGAATGATGCCCGGACTTTCATCGCGCAGCATTTCCCAAGCCTGTTGACCATCCCGCGCACGATGGACGACATACTGTTTGAAGACAAGTGCCTCTTCGATGACCTCCAGCATATCGGGATCGTCATCCACTACAAAAATCGTTTCGCCCATTGGTTTTCCTTTTAACCACCATCCCATAGCGTGGCACCGGCTACAAGAGGCGCAACACACGTTATGTTGTAGGACAACACGCCAGCTTCGCCTTTAGAGGGGAATGACGACTGTAAAAACCGTTCCGGTCAGTTTTTCCGAGACGACAGAGATGGTGCCGCCATGCGCGGCGGTGATCGTCTTGGCAATATACAAGCCGAGACCTAGACTTGTCGGCGCGCGTGCCGGTTGCTCATTGGTGATTGCAAGTTGCACCATGGGATCGAATATCGCATCGATCGCATCCTTCGGAATCAACGCACCAGAGTTCCGGATTGCGACCATCACGCTCTGCGCCGTCGACGACATCGTCATGGTGACCGGCTTTTCGTCTCCCCGGTACTGGGCGGCATTATTCAGCAGATTCGTCAGCACCTGCTGAAGTCGCACGCGGTCGAACTCGCCGATGGTTGATTCCGGCGCATCCAGCAAGAACGGACAATTCGGATGAAGGGCTGACGCATCCGCAATTGCTGCCTGGCAGATATCCAGTATGTCTGCCGTTGCAAACGTCATGGGCATTTCACCGCCCAGCTCGGCGCGCGCATATTCAAGCAGATCGTTGACCATTGAGTTCATGACCGACGCACTTCGTTTTATCCGCGAGGCGGCCGTTGCAACGGCTTCCATCTTGATGCCAGGCTGGCTCAGCAGGCTGCCCGATAAGGCGATTGTCGCGAGAGGGCCGCGCAGATCGTGCCCCAGTATCGCCAAAAAAGTATCTCTGGCAAGTGTTGCTTGCGCCGAATAGGTCACTACGGATTCAGCCAACGCCTGATCGATTGCCTCATTGAAGCGGATAAGATCGGCGCTGTGCTCCGGTGACAACTCGTTACCAAGAGCAAACCACAGACGTTGTACGGTCGCACGAAGAGCGCGATATTCTGCAGTCAGTTGCAACAGCGTAAACCCGTCGCCCTGTCGCGCCGTTCCATGTATGGATGCGCCGGTCGTGGCCGTTTTGTCGGAGGACATGCCGCGAGATTTATCAAGCTGCTCTCCAGGGCTCTGTCGGGTATCGATATCGACGGCAATTGCGCGCAGTATCTGTTCTGCATGATCCCGGATTTCCTTCTTGGAGAGGATGCGTTCGGGCTCAAGTATGCTTGCAAAATGATCCCATTCCGTAAGAATCTCTTGCATATTACTGGTGATGAATGTCGAGAGCTTCATGTTATCCACGGTAGCGGTCATTGGTCTAACCGCACAGCGTGAGGCAATTCTCGCTTTAAAGCAATCAATGCACGCGCAGCATGAAGCAATACTCCGAAAGACCGAAAATCCACGCGAAGAAACGACAATCCATGACTCATATCGTCCACAGCCTGCTGGAAACCGACCTCTACAAATTCACCATGTGGCAGGCGCTGCTGCACAGCCATCCGGCGGCGCAGGCGAGTTATCGTTTCGTCTGTCGCAACCAGCCCGCCTATCCGCTGGCCGAACTCAAGCAGGACGTCGAACGCGAACTCGATCATCTGTGCACGCTCACCTATCGCGACGACGAGCTGGCGTATCTGCGCACCTTGCGCTTCATCAAGAGCGACTTCGTCGACTTCCTCACCGTGTTCCGCTTCCAGCGTCATTTCATCGACGTCTCGACCGACGGCGATCAACTGGAAATCGTCGCCAGCGGCCCGATGGTGCATGTGATGGGATTCGAGATTCACGTCCTCGCCATCGTCAACGAACTGTACTTCCGCCGCTTCGATCAGCAGAAGGCGTTGACGGAAGGCCGCGCGCGCCTGCAGGCGAAGATCGACCTGCTGCGCACATTTTCAGCAGAGCTACCGTGCACCAACCCGTTCGAATTCTTCGACTTCGGTGTGCGCCGCCGCTTCTCTGCTGCATGGCATGAAGAAGTCGTCTCGACCTTCGCGCGCGATGTGCCGCAATTCTTCAAGGGCACGTCCAACGTCTACTTCGCCAAGAAGTTCGGCCTTGTTCCCATCGGCACGATGGCGCACGAATATCTGCAGGCGTATCAGGGATTCGGCGTGCGTCTGCGGGATTTTCAGAAGGCCGCGCTGGAAGACTGGGTGCAGGAATATCGCGGCGACCTCGGCACCGCACTGACCGACGTGGTCGGCATGGACGCCTTCCTCGCCGACTTCGATCTGTATTTCGCCAAGTTGTTCGACGGCCTGCGCCACGATTCCGGCGATCCGTTCGAATGGGGCGAGAAGGCGCTCGCGCATTACGTGAAGTTGAAGATCGACGCCCACACCAAGCGCCTCGTCTTCTCCGACGCACTCGACCTGCCACGCGCGCTGGCGCTGTACCGCCACTTCGCCGATCGCACGATGACCGGTTTTGGCATCGGCACCGATCTGACGAACGACGTCGGTTATGAACCCTTGAGTATTGTGATGAAGCTGGTTGCCTGCAACGGGCAACCGGTCACCAAGCTGTCCGATTCACCGGGCAAGGCGCTGGTGACGGACGGGACGTTTTTGGCTTATTTGAAGAAGGTATTTCAAGAACCATCGGTTTTATGAGCTTTTTAAAGGGATGGCGTCGTCAATTAATCCTAATGGCAGGTTGTTTCTTCCCTCAGAACTATAATGAGCGACAACAAATCCTGAATATTTTTCCTGAATACCTGCAGGAACATCGTTGTCGACCAAAATCATTTGGCATCGAACGTCATTCATCTCAGCAAATTCCGCAATATCAATAATATGTTCATACATATTGTTGTACTTTGATGGATCCGAAATCTCTTCTGCTTTATCTTGATTCTTGTCGGTCTCGTTGTACTGTGTTTGGGTTTTCCCTAAATACTTACCTACCGTATCAATCATGAGGAATGCCGGAAGATTGGTGTTATTTTCAACGGCATATTCTAATAAGCTTAAAAAATATCCAATTGATAGTATTGTTCGGAGGCCACCCGAGGTTATGTCTTTGTAAAGGCGTTGGCGTAACGTCGGAAGCATGGATGTCTCATCGATTCCAACTTCTAGACGATCTTTAATTTTTACTTTCTTTAGATAAGCGTCAAGTTTTTTACCGAGGTTATTCAATACTTCGGTCATAGAAGGTGCAGATTCTTTCAAACTCTCCAGTTTGACGTTCAATGCATCTATACGATTTGTCAAATCATCAATATATTCGCCAATAGATTTTTGTTGATTGCGTATTTTCAAAGAATGATGAAGTTGCTTTGATTTTTGGCGAACCGTAGCTAGTTCGGACGCTAATCCATCTCGCTCCGAAAGGTAAGGAGTAATCATTGATCTAGATTCTTCATCCAACATTCTGCGAGTGCGCAGTTGTTCATCAAATAGATCGTTTAACTTAAATGTAAATTGATGATGCTGATCTCGTTCAGAATTTATTAAGAGATCAATTTCTCGAATTCTTCTGACTAACGTATTGACCTCATGATTGACTTTGTCTTCTTCCGCTATATTGTGTTCATGCTTAATGTCAGGCAGGCTTAAGTCATTATTGCAAATCGGACATAAGAAAATTTCCTCCGATGGTTTACCAATAACTATGTTCGCTGATTTGATTGCCTTTAATTTTGAAATATCGTTTTGGTAATC
>NZ_DATMTD010000097.1:0-9393 GCF_035565035.1 Oxalicibacterium sp. | reverse complement strand
ATCAGGAAATTATTAATTAAATAACAAAACGTTTTTCACACACGCTTCCGAATATCCGCTGATTCCGCCTTACCCATTGTTTTATAGCTAACCGCTATAATCCCGCTCCATGAACTTGCACAAAACGCTTGCGGCGGTATCCGGCATGACGATGGTTTCTCGCGTGACGGGCTTGATCCGCGAGATTTTGTTTGCACGGGCGTTCGGGGCCTCTGCCTATACGGACGCTTTCAATATTGCTTTCCGCATCCCCAACCTGTTGCGCCGGCTGTTTGCCGAGGGTGCATTTTCGCAGGCGTTCGTGCCGATTCTGGCTGAATACAAGAGCCAGAAAGGCGATGGTCCGACCAAGGATCTGGTCGACCATGTCTCGACGGTATTGATGTGGACCATGTTGCTGACCTGCGTGATCGGCATCATTGCCTCGCCCGCCATTATTTATCTGATTGCCACGGGACTGAAGTCGAAATCGGAAGCGTTCGACGCGTCGGTCTGGATGACCCGCATCATGTTTCCCTATATCGGGTTCATGTCGTTCGTTGCTCTGAGTGGCGGCATTTTGAATACCTGGCGCGAATTCAAGATTCCTGCCTTCACACCCGTTCTGCTGAACCTGACCTTCATCGTCGCGACCCTGTTTCTGGCGCCGCATCTGGAGCAACCCATCTATGCGATGGCGATTGCCGTACTGGTTGGCGGCGTCCTGCAGATGGTCATCCAAGTACCTGCCCTGTCGAAAATCGGCATGTTGCCGCGCCTGTCGGGCAATCCATTCAGTAGTCTGGCGGATGCCGGCGTGCGCAAGATCCTGCGCAAAATGGGCCCGGCAGTTTTTGCCGTTTCCGCCGCACAAATCAGCCTGATGATCAATACGAATATTGCATCACGCCTGCAAAGCGGCAGCGTGTCCTGGCTGTCGTATGCCGATCGCCTGATGGAATTTCCGACGGCATTGCTGGGCGTGGCGCTCGGCACAATTTTGCTGCCAAGTTTGTCGAAGGCAAATTTCGAGGGCGACAAGAAGGAATATTCCGCATTGCTCGATTGGGGATTGCGACTGACCTTCCTGCTCGCCTTACCTTGCGCCGTAGCGCTGGCGACCATTTCAGAACCGCTGACTGCCACACTTTTTCATTACGGCAGATTCGATGCATTATCAGTTGCCATGACGTCAAAGGCACTGGTTGCCTATGGCGTCGGTTTGATCGGTTTGATCTTGGTCAAGATTCTTGCGCCCGGATTCTATGCCCAGCAAAACATCAAAACGCCGGTCAAGATTGCCATCGGCGTGCTGATCGCCACACAGCTGATGAATCTGCTTTTTGTCCCATGGTTTGCACATGCAGGCCTGGCGTTATCGATCGGCCTCGGTGCCTGCATCAATGCCGCTTTTTTGTACTGGGGACTGAAGCGTCGCGGGATTTATAGCGCCTTGCCCGGCTGGCGGACTTTTCTCATTCGTCTTGCAGGCGCACTCATTTTGATGGCAGGCGTGGCATTATGGGTGGCAGCGCAGTTCGACTGGGTCGGGTTGCGTGTCGTTCCGCTGCAACGTGTCGGCGCTCTGCTGGTGGTTCTGGCTGCATGCGGCATCACCTACTTCGGCTCGTTGCTGGCAATGGGATTCCGGTTCCGGGATTTCAAGCGCATCGCGAACTGATCGTTGAAACAGGCATCTGAACAGGATAGACACCTCATGACGGGAGGCGTATGACGATCAAATCCCTCGAATACTTTGCCACACTGGTCCAACAGGAAGACAGCATTCCACTGTTCGAGGCCGCACTTTCAATAGCGCAAGATATTGATCCGGAACTCGATCTGGACGCACTGCAGACGGAAACCGACACACTCGCCGCGCGGCTCAGGCAACGCCTGCCCGCCGATGCGTCCAGCCTGCAAAAACTGCGACTGTTGAATTATTACTTCTACAACGAGCTCGGCTTCAGCGGTAACGTCAACGATTACTACAATCCCGACAATAGTTATCTGCATCGCGTATTGCATACACGACGCGGCATTCCGATTTCGCTCGCGGTGTTGTACATGGAACTGGCGCGTCAGATCGAACTGGACGTGCACGGCATTTCATTCCCCGGACATTTCCTGATGAAGATGACGGTGCAATCCGGTCAGGTGGTGCTCGATCCTTTCAATGGCACCAGCCTGTCACGCGAGGAACTGGAAGAGCGCATTGAACCGTATATCCTGCAGCAGGATTTTCCCGATGATTTTCAGCTCAGCGCGTATCTTGCATCCGCCAGTTCACGCGATATTCTGGTTCGCATGCTGCGCAATCTGAAAGCGTTGTTCATGCAGCACAAGCGCTGGCAGCGTCTGCTGGCCGTGCAGGAAAGGTTGCTGATCCTGCTACCGCACGATATTACCGAACGCCGCGATCGCGGGCTGGCATACGCGCATCTGGATTGTCCGCAAGCAGCATTACAGGATCTGGAAGCCTATCTTGCACAACGACCGTATGCGATGGATGCTGCCGCGGTGCAGGCGCGTCTACCCGAATTGCGCGAGGCAATCGGGCGCCTGAATTGAGCTGGTGTGGTAAAGAGCCAGTGAATAATGACGCCCGGCATCAGCCTTTCGAACGTGCGTCGACGTCTTCCCACTTTTGCAGCATTTCCAGCAACGCTTCATCGATTTCCTGAAAACGCTGGTTCAGCCGTTTAACTTCGTCAGGCTGTTGGGTATACAGATTTGCGTCGGCGAGTTTTTCCGTAATCAACTTTTGCTCTTCTTCCAGTTGCGCAATCATTGTCGGCAAGGTTTCCAGATCGCGCTGTTCTTTATAGCTGAGCTTTTTCTTTGATACAGGTGCAACCGGGGCCGGCGCCGTTTCGGTTTTTGCTTCTACCTTGGCTACCGCTTTCGGTGCACCTGCCGGCGTTGCCGCAGGACGCACGCGTTCCCAGTCGCTGTAACCACCGATGTATTCGCGCCACGCACCGTCGCCTTCTGCCACGATTACCTGCGTCACCACGTTATCGAGGAAGGTTCGGTCATGGCTGACGAGGAAAACCGTGCCTTTGTAATCTTCCAGCAGCTCTTCCAGCAGTTCCAGCGTATCGATATCCAGATCGTTGGTCGGTTCATCCAGCACCAAGACATTGGCCGGCTTGGCGAACAGGCGCGCCAGCAGCAAACGATTGCGCTCGCCGCCTGACAACGATTTGACCGGTGAACGCGCACGTTCCGGCGCGAAGAGGAAATCATTCAGATACGTCATCACATGCTTGCGCTGGCCGTTGATCTCGACCCAGTCGCTGCCCGGCGCGATCGTGTCGGCCAGGCTGGCATCCTCGTTCAGCTGCGCACGCATCTGGTCGAAATACGCGATCTGCAGTTTGGTCCCCTGCTTGACGCTACCGGAATCCGGTGTTTCTTCGCCGAGAATAATTTTGAGCAGTGTCGTCTTGCCTGCGCCGTTCAAACCGATCAGACCGACCTTGTCGCCACGCAGAATCGTCGCGCTGAAATCACGCACGATGACCTTGTCGCCGTAGACCTTGTTGATGTTTTCCAGTTCGGCCACGATCTTGCCTGAACGATCGCCGGATGAAACATCCAGCTTGACCTGTCCTTGCTGCTCGCGACGCTCGCTGCGCGTACGGCGCAATTCTTCCAGCCTGCGTACTCGTCCCTCGTCGCGCGTGCGGCGCGCCTGCACGCCTTTGCGAATCCAGACTTCTTCCTGCGCGAGGAACTTGTCGAATTTGGCATTCTCGACTTCTTCATTCGCCAGCAACTCGGCCTTGCGCCCTTGATAGGTCGTGAAATTACCGGGGAAGGAAAGCAGCTTGCCGCGATCCAGTTCGATGATGCGGGTGGCCACGTTATCGAGAAAGCTCCGATCATGGGTGATGAATAAAACGCTTCCCTTGAATTCGCGCAGCAAGCCTTCCAGCCAGAGTATCGATGTGAAATCCAGATGGTTGGTCGGTTCGTCCAACAGCAGCACATCCGGCGCGCTGACCAATGCGCGCGCGAGCGCGACGCGTTTCTGCATGCCGCCCGACAGTGTCCCCATCGTCGCGTCCTTGACGAGATTCAGGCGATCCAGCGTCGCTTCCACCTTGTGATTCAGGTTCCATGCATCGGCCGCATCGAGCTTGACCTGAATATCGTGCATGCGCTCCATCAGTGCATCGTCGTTGTCGCCACCGAATTGCCCGGTCAACGCGTCGTATTCGGTCAGCAACGCCTGCAATTCGCCCATGCCGGACGCGACGGCGTCATATACGGATGTCTCCGGAGAAAAATGCGGCTCCTGCTCGACGTAGGCGATCTTGATACCTTGCTGCATGACAAACAGGCCATCATCCAGTTTGGAGCGACCGGCAATGATCTTCAGCAGTGAAGATTTCCCGGTGCCGTTGCGGCCGATCAGACCGACGCGTTCACCGGTTTCCAGAGAAAATTCCGCATGATCGAGCAAGGGAACATGACCAAACGCGAGCTGTGCGTTGGATAGAGAAAGAACTGCCATAAAAACCCAGGGATGAAATCGCGAGCGAATGCACGCAATCGATTAAAGAACGAAGCCAGCATTGTACCGACAGACGCCCCTTCCCTCCGGGTTTCACTCCGAATCTTTACAGCGGTCGGCTATAATCCGGGGCGGAAATGAACAGTTTGCTCATTTTTCAGCGTCTCGCCGTAGTTCAATGGATAGAACGAGTGCCTCCTAAGCGCTAGATACAGGTTCGATTCCTGTCGGCGGGACCAATTTCCCTGTTCCTGCAGGTACGTGCGCTACCGAACCGAACGTCGTGCATCAAACGCTTACGCTGACTCCAGTCTGTGCCCACCACAACAGGAGTCATCATGAAAACAAATCAAAAAATCGCCGTACTCGCCATTGCTTCTGCCGCCATCCTATCCGGCTGCGGCACGCCGCAAAACAATACCGATTATCCAAATAATACTTATCCGGTCTCCAACGCCCCTGTCTACAACTCGGCGTATGGTGTCGTTGACTCAATCCAGGTCGTGCAGGCTTCCAGCGGCAATAGCGGCGTTGGCGGTGCGCTCGTCGGCGGCGTGGTCGGCGGCGTAGTCGGCAACCAGATCGGCGGCGGCTCCGGACGTGCACTGGCTACTGCAGCGGGCGCCGTTGGCGGTGCACTCGTCGGCAACCAGATCCAGCGCAACAACCAGCAGACACGCGACGTCTACCAGGTCGGTGTACGCCTGGACAATGGCGCGTATCAAACCATGACGCTCGATAGCGTCAACGACCTGCGCGTCGGTGACCGTGTCCGCATTGAAAACAGCCGGGTCTATCGTTACTGATTGCACTTATTGGATGATGAAGCCCGCGCACGTCGCGGGCTTTTTTATGTGAAAACGATTTCAGAACAATGGTCGCTCGAAAGAATTGAATGGTGAATTGTTTTGCTTCCAGGCGCTTTTCTTGCTTCGTGAAAAGAACGAAACGAATATACGGATACGTATAATCGGCATCATCCTGTTATTCGAAGCGAAGCGTGTAAGGCTGGCATCCAGCAGACAACACGGCATTCAAGGCTGACCACATGATTACAGAAGAACAAATCAAGGCACTGCAATCCGAAATGGAAGGGAACGGCGAGAATCAGGCGCAGATGGCCTATCGCATCCTGGAAGAAATGATTGTCACGCTGAAGCTGCCACCCGGCAGCAAGATTTCAGAGAAGGCACTGAACCGCTCGCTCGGTTTCGGCCGCACACCGTTGCGCGAGGCGCTGCAACGCCTGGCCATCGAAGGCAATGTAAAGATCCTGCCGCGTTCCGGTGTCATCGTGTCGGAAATTGATCTTGCCGATCAGCTGAACATGATCGAAGTCCGGCGCGAGCTGGAGAAAATCATCGCCGGCCGTGCCGCCCGGTTGGCAATGGAGGAACAGCGCAGCGTGTTCATGAAGCTGGCTGACAGTTTCGATCACGCCGCGCAGGAAAATGACGGCACGATCTTCATCGAAACCGACCGTGAATTCAACAGTCTGTGCATCGATACCGCCCAGAACAAATATCTGTCTTACGCGATTGGCCCGATCGAGGCACAAACCCGGCGCTTCTGGTATCTGCATTTCAAGCGCTTCGGCGATCTGCAGCGCGTGGCGCAACTTCACGCGAAAATTGCACGCGCCATCGCCGCCAACGACGAACCAGGCGCGCGCGATGCGGCCGATCGATTAATCGATTACGTGGAAGAGTACACGCGCAAAACGCTGCAGTTCATGGGCGGCCTGTAAAACCCGATCCAAACCAGTCGTATCAGAAACCCGCCACCGCACCATTGCTGCGCGGATCGAAGCCGCCTTCGAACATGCCGGCCGGCGTTCTGACAATGGCGCCGGCATGACCCACCATTTCATCGAATTCGCCGATCACATCCACATCGTGGCCGAGCGCCTTCAAACCATTGATGATGTCGGGCGTAAAACGGTTTTCCAGTTTCAGCGATTCGGAACTTTGCCCCCATGTCCGGCCAAGCAGCCAGCGCGGTGCCGAGATCGCTTGTTGCACAGCTTGATTGAAAACTGCGTAACGCGTGAACACGGCAGCCTGCGTCTGCGGCTGTCCGTCGCCGCCCATTGTGCCGTACACCATCGTGCGACCGTCCTTGAAGCGCATCAGCGCCGGGTTCAAGGTATGGAACGGTTTCTTACCCGGCACCAGCGCATTCGGATGTTGCGCATCAAGCGAAAAGGAACAACCACGGTTCTGCCAGTTGATCCCGCTGCGCGACAGCACGACGCCGGTGCCGAACTCGTGATAGATGCTTTGAATGAAGGACACCGCACGACCTTCGCCATCGATGACACCCAGCCAGACCGTATCGCCCGGGCCTTTTCCCTGCCCCCACGGATAAGCGCGCTGCAAGCTGATCGCTTGCACGTACGGTTGTAAAAACTCGTCCGTCAAAATCGTCTGCGGATCGATTTCCATGTGCTCCGGATCAGTCACATAGCGATCGCGGATCCTGAATGCCTGCTTGGTCGCTTCGACCAGCAGATGCACATATTCAAGACTGTCTTCCTTGTATTGCCCGATCTGCAGTCGATCGAGAATCGCGAGAATCGCGAGAGAAACAACACCCTGCGTCGGCGGTGCGGTGTTGTAGATATCGCCCAGACTGTGCGCCAGATGGACCGGCGGCACGATGCGCGCGCGATAGTGATGCAGGTCCTGCAATGTGATGGACAACCCGGCATCCCTCAGATCGGCGGCGATCGTTTCTGCAAGATCGCCACGGTAAAAACTGTCCAGTCCCTGTTCCGCCAGCGTACGTAAAGTCTTTCCGAGTCGTGGTTGTGCGAAACGACTGCCGGTGGTCGGCGGTTTGCCGTCGACCAGAAACGTATCGGCATAACCGGGCTGATTTTTCAGTTCCTCGATCTTTGCTGACGTGCTTGCGAACTGCGAGCGCGTCACCGGGATGCCGTCCTCGGCGTAATGAATGGCATCGGCCAACAGACGCGTCAGCGGCAATCGACCGCCCCAAGACGCACTGATTTCGAATGCCGTCTGCCAGCCGCTGACCGTGCCCGCCATCGTGGCGCCGGCCAACGGACCGCGAACCGGAATAGTGACCAATCCCCGCTTGCGATAAAAATCGATAGTAAGGTCCGCACCGGCCGTACCGCACGCTTCGATCGCCACGACTGGTTTGCCCGGTTCGGAAATAACCCAGAAGCCGTCGCCGCCGATTCCGTTCATGTGTGGATAAACAATGGCGATGGTCGATGCCGCAGCCATCATCGCCTCGATTGCATTGCCACCATCCTGCAGAACGGACAGCGCAGCCTGCGACGCCAGTGAATGCGGTGCAACCGCCATGCCACGTGTGGCGTGGGTCGTGTTCAGCATGAAATCCCTTTTCACAACAACAGTTAAAAACAAGGATTGTCCGCACCACGAACAATCCTCCGATTCATGGAGTAAAAGCGTGAGATACCGCTTGCACTCTGAAAAACTTACGATGCCGCTGGCACCGCAACATCGCCTGCAGAAAAATCCTCTTTCGTCTTCGCAAGAAACTTGCGGCGCACCGGCTTGAGAATAAGGATCGCCAAAAGCGCAGTCAGAAAATCCATGCAGATTACGGTCGCAAACACCGGCGTCCACGAACCGGTCGCATCGTGCAGCATCGCGGCCAGAGGACCGCCCAGTACCGAGCCGACACCTTGCGCCATGTACAGAAATCCGTAGTTGGTGGTGGCGTGCTTGGTACCGAAGGTATCGGTCAGGATGGACGGGAACAGCGAGAAAATTTCACCCCAGCCGAAGAACACGACACCCGACAGCAACACGAACAACACCGGGTTATGCGTCGTCAGCAGCCACAGCGTCATCGCCACACCTTCCATGCCGAACGCGATGAACATCGTGTTTTCGCGACCGATGCGATCCGACACCCAGCCGAAGAACGGTCGCGTCAAACCATTGGCAAAGCGATCGATCGTCAATGCCAGCGGCAAGGCCGCCAAGCCGAATACCATCGCCTCATGCACGCCAAAATCCTTGGCAAATGCACCCATCTGCGAAATGACCATCAGACCCGACGTCGACATCATCGTCATCATGATGAACATCAGCCAGAAGACCGGCTTCTTCAGCATCTCGCTCGATTTGTATCCATGCCCGGATTCGCGATTGGCGCTAGCCGTCTTGAACCGCGTTGCGAGTTCGACGACTTCATCGCTCTTCGGACGACGCATCCCCTGCGCCGCCAGAAAACCGACCACGCCAAGGATCAGGCCAAATGTCATCAGCGTGCTGGACACGCCTGACGATTTGATATGCGAGGAAATCGCAAACGTCGTCAGGATCGCGCCGAAGCCGTAACCCGCAGCGACCATGCCGACCGCGAAGCCGCGCTTGTCCGGAAACCATTGCACCATCAGGCCGACCACGCCGACATAGATAATCCCGGTGCCGACGCCGCCGAGCAGGCCGTAGGTCATATACAAACCCCAGACGCTGGTCGCATACGATGCCAGCACCCAGCTCAATGCCGTCAGGATCGCACCGGCGGAAAGCAGCATGCGCGGGCCGAATTTATCGATCAGGAATCCCTGGAACGGCGACAGGAAAGTCTGCGCAACGATCAGGATCGCAAAGGTCACCTGCACTTCCGGCAACGTTGCGCCCAGCGCTTTTGTCAAATCGGTCGTGAACAATGCCCATACATATTGCGGGCTGGAGATCGCCATCATCGCCACCACGCCGAAGAAGAGTTGCCACCATCTGCTTGTACCCACGGAAGTTGCGGGAAGAGTTGTTTGAGTCATGAGAACCTCCAGAAAAATTAAGGGGCCTGATGCAATCTCATCTTTATGTTTACTACTGACATGTCAGATTTAAGTGCAAGTTAGGCCGCATCGGTACGCTTGT